>JAUMXK010000002.1 GCA_030535295.1 Eubacteriales bacterium | reverse complement strand
TCGAACCTGTGACCCCCTGCTTGTAAGGCAGGTGCTCTCCCAGCTGAGCTAAGCGCCCTCTTGTAAGGTCTGGGATAATTGAATGATTTCAATTACATACAGATAAGATAATTCTTATCAACGACCCAAAGGGGACTCGAACCCCTGACCTCCGCCGTGACAGGGCGGCGTTCTAACCGACTGAACCATTGGGCCAATTGAATGACTTGTTTGTCAAGCAACATAGATGATTATACTAAAGAAAGCTGAGATTGTCAAGAAAAAAATGAGATTTTTTTTATTTTTTCTATCCCTCTCTCCAAAAGGCTTTGCGGCCTTTCTATTCATTTTTTTTAAAATACCTGCGAACATTTCTGTCCGCAGGTAAACATTTTTACTGCTCTTTGGCAGGACTCGGTACGGTATAGCTAAGGCTTAAAGTCTCAAATAATGCGTCATCGAATTTGACCTCATAATTTTTCGCCAACTCGTCATAGCGTACTTGGAATTCTTCCGCCTTCAACTGCTCTTCATAGCTTTCGATAATTTGTTTCTTTTGATCTTCGGCTTTCTTCTTATCCTCTGCACTTGCAGGAATTCTTTCTTCCAATTTAATGATGTGATAGCCATAGCTGGTTTCTACCAAATCACTGATACCTCCAACTTCCAATTCAAAGGCTGCCTTTTCAAACTCCGGCACCATTTCTCCGTAACCGAAAATATACTCGCCGCCCTTGTCTTTGCTGCCCGGATCTTCACTGTTTTCAGTGGCAAGTGTTGCAAAATCTTCCCCGGCTTTGGCCTTTTTCAAAAGTTCTTCCGCTTTTTTCTTGGCTTCCGCCTTTTTATCCTCCGGCAAAGGCTTACGCTCTCCATCCAAAGTACTGATTAAAATATGTCTTGCTCTGACACGATCAAAGTAGTGGTCTACTCCGATTTCTTCCATCTTTTGATATCTTTGATCCGCTTCATACAAAGTTTTCAATTTACTTTCGTCTACCTTGAAATCTTTCATTTCATCTTCAAATACTTTCTGTATCAAAGATTGCTCCTTGAAAAATTTGAGGAAACTTTCTTCGGTAAAGCCATAGTATTCTTTGATTTCAGCCGGGAGTGTTTCAATAATTTGCTTCACTTCCGCAACCGACTTTTCTTCTTCCTCTTTATCCATCGCCAGATTTCTCTTTTGTGCTTCCAAATTCAAAATATTGACATAACTTAAAGTATTTTTCAATTGCTCCAACTGTGCCGCTTCAAAGGTCTTTCCCGGCTCAATTTCATTCACCCAGATGGTAGGCCCCATACCCATTCTTTCGACATTCAGCTTTGCACTGTAAAGGTAGATATTGGCATCCGCCTTGGTCATGGTCTTATCACCGACCGTCAAAAGTACCTTATCATTCTCTGTATTTGCCGCCGGTTCCTTATTTTCGTTCGTACCGGTTTCGGTTTTCGTTTCTGTTTCTTTGTTTTCGGTCTTACCGCAACCTGCCAAAATACTTGCAGATAACGCCAATACCAATACTAAGCTTAAAAATTTCTTCATTACAATACTCCTTATTTTCTGTTCCCATTATTTGTTTTTGGTGATTCTCAAAAACTTGTATTCCATGCTTCATCCACCACTGCCCGGCCTTTTTTCAACACTTTCGGATTTTATACTGTTTTATCCAAAGGTAATGATGAAATTCTCATTTTGGCCTGCAAGGTTTCTCCGGATTTCAAATGAAGTCCGTCTTTTTCCCATGACGGCAAGTTGATACCGTTATTTTTGTAAGTTTGCGGCTCTATGCAAATCTTATCCCCTTTTTGGCCATTGTTCCATACTACCATATAGCGGAAAAGATCATCCACTTCATAGACTGTGAGTCCATTGTATTTCGGATAGGCCAGCAAGGCTCCTCGAAAGCCGAATGTTTTCATGCGAAAAACATTATCCATATCTTCTTCCAGTGGCGAAAAGCCCTCGGCTGCCGCCACATTTGCAATCTTATCCATCGGAATATAATCTTCCGTTCCCAAAAGCCTTTCATTCAAGCGTACTCTGGCATTGACCGACATTCGAATCTTCATTTTCTCGTTTTCCGCCGGATCATTCATCAGCGGAAATGTAGTGTGAAATGCAAACATCATCGGAATCGTTTTTTCACTTTGATTTTCCACTGTAAAAGTAAGATTCAGCCCAGTAGCATCCAGACAGTAGGCCTTTTGCAGCTTCATCTTATGCGGAAAATACGTAAAATTCTCATCCTTTTCATCAAATTGATATTCCAAAATAAGCTCTGCCTTCTCTTCGGAATGTATCTCCGACTTCACTTGATAATCGGAAAAAATAAACAAACCATGCAAATGATTGTTTCTTTCCTTTTCATTGACGGGGAATTGATATTCACGGCCGTCGTATCGAAATTTTCCATCTTCAATCCGGTTCGGCGGAAGAAGAAGGGGCATTCCATAGACATAAGGACTGCTTTTTAGTTCATCTAGGCTGTGTGTGCCGATTAAAAGCTCCCTTTTTTGCTCGGAATCGTATAAATAGACAATATTTCCGCCCAATTCAGGCAAAATGTGGGCTTGGTACTTTCCATGCTTTAATTCTATATAATTCATTGGCTTCCTTTCTCTCTTTTGAGAAAATCCTGTGCAATTGACGCATCTTCTACTATCATACACACAGAACCTCAAAAAATCAAGAAATTTTCCATTTGGATTCCAAAATGTAAAGAAACCGCCGATAAACGGCGGTTTCTATTAATCTTCAATATATGGTAAAAGCGCTACATGTCTTGCTCTTTTAATAGCAGTTGTCAATGTTCTTTGGTCTTTTGCACATACACCTGTAATTCTGCGAGGTAAAATCTTACCACGTTCAGAAATAAAGCGACGTAATTTATTGACATCTTTATAGCTTAACTTTTCACCGTTTTCATCACAAAAAGAACAAGTTTTCTTTTTCATTGGTCTTTGCTGTTTCTTTTGAAAAGCCATTCTTTACTCCTCCTTATCTCTTAGAAAGGAATATCATCGTCATCAAAATCATCTCCGATAGGTGCAAAGCCGCCATCTTCCGACATGGAATTGGCCGGTTTTGAACTTGGGCGGGAAAAACTTTGTTCTTGATTTCCTTCAAAGCTTTTTTTACTTTCGGCAAAATGTTGCTCTTCTGCAATAATATCGGTAGTATAACGAGTAATGCCGTCCTTTTCGTAGCTGCCGGTTTGCAACCTGCCTACTACTACCACTTTCATACCTTTTTTAAAGTATTTTTCTGCAAATTCGCCCGCCTTGCCAAAGGCTACAATATTTAAAAAATCCGCCTCCGGATCCCCATCTTTACGGAATCGTCTATCAACTGCTAAAGAATATCTTGCAACAGCAATTGGATTTGCTCCCTGTGAATATCGGAGCTCCGGATCTCTGGTTAGTCTGCCCATTAACATGACTTTATTCATGCCTTATTCTCCTTCCTTTACAATCAAGTAACGAAGAACAGGCTCAAGGATACGAATACGAGATTCGATTTCAATCGGAGCAGTTGCTTCTGCTTCAAAGTGAATGAAGTAGTAAAAACCTTCATGCATCTTTTGAATTTCATAAGCCAAACGCTTTTTACCCCAATCTTCAACATCGTTGATTTTACCGTTGAATCTTTCGATAATTGCTTTTACACTTTCAAAAGCACTATCTCTTTCTTCATCGCTCAAACGACCATTGATTACAAGAGCTAATTCATACTTATTCATTTTACACCTCCTTACGGTCTTTGGCCCGACATCTGCCGAGCAAGGATAGTTCCAATTGCAAATTATAACACAGCTCTTTCTAAATTGCAAGAAATAAAATTTTATTTCTTTTTCCTAAAATTCCCGTTCTTCTCTTTATAAAATATTTGAACTTTGTGACAAGTATAAAGAACGAAAGCAATCCCTTCCCTTCTTTTCTACTCTGCTGTTTGCTATGGCTTTTCAAAGAAATAGCTTGTATCCTTATATTACCATTTCTTTTTCCAAAAATCGTCCACAAATTGCGGAATTTCATAATTTTTTCATAAAGATTGTATTAAACTTTTGCAAAGAGCTGTTTTCGGGTCTACTGATTCATTAAATTTTTCAACGCCTCGGTCGATTTGTCGCTTACATTCACGGCTGCTTGGTTTTCCTGTCTGATTTGTTCTTGAATTTCTTCCCGATAGATTTTGATATGACTCGGTGCTTGAATCCCAAGCTTTACTTGCTCGCCACTTACTCCAATTACTGTAACTACAATGTTGTTATCAATAATGATTGATTCGCCTACTCGTCTTGAAAGTGCCAGCATACTATTCCTCCCTTGTGTCTTTAATCCTGTTGTATAAATTCTCTCGGATTTGATACTGCTCCTCAATCGTCACAATTTGAGCCCCTTTTTTCGTTGCTAAGTTAATCACAATAGGTGCCCTGAGATTGGTTGTCATTTCCTCGATATTTTCCGGTACTACGGTAACAGTATAAACACTAATCACCTCGGAGTCAAGCTCTCCTAATTTTAAAATTTCTTCATCGGCCAATTCCGGTTGATAATCAGGGAACCAAATCAGGGGATCAATCATCGGCAGGCAAACATAAGGCTCTTGCACAGATTGAAGCCAGCAAAAAGGATTTTCTCCTGCATCTCCTTCATATAAAACCGCAAATTGCTTTTGGTCTTCAAAACCAAAAATTCCATTTTCAAAGTTTATTACCTTTGAGTCATCAATTTCTACCTGTCCAAAATACTTTGTTTGAATTACCATCGATTATTCTCCTTTATAATCACAATCTGTTTGTGTGTTATGGTATCTTTTTATGTTATGGTATCTTTTAACGTAAGAAATCTAAAAGGGTTGGCTGAATAACTTTGGCACCTGCGGCCAGCGACATGGAATACGCATTTTCGACGTTCTTCAAATTGATAATCGCTTCCGGAATATTGGTATCCTCCGTTTCAGACAACAGGCTTTTAAAATTCAGCTTATCATCATCCAGTCGATTGATTGTTAGCAGCAAGCGGCTCTCTTTGGCACCAATCAGTGCAATCTGATTGGAAAGTCCGTCCGAGTGTTTTTGCATCTTACCCGCAAAATCCCGATATCTTTGGCCAAGCAATTTCAGAGAAATCTTATCATCCTCTGTCAGTTCATTATCCGGTTTTGCCAAAAGCTCCGTTTCCCGAATAATCTCTTCAATTTCTCTTCTCATCTCCAGACGGAAGACATCATGTGCTCGCAAATTAACGGTAAATCTTTGATTGTAGCTGATTTGATAGTCGATATTTTCTTCCTTCATTTTGAAAACCGTGCCATCCGGAGTCGTCACATCAAAATAAAGTTCCGGACGAATATCGCCTTTTTTAAACTCGGTTTTTTCGTAAGTAATGGTATATTCCCCTAAATTATCGGCGATGTTCTTCGGTAAAATCAATTCTCCGGTATCTTTTAAGAACTTTGCTCCGCCGGCTGTATCATAGGCTCCGGCATCCGTGGAAAGAGCTACCGTCGGTGCGCCTCCCGGCAAAGCCGGCTGAAAAGTCGCATTATCAATATTGGAATAGGCCAAACGAATGCGATATACTTCATTCTTGGTATTTCCAAAAGCTTTTTCAATTTTTGTCACACTTTTGGCAGATAACTTTTCATTGATTTTATATGGCGGATTTGCGGAGTAGTTCTCTTCAAACATTACAGAACGATCCGTCTTATAGCCGGAAAAAATATAACGTCCGGCATAGGAAGCATTAGCCTGGGTGGCAATTTGCTCCTGCAATTCCTTAAACTCACTGGCAATCGAATGACGATTGGCAAAGTTTAAGACATCATTGGAGGCCTGAATTGATTTCTTATTCATTTCCTCGAACACTTCTCTGGTCTTTTCCATCGCTCCTTCAGTCATAGAAACCCAGTTTTTTGCCGCTTCTCCATTGGATTTATATTGCTCAATCTCACTCAGCGTGGTGCGGAATTTCAAAATACGAGTGGCAATAATCGGATCATCGGAGGGACGACTGATTTTCTTGGTACTATTAATTTGGTCGTTTAATCTCGTCATGTTCTCCAATCTCTCATTGATTGTATGAATGAGATTTTTTTGCATCATGGTATTGGTGACTCTCATCTGACTCCTACCTTCCTAAGTTAATCGTTGTTTCATAAATACGGTCAAAAATTTCCATTGCTTTCGCAGAATAGCGGTAAACATGCAAATATGCTGTCATTTCGGCAATTTCCTCATCTCGGTTGACGCCGGAAACGGACATTCTTTGGATGTCCACCATTTTGATCAAATCATCATTGCTCTTTTTAAAAGAAGCTGCCTGTGCCTTATCAATACCCAGCTCACCCAAATACGCCTGCACAAAGTTATCCGGCGTACCTCGGTCAAAGAAGTGTGTATTTTGACGAAGAGTAATAATGTCTTGCAACAATGCGGTATCGCTGACATCTCCCAAACTCTTTTTCGAATAATAGGTTTCCAGTTTTTTTATGTCATTGATAATGTCAGGATTGACCGTCAAATTATCGCTGTTGATATCCTGTACCCGAACCGTGTTGCCTTTGGTCATACGGTCATCTACCTGAATGGTATTTTTTAAGGTAAAGACTCTTTGCATTTTCTTCGAGCCGTCCGGCAATGTCACTTCTGTAGCCGCCGATACCGAAGCATATTCGATTTCCTGTCCATGAATGACCAGCTTACCTTGGCTTTGTACCTTGGCATCATGGTCCATATACACTGTCAGTTGATTGGTGGTCGCTCCACCGGGAGTTGCCGCAATCTTCCCTGCAAAATTGCCGGTTCCCACAAAGAGCGGAAGTCCGGTATTGCCGCTTCCTTTTTGATGAAGCTCATTCATTTTACCGGAATAAATCCTGGAAAATTCATTCAAACGGCTAATATAATAAGGAACACCCCGGAAATTGATATTTTCTCCCATAATGGCATATTTGCCGTGAATGCCGTTCGGTGCCGGATTTTTCAACTGAAATTCTATTTCTTTGGTCGCTTCATTGACCACATAACCGGTATATTCTATCACTCTGCCTTCAATGCTAAAACTGCCCGACATCGGCAAATCAAAACGATTGACATTTTTTATTTTTAGGGTATTGGCTCCTGCTACACTTTCTACCTGTCCTCTGAAATTGGCACTGTTGGCACCGTCTCTCAGCTCAATCAAGCCCTTTAAGCTTCCGGCAAAACTGTTTGCAGTGACATTCAGTTTTTGTCCTGTTTTCCAGTAAACATCAAAAAGCCCTGCATTGTCTTCCGGATTGGCCAAATGCTCTCTCGGTCTAACTTCCAAATAGCTGGCAATCGAACTGTTGACAAGTTGCGCACCATTTATCGTGACACTAAAAGTCTTCATTCCCAAGGCATCTGTACTTTCTCCAAAGGAAATCGGCACGATTTGACTGAGCTCATCCAAATAACGATTTCTCTGGTCACGCAAATCATTGGCTTTGTGTCCGTGCAATTCCGAATCCTCGATTTGACGATTGATAGCGGCAATTTGCTCTGCATAAGCATTGATACGGCTGACTACACTTTTGATTTCAAAATTCAAATCTTCTTGCAACATCCTCAACTTCTTGGAAGAATTATTAATGGCATCCGTCACTCCTTTGAAAAGTTGAATGACATTGGTCTTGGCCGCATCTTCATTCGGCGAGGTTGTTAGCGCTTTCAAACCGGCATACAAATTATCCAAATAAGTCGACAATCCATTGGAATACGGCTCTTGGAATAAGAGTTCCATTTGGTTTAAGAACTCATTTTTAATCTTAAACTCACCCTTATCCTGATTGAAATTGCGATATTTCACATCCAGATATTCGCTCCGATATTGGTCTACTGTCACAAGCTCAGAGCCGGTTCCGACCATACCTCGGTGCATATTGCGCAAAGGTCTGCCCGCTTTTTGAATTCCGTATTGGCGGGAATACCCCTCTACATTTGAATTACTGATATTATGATTTATGACATCCAAATTGGCTCTGGATGAAAATAAGCCTTGTTGAGCTACATTAATTCCAAAAAATGCTGACCTCATCTTCTTCTCCTTTGAGATACTTTCTCACTATCTACCCACTAAGCCTGTTTGATTAATCAGACGATCCATCATGGAGTCAATCACTCCAACCAGTCTGGCAGAGGCATTGTAAGCATGTTGATATTTAATCAAATTGCCAAATTCCTCATCCTGGGAAACAGACATAACGGTACTTCTTTCGTAATCTATTTTATTCAGAAGCGCCTCTCCGCCTTTGAGATTATTCTCCACGGACTGCGCTTTGTTGGCAAGCGAATCTATCATCGCACGGTAATAACCGGAATATGCTTCCTTGCCGGCCGCTCCCGGCTCCAAAAGCAATCTTTTTTCATGCCAGGCTTCCAAAATCTTATTGACAACGGACTTGGAATCACCGATGTCATGCACATTTTGCGAAAGTGCCAATTTGTTGTAATCATTGAGCAATACTTCATTGATCTTTAAGTTGGAAGCCGAATACAAGCTATACTCGTTGGTTTCATCTTCCGCTTGATAAAGACCGCCCGTTTCCGAATGATGCGGAATGTATTTGCGAACAAAAAGTTCTTCCCCTCGACTGACTTCGCCTTGTGCATTCTTCAGGCCATACGGTGCATTGGCTTCATCCAGTTTTAGTTTTCCGGGCACTCCTGCATCCACTTTCGGTGCCAAAATATTATTAATCATCACCACAATGTCATGTACCAAGTTGTCAAATTGCGCCTGTACATTCATAATGGCAGATGGTTTGATATTCTTTTCATATTCTGCCTGATTTTTCAATTCCGTATAGTTTGCCGCATGGTCGCCTCTCGCCAAAATAAGACCCTTCAGCTCTCCGGAATTATTATTGTATTCCGGGCCAATCGGATTGGCAAAAGAAATCAAGGGATACATTTGCGGCGGTACGGCATTTTTATCACTTAAATGCGGCCAATACGGTACTACCAAAGAACTTTTTTCTCTGGCCGGCATCATCCCCAGCTCATAGACAAAGTCATCTTGCACAAACGGCACCGCTTCAATGGTGACATTGACCACGCCGTTCTTTTCTTCGTAATATCTGGTTTGCACCAAACCCGACAATTCATCTAGGAGCTTGTTTCTCTGGTCACGGAAATCATTGGCATTCGGTGCCAAGCCGACCTCTCGTCCAAGCTCTTCCCGGGAAATAAGCCGGTTCATATCCCGCAGTTGTTTGCCGATTTCGTTGATTCGATGTATTTTTTGTTTGATTTGTTCATTTAAATTAAGCTGATATTCTCTAAGCTGTGTTCCGATTAGATTGGCTTTTTCCAAAAACTGACCGGCATTTTTGATAAACACACCTCTGGTTTCCAGACCTTCCGGGTGCTGAATCAATTCATGCAAAGAGCTTTCCAGACTATTTAATGAGCTGTTGAATTGTTGTTTGTAAGGCTCACCTAAAATCACTTGGATTTCGGATAACGCCTGCTCTTGTCCGGCATAAAATTGTTTCTTACCGTTTCCGGCACGATATGCCTGGTCTAAGAACAAATCTCTCGCCTGTCTGACCATTTGAATATCCGTTCCCATTCCCACCTGCATCATAGTGGTGCCGTTTTGGCCCACCTTGGCATACGGTGCATCTTTATACAGCACCATTTGTCTGGAATAGCCCGGTGTCTTTATATTCGTCAGGTTGTGAGTGGTTGTATTGAGAGCCTGTTGATGGCTCATCATTCCGGAAACCGCTCTTGAAAAACTACTCATCGAGCCCATAATCTTCTCCTATCTTCCTGTTCCTTTGTTACTGCTTGGCGTCAAAAATCGGCCTTTCCGAATGACTGTCCAATGCCTCTCCTCGTTTGACGTAGGTTTGGCTACTATTTCCCTGTGTTAATCCGGTCAAGGCATTGATGGAAAACTCCAAAAACTCCAACGACTGCCGGATGAGCATCTTATTGGTTTGATTGACCTGCTCGCACTCCTTTAGGGCTGTTTCCAGCCTTTGTGCCACTTCCTTTAGTCTTTGGCTTTCTTCCTCCCTGGCGGATAATTCTTCCACCAAATCAAGTATCTTGAAGTTTTCAATTTTTCGATTGGTTACGGTGCAGATATCCTCAATAATCTCTTTGCGACTTTTCTCCAAACGAAAAAGTTGCCCAGCCACAATTTCCTCTTCCTGGGTAATTTCTTGTAAGCTGGGCACATCTCCCTTAATAATAACTTCCTTTTTATTATTTGCTATCTCCAAATAGCTTTCATAGCAAACCGCTTCTTTTTCCATAATTGCGATTAAATCATCTATTAAGCCAGCCATGGTATCTCACCTAGTAGCCTAAAATCTTTTCCGCAATTTGGTTGGCACTGACATTATACTTTCCTGCTTCAATTTGTGCCTTAATTTGGTTCACTTTGTCCATTCTTACATCCGGTGCATCCTTGACTGCCTTCGTTGCTAATTTCATGTCCTTGGCAAAAGAAGAAAATGAAACACTGTCCTTCCCTTGAGCAACCGCTACTTTCGGCTCTACTCTCTTTACTGCATTTTTTCCATAAGCGCTTTGGACACTATCTGTTCTAACTATTCTCATTTTTACACCACCTTTTGTTCTAGTTGTTGCTATTTAATTTATCGTCTCGGTTTTTATTTTCTTAACCTTTTTTATGATAAAATATTCTTATTTACGAAATCTTAAACGGTTTTCCTCTTCCTCTCGCTTGAGCGGACGAGCTGCACCGGTTGTTGTAAATCCGTTATGCTGAGCCGATTCACCTATGTTTTTTAGGCCGTCGGCCAAATCTGCTTTGCACTTATTGCAAAAACGTCCGGTACGAATCATCGTGCCACACATCTCACATTCAATTCCGACCATGGAGCCTTCAGAGAAGGTGATTCTCTCTTCTCGAATCCATTGCTTGATTTGACGAATTTCTACATTATTTGCTTCCGATACTTCCTGAATATTGGCACCCGGATTTTCCCTCAAATAAAACTTTACTTCGGAAAACTTCTTTTCCAGTTCTGCTTTACAGTCCACACATATCGGTTGACCGGTAATATAATTAAAAATTCTTCCGCATCTGACACAATTTCTTACATCCATGATTTTCCTCCTATTGACTGAAACCGCCATTGGCAATTGTTAAAAAATAAATCTCTTCGGCACCGTTTTGCTTCAAGCATAAGCTGCAGGCATCTATGGTACTTCCGGTCGTATAAATATCATCTATCAATAGAATTCGGCAATATTTCACCTTTTCCTTACAGTAAAAAATATTTTTCAAATTCTTTTTTCTATCTTCCTTCTCCAACTGCTTCTGATGTTTCTTTTTCGGATGACATGCCAAACTGTCTGTCAATGGGAGTCCCCATGCTTTCGCCAAACTTTTTGCCAGGACTTTTGTCGGGTGATAGCCCTTTTCTCCTAATGACAAAAAATGTTGGGGTACATAGGCAATGGCATCAATTTGCCACTCCCTTTTGACCTCCTCATAAAGCCAGGCCATCAAATCCGCCATGACTTTCAAGCGCCACTTTTCCCGCTTGTATTTCATAGCCAAAATCGCCTCCTGTACCTCACTGTATGAAAAGAGGGCATACCCTTTTTCATAATGATGAGAATTATGACTACAGTCATAGCAATAGATTTCATCTTTTTCTACTGCTCTGCCGCATTTTTGACAGGTATCTTCCAAGATAAAAATACCGCCTTCCTGACAGCTTTGGCATATCAACCTTTCTTCTTGCTGAAGTCTTTCCGCACATATCCCACATCGCAAGGGATAGAGCCAATCCAAAATTTCACTGAGCAAACTGTTTTTCATGGCTTTTCTCCTGTCTTTTAATAAATCATTTCCAATTCATAAATCATTTGAGATAGGCCGGAATAACGCTCCACTTCCCGATTATTGGCAATCATTCGCTCCGCAATCCTCTCTTCCCCAACCAAAACTACATATTTTTTGGCTCTGGTGATGGCCGTGTAAAGAAGGTTTCGACTGAGCAAACGGCCACCGGCATCATACAGCGGCAAAATAACCACCGGATACTCACTTCCCTGCGACTTGTGTACGGTCATGGCATAGGCCAAATCCAGACCGTCCAGATTTTGATAAGGATATTTTACCATTTTTTCATCATCAAATCGCACTGTAATACACTCCTCAAAATCATTGATATCTTCTACAATGCCAATATCTCCATTGAAAATGCCGCTGCCTTCCTCGGTCACCTCTCCCATAGAGGAATAGATTTTCCAGTCCATCTGGTAGTCATTTTTGGTTTGCATGACCTTATCCCCCTCCCGAAAAAGGAGTTCCCGGTATTTCTTTTCATACTTCGTCTTAGCCGGAGGATTGAGCACCTTTTGCAGCTCCAGATTGAGCTGATTGGCTCCGAGTTGTCCCTTGCGCATAGGGGTAATGACCTGCATCTCCTCGACCGGATGTAAGCCGGTAAACTTCGGCAATCTGGTTTGAATCAGACTCAGTACTTCCTTTAGGATATCCTCTCCCTTTTTTCTCTTTATAAAGAAGAAATCTGATTTTCCTTTGTACTCCATCTGCTCCCCTTGATGAATCCGAAAGGCATTGAGCACAATGGCAGAATCATTTTTCTGGCGATAGATTTTGCTCAGACGAATGCTGGGAATCGGGCTATTTAATATGTCTTTCAGGACATTTCCGGCTCCAATGGACGGCAGCTGATCTCTATCCCCCACCAATATCAGTCTGGCGCCTAGCGGCATCGCTTTCAGGATATGATACATCAAAAAAACATCCAACATGGAAGCCTCATCCACAATCAGCAAATCACATTCTAAAGGATAGTCTTCATCCCGCTGAAAAAGTTGCTGATTCTTTTCCGACAGATAGTAGTTTTCCAGCAGTCGGTGAATGGTTTTGGCTTTTCTTCCGGTCGTTTCCGACATACGCTTTGCCGCTCTGCCGGTTGGTGCTGCCAGTTCCACCCGATAGCCCTGCTCGGAATAAATTTGGATGATTTGGTTGATAATTGTCGTCTTGCCTGTACCCGGACCACCGGTTATCACCAATACATTTTGGCTGAGAGAAAGGGCAATCGCCTCTTTTTGAAATTCATCAAAAGCAAAGTCTTCCTCTTCTTCCGGCATATTCCGCTCATTTTCCAGCTTGCCCGAATCAAAGTGTAGCAAGGTCAGGAGCTTTCCGGCAATGTATTTTTCCATGTGATAATAGCGTTGCAGATAAATCCGCTCCTGCTCATCGACTTTCTTGACCAATACCGTCTGCTGCATTTGCATTTCCATTAGATAGCTTTCCAAATACTCAATCTCTATTTGCAAAATAGCACAGGCTCTACGAAACAGCTCGTCTTTGGGCAGATAGACATGTCCTTCATTTAAGGCCTCTTCCAACACATAGCGAATTCCGCAGATAATACGGGACGGTGAATTTCTTGCCACTCCTGACTTGGCCGCAATCTTATCCGCCATCTGAAAACCGATACCGTCAATATCATTGGCCAGACGATAGGGTTGCTCTCTTACAATAAAAAAAGTTTGCTCCCTGTATTTCTCATAGATTCTCATGGCATAAGTCATCGACAAATCATATTCCTGCAAGAATAGAAAAATACGTCGCATATTGCGCTGCTCAAAAAAGACCTCGGCAATTGCCATGGCTTTTTTATGGCTGATTCCATGAATATTGGCCAATTTTTCCGGTTCTTCTTCCATGATACGAAAGGTATCTTCTCCAAAATGTTCCACTATTTTTTGAGCCAGTACCGGGCCAATCCCTTTGATGGCGCCGGAGCCGAGATATCTTTCCATAGCTTTGATTTCCTGCGGAACCTGTGTCATACTTTCTTTGACTTGAAACTGCCTGCCGTAAAGTGAATGTTCGGTATATTCTCCATTGGCGATGATTTCTTCTCCTACGGAAATGGATAGAGAGGAGCCCACAAAGGTTTCAATTCCGATGTCCGTCAAAACTTCAAACACCGTATAACCGTTGTCTTCGTTTCGAAAGATGATTTCCTCAATGATTCCTGTCTTTTTTTCCATGCTTTCCCCTCTAAATTTGAAAAAGTTGCCGCAAAAGCTCCATGCGAAAGTCAGGGAAATAACCCTTTGCTTCCTTGCATCTTGCTTTCCTCGGCAACTCCGTTTCTGCTGTTATTTTACTTACTCAACTTTCCCACAACTTTTTAAAGTCCTGCTTTTTCTTTCAAAATCTCAACTTTGTCCGTTCTCTCCCAAGGTAAATCCAATTCCGGTCTGCCAAAATGTCCGTAAGCCGCTACCTGACGGTAAATCGGACGGCGCAAGTCTAGGTCACGAATAATCGCTGCCGGTCTTAAGTCAAAGACTTCTTTGATAATCTCTACCAATCTTTCATCCGACACCTTGCCCGTTCCCTTGGTATTGACATAAACGGACAAAGGCTCCGCCACACCGATGGCATAAGCCACTTCCAGCTCACATTGCTCCGCAAGACCTGCCGCTACAATATTTTTGGCTACATATCGTGCTGCGTAGGTAGCCGAACGGTCCACCTTCGTCGGGTCTTTTCCGGAAAAGGCACCGCCGCCATGTCCGGCATAGCCGCCATAGGTATCGACAATAATCTTTCTACCGGTCAATCCGCTGTCACCTGCCGGTCCTCCGATGACAAAGCGTCCGGTCGGATTGATAAAGTATTTGGTATTTTCATCCAATAATTCTGCCGGAATCACCGGCTCAATCACATATTTTAAGATATCTTCCCGGATTTGCTTTTGGCTTACTTCCGGATGGTGCTGCGTACTGACTACAACGGCATCAATACGAAGTGCTTTATTATCTTCATATTCAACGGTCACTTGCGTTTTTCCGTCAGGTCTTAAATAATTCAAAGTACCGTCTTTCCGCACTTTTGCCAGTTGCATACTGAGTTTATGTGCCAAGGCAATCGGAAGCGGCATCAATTCTTCGGTATCGGTACATGCAAAACCGAACATCATACCTTGGTCACCGGCACCGATATTGGCAGTTTCCTCCAAAGTTTCTTCGGACTGACGACCTTCCAAAGCAGAGTTTACCCCGATGGCAATATCATGGGATTGCTCATCCAGGCTGGTAATAACTGCGCAATTATCACCGGAAAAGCCGTATTCATCTTTATCATAGCCAATTTCTTTGACTGTCTTTCTTACAATTTTCGGAATATCCACATAACATTCGGTGGTGATTTCTCCCATTACGGACACCATACCGGTCGTGGTGGTGGTTTCGCATGCAACTCTTGCTTTCGGATCTTGCTCTAAAATCGCATCCAAAACCGCATCCGAAATTTGATCACATATTTTATCGGGATGCCCTTCGGTTACCGATTCGGATGTAAAAAATCTCTTTGCCATATTTTTTCCTTTCTTGTTCCTTTTTTGTTACTTTTTATATCGACACAAGTTTCTATCTCTACAATTTTTTATGCGATTATTTCACTCTTTTACAAAATTGTTTCAATATTGCTTCACTATTCCTTGAAAAGCCCTTTACCAGCGGCTGACTTTTCCGGATATTTTTCTTATCTTTGCTCCAGAAGCTGTATCAAGCGAATAATCACATCTCTTGCTTTTTCCAGTGATTTCACCGGTAAATATTCATAACGGCCATGGAAATTGAGCCCGCCGGCAAAAATATTCGGACAAGGCAGTCCCATATAGGACAATCTGGAACCGTCCGTGCCACCACGAATCGGCTCTGTCAAAGGCTCCATTCCTTCTTCCAGAATCGCTTGTTTTGCCAAGTCAACAATCCACATCATCGGCTCGATTTTTTCTCTCATATTATAATATGAATCCGATATTTCCAGTTGCAGTCTACCTCCGTATCTTCGGTTCAGGTATTCCACTGCCTGCTTCATCGTTTCTTTGCGCTCAGCAAACTTCTTGGCACAATGGTCTCGAATAATGTATCGGCTTTCCGCAAAGTCTACACCTCCGGTCACATGATGCAACATGAAAAATCCTTCTCTGCCTTCGGTATGCTCCGGTCTTTCGGCTACGGGCAATAGATTATGTAGCTCAACCAATACATTGGAAGCATTTATCATTTTATTCTTAGCCGAACCCGGGTGCACACTTTTTCCTTGGATACGAATAATTGCTTCCGCTGCATTAAAGCTTTCGTATTCCAGCTCTCCTCTTTGCCCTCCGTCCATGGTATAGGCAAATGTCGCACCGAATTTCTCCACATCAAAGTGGTCGGCACCTTTTCCTACTTCTTCATCCGGAGTAAAGCCAATCCGAATCTTGCCATGTTTGATTTCCGGATGCTCCACCAGATACTCCATGGCAGACATAATCTCTGCGATTCCTGCTTTATCATCTGCCCCCAGAAGAGTATTGCCATCTGTAACAATGATATCTTCTCCTACATAATTCAAAAGTTCCGGGAACTCTTTGGGCTCTAAGCGGATATTTTCGTTTAAGGCAATTGCTTTGCCATCATACTTTTCTACAATGCGTGGTTTGACATCCTTGCCCGAAAAATCCGGAGCGGTATCCATGTGTGCAATGAAGCCCACGGTCGGCACCACTTTGTCTGTATTGGCAGGCAAAGTGGCATAGATATAGCATTTATCGGTTAATTCTATTTCTGTCATTCCGATACTTTCCAACTCTTGTACCAGCATCTTCGCCAAATCAAACTGTCTGGCGGTTGTCGGCGAACTTTCGGAAAATGGATCGGAAGTGGTTTCCACTTTGGCATAGCGTATAAATTTCTCTACAATATTTTCCATAAAATCCCTTTCTTTCTTTTCTGTCTTTCTTCTCGGTCTTTTTTGTCGGCAGTTTTCTTCTTTTCCTGTATTTTCTTTGTGCTTTCCGGTTTTGCAAGGATTTCATCCGGTCTTAGTCCGCAAGAAAAACAAAGCTTTTCTCTAAAAGTGGCGGGCTAATGCCCGCCACTCATCATTCTTACTTTTTCCGGACTTTTGCACACTACTTAAATCACCAAGGTGGGAGGAGTAAATACTCTTGTTCCCAAATCGGCATCCAGCAAATAAAGTGCTTTCATGTCTTGTCCGAACATTTCGTATTTTTGTACCAAATCGTTGGCATTGTCTTCTTCTTCTGCCTGTTCTTTGACAAACCAATCTACAAAGTTTACGGTGCGATAGTCTCTTTCTTCTTGAGCCGTCGCATAGATATTGTGAATGGTTCCGGTCACAAAAATCTCATGTTTATAAGCTTCTTTCAGCGGATCATTTAGCTCTTTGAATTCTACATCAGGCCTCGCAATGGCTTCCAATTTGACTTGATAGCCCTCTCTTAACAAATAATCCCGAAAGAGCATAGCATGTGCCATTTCTTCTTGAAATTGAACATAATACCAATTAGAAAACCCTTTTA
The DNA here is from genome assembly GCA_030535295.1 of Eubacteriales bacterium. Lineage (GTDB taxonomy): Bacteria > Bacillota > Clostridia > Lachnospirales > Vallitaleaceae > W11650. Next base: position 41,692 of record JAUMXK010000002.1, on the reverse strand, counting down.
AATTCTTATCTGCATAAAAATTTGACATATCCAAATAAAGATAAGCCGAGTAGAGTTCTTTGTTGATTTGCTCATTTAACAACTTTACCATCTTTTCCGATAACATAAAGTTCTCCTTTCTATACCCTATACCTTATTTTTATAGTATAGCATAAAATAGAGAAAAGCACCAGTAAAAGTATCATCTTCGTTCTTTTCATTATAATTCATTATAATTCCCACTATTCCTTTTGCGCAGAGAAATAAAAGAAATTGAGCAAACTTGCAGCTTGCATGGCTCGTTTCCACTTCTTACTTGCCAAAAACCTAAAAATCCTCTACAATAAACGGATAAACGAATTGATGATTTGCGCACTTCAAATCTTAAGGAGATTTTTATGAAAAGTATCACTGTATTATTTTCACAGTATCGGGGACTTTCCCGTTCTGCCTATATTTTATTTATTGGTAAAACGATTACCCACATGGGAGCCTTTATTTGGCCGTTGATGACATTGATTTTGACGAAAAAAGTTGGCCTATCTGCCTTGCAAAGCGCATATGCCACCACCGGTATTTCCCTTTTTTATTTGGTGGGCGGGATTGTCGGCGGTAAAATAGCCGACCATTTTGACCGCAAAAAAATCATTATTGTGTTTGATATCATCAGCACCATCTTTTTTATTGTCTGTGCCTTTGTAAAGCCCAGTATTTTGATGGTGGTGTTATTCGGTATTGCCGGTTTGTTTGCCAGTATGGAAGCCCCTGCCTATGATGCTCTTACTGCTGATGCCACCAAATCCGCTGAACGGGAAAAAGTCTATTCCCTCGGCTATCTGGGGCATAATCTTGGCTATATGTTCGGAGCAGCTGTAGGTGGTATGCTCTTTAATGACTATTTGCATCTTGCCTTTATTTTTGACGGACTCACCACCCTAACTTCCACCATCTTGATAATTCTCTTTGTTCACCCGATTAAAAGAGAAGAACTGGCAGCCCACGAAATCAATGAATACGAGGATGATATGGATAAAAACATTTCCACAGTCCAGCTCCTGAAAAAACGGCCGCCGCTGTTCTTTATGTTTTTTGCCATTGCTCTGTCCGGTTTTGTCTACAGCCAATGGGGATTTTCCTTGCCTCTTTACATGGCTCATCTTTTTGGTGAGAAAGGACCTGCTTACTATGGCTTTTTGTCTTCTTTCAATGCCTTTACGGTCATTGCCTTTACTCCGATTATCACTTGGCTGCTGCGAAAAGCCTTCGGATTGCAAAAAACCATACTGGGAGTGGCTCTTTATTCCCTCAGTTTTGCCTTGATTATCGCCGAGCCGCCTTATTTCGTTTTTTACATTATGATTTTCATTTTTACTTTAGGCGAAATCGTCAATACTTTGGGGATTTCCCCATACATCAGTCGCAGAGTGCCAAGCTCTCACCGTGGTAGATTGTCTGCTATTGTCAGCATCGGATATGGTACGGGTTCTGTTTTCAGCCAGCTGATTATCGGCAACATCATTGACAACTACTCCTATGTTCCGGCCTTTGCTCTCACCATCAGTGTCGGGGTTTTTGCCATCTTACTTCTGCTTTATATTTACAAACTGGATAGAGCTTGTTTTCCAAAGCTATACGAAAAACCCTAGAAAGCACTTCATTGGGGAGTTGCCACCGTCAGACCAATCACATTTGTCGCACTTCGTGCTCTGCATCTGACGGTGGAATGCAAGCAACATGTAAATATCGGCTTCTCAGCCGCTTCCATTTTACTTGCGTACTTTACATGCTAAGTTTTTTTGATATCTGACCGATAATTATTTCACATTGTTTGTCAATGCTTGCCTTTTCGAAAAAGATATGATATTCTTATAAAAGGGAAATTTTTGATTTTTTCCTTTTCTGCGTTGAGATTGCTTGGATTGTGGAAAAAATCACGATATTTTAATACCAAATTAGGCTTTATAGAGGAGCTTTTGTTATAACAAAGCCCTGTAAACGAAGTGCCTGAAAAATTAGTTCTGTGTAGATAGCTATTTTAAAAAACATATTTTCACCCGTTTTACCTTGGAGGAAAGCGATTATGAACAAAACCAAAATTGTTGGAACTATTGGTCCATCCAGTAATAACAAAGAAGTCTTTTCCGAGCTTGTCAGAAGTGGCCTGCGTGTTGCCAGATTAAACCTTTCTCATGGCGACCAAGAAGTTCATGCCAAAAATATCGAGATGATTAAAGAAGTGCGTGAAGAGCTTGGCATTCCGGTTGCTATTTTGATGGATACCAGAGGTCCGGAAATCCGTACTCGTAATTTTGTAAATGGAATTGCTACTTTAAAAACCGGCGAGAAAGTCATTCTTTCTCCGGAAGTCTTTGACGGTGATTCTACCAGAATCAGCGTAACCTATCCATCCCTTCACACTGATGTAGAAGTGGGCGGCGCTATCTTAATTGATGACGGTTTAATCGAGTTGGAAGTTTTAGAAATTCAAGGAACCGATGTTCATTGCTTAATTAAAAATGGTGGAGATGTTAAAAACCATAAAGGTGTCAATGTACCGAATATTCACCTAAATCTTCCCATTCTTACCAGCAAAGATGAAGCAGACCTTATTTTTGGTGTCGAAAACGATATTGACTTTGTAGCTGCCAGCTTTGTGCGAAATGCATCGGATGTAGAAACCATTCGTAAGCATTTGGTTGCTCATGGCGGTAAACAGGTACAAATTATTTCCAAAATTGAAAATCAAGAAGGCGTCAACAATATTCGTGAAATTATCGAAGCCTCCGATGGTATCATGGTTGCCCGTGGTGATTTAGGGGTAGAAACTCCACCGGAATTGATTCCGGAAGTTCAAAAACATATTGTAGATGTTTGTAACGACCTGGAAAAACCGGTTATTATCGCTACTCAAATGCTTGACTCCATGATTAAAAACCCTCGTCCGACCAGAGCGGAAGTCTCCGACGTGGCAAATGCCATCTGGGATGGCGCCGACGCTATTATGCTTTCAGGGGAAACCGCTGCCGGAGCTTATCCGATTGAATCGGTGCGCATGATGAAGCGAATTGCTATCCAAACCGAAAAGTCGGTGCGCCAGCGTGCAAAACCGCACCGTACCTTGGACGACAAAGGTACTTCCGTAACCAATGCAGTTTCTTTTGCTACCGTATCTACAGCGGAATACTTAAACGCCAAAGCCATTGTATGCCCTACCTATGAAGGTCATACCGCTCGTATGATGAGTAAATTCAAACCGAACTCTATGATTGTAGCCACTACCTCCAATCCAAAGATTCAAAGAATCATGCAATTATACTGGGGCGTGGAACCAATCCTTGTTAAGCAGGAAACTTCCTCAGAAATTTTATTCTATAAATCAGTGGCCACCATTAAAGCCATGGGCATTGCCAAAGAAGGCGACCTTGTAGTCATCACTGCCGGTATCCCTCTGGGCATTAGTGGCAATACCAATTTGATGAAAGTTCAGGAAGTAGAATAAGATTTTGTAAATAATAAAATACAATAAAAGAGCTGTTGTTAGATACAGATTTCATACAATGCATTACGGCAAACTGCAAAGACTACGCCTAAAACCATGCACGGAAATCCGAAACTACAATTGCTCTTTTTTATATATTTATAATATTTTATTTATAAAAAGATTACTAAATTCCACAACTAGAGGACGACTTTTCGTTTCTCAATTGCTATACTCTTTTTATGCAGATTTTGTAATCCATTTTTCTTTTACTGGAAAAATTTGCAAATTTACTATATAATGAGGGTAGAAACGATGAATCCGAAACGTCAAAATAAAACCGAAAAAAAATCAATTTTCAAGCCGCATGATGCCTTTTTTAAGGCAAATATGAGTAAGCCCGAAGTCATAAAAGACTTTTTGCAGTCATATTTACCGATAAAAATCAGTGAGCTGGTGGAATATGATTCCCTTCTTCTGGTTGAACCTAAAAGCATTAGTCCCAAACTCAAGTTACAGGAAGCCGATCTACTTTATCGCATTAAAATTGCAAATCAAGACAGCTTTTTACTGTTTCTTATGGAGCATAAGAGTTATACAGACATTCATACCAGTATTCAAATCCTGCGCTATATTGTAGAAATTTGGGACAATCAGCTTCGAACAAACCATAAGATTTGTCCGGTACTCCCCCTAATTTTTTATCAGGGGGTAAAAAAGTGGAATTTTTTACAACTAAAGGATGTATTACATCCTGATACGCCAAAAGAATTATTAAAATATCTTCCCCTTTATGAGGCATTGTTTTACGATTTTTCTTTGGAAAATAAAGAAAAACTGAAAGGGCATCAATTAAAGTTGGAGCTATATTTAAGAATGATTCGGGCAATCTATGAACCCGAAAAACAACATTTTATTCATGAAGTTCTTGAAATCTTCAAAGGCATCCGTCAGCTTGAAGATGAAGTCTTTTTTGAATACGGCGAAAGAACAATCGCCTATATCAGTGCCTTTCGTAAAGACTTTATGGATAGCGATATCATAGATTTAATAAAACAAGAAGGAGGCGACACCATGGAAACAATTATTGATAGATTAGAAAAACGTGGACGATTGGTAGGCAGACAAGAGGGCAGACAGGAAGGTAGACTAGAAGGTGAAAAAGCGGAACGAATCGCCATTGCCCGTGAAATGAAGGAAGACGGCTTTGCTATCGACAAAATTATGAGATATACGAAATTAAGCGAAGAAGAAATCCTGGCTTTGTAAAATACAAAAACTGAATCCCGTGAAAAAAGCACTCTTTCGAGTGCTTTTTGTATCTTTAATTTACGCTGACATAATGCCGAATAGCCTTTTTCCACAAAAGCCGACAGAAAAGAAATAATAAAATCGGAGAGAAAATGGCCCAAAACATCAATAAAGGACTCAGTTTTCTTAAAATAAATAAACCTCCCGTATTGGTAATTAAGAAAACCGGTATGATAAATGTGCCGATAAATTTTACGCTATTACTATAAATGGTCATGGGCATATTGTTAAAATCCCAAAGCTGATTAACAAATTGCCCCAATCCTCTAGAAGATACCGTCCAAAAAGAAATGATATTGGGAATTAAAAATAAACTGTAGGTTAAAAAAAGTCCCCAAAAGGTAAAACCCAAAAATCCCAGCACATTGATAAGGCTAAATGTTACTCCGGCACGATACCAGCCAATGCCAACCATCGCACCGCCCACAATGACAGAGACCGTGGCAAATGCCAAATCAACCCGACGAAGTGTCACCATAAATTGCAAAGATACCGGCTTAACAATATAAGAATCCAAACTTCCGCTTTTTATCAACTCCGGCAAGGCACTGAAATTGAGCAAGAAAAAAGATACAAACACTCCGGATAATGCACTGTAAGTTCCAATCATAATCATCATTTCATCCGGCGAAAAACCGTTAATCGCAATATCTGCATGATATAGAACAACCACATACGTCAGCTTAATTCCCATATAGGCAAGTTGGATACACATGGAAATAATAAAATTGATGCGATACTCCATTTGAGCCATAATGCTGTTTTTTATAAAACAAAAATACAACACCACGTACTTCTTCAAAGTTCTCATTCACCTAACCTCCCATTGCAACATATCTCTTTTTACCAACTTCCCAAATAATCCTACTAAATACCTTCAGTATAACCAGCCAAATAAGCATTACAACAAGTGCATTATAAATTTGTTGATTGCTTACTCTGCCAATAAAAAGATTGGTAGGAAAATATGTGATATAATAAAAAGGCAGCCATCCGGAAATCCAAACGACTTTCTCACCGAAAATATCCAAAGGAAAAATTGAGCCGGAAACAATCAAAGAAATCACCTGTAGCACAATAAAAACACCACCGCATTCTCCAAGCCAAAAAGCAATGGCTGACATACAATAGTAAAGCAAATATTGCAATGCAAATGCCAAAACAATCACCGGAATAAAAATAAGAAGTCGTTGACTATCCATTTCAACATATTTTTTCAACCAAAAAAGATAAAGGGTTCCTCCCATTCCCACCGCAATCATTAACCATTCCATCACCTTGGTGCCTAAAAATTGAAAAAATTGATACCAAAAATATTCTATCGGCAAAACAAAATACTTGCTCAAATAGCCATTTTTAATGTCCTCAGAAATTTTCCAGTGTATATTAACCGCCAAGATACCGGTGATAAAAATTGACATCACGGTATATAAAATCATTTGCTGATAGCTATACCCCATAATAATGCGATGTGTCGAATTTGTGTAAATAGCCGTCCATAAAAACACTTGAATCAGAGCCGGAAAAAACTTGGAAAGCAAATCAAAAAGAAAATCGAAACGATATTCCAGTGTGCCCATAAAAGCAATGATACCGACACGCCAATATTTTACCATCTCTACTTTCCCCTTCCCACTTTATAAAATGCAATCACTTTCTCTTCCATAGGGGCTTCTTCTACCAAAAAATCCGTATTGTCATACTGATGAATCAGCATCTGCAAAAAATCCTTCATTTTTGCTTTAGCAATTGCCAATGTAAATTGTCCCTTTTCCTGTCTCTTAATTTCTCCCCAGTTGGCAATATTGTCTCTCGCAAAGACCGACTCTTCCATAAAAAAAGTGACCAGCTTATGTCCACCTTGCTTGACATCACTTAATTTTCCATCGAAGACCTTTTCTCCTTGGTTGATAATAATAGTCCGTTCACACAACTCCTCTATGTCCTGCATATAATGGCTGGTCAAAATAATGGTAGCTTTTTGCTCCTCCCGATATCTTCGAATAAAATTCCGCATATCTCTTTGTGCTACAATATCCAAGCCAATGGTTGGCTCGTCTAAAAAAACAACTTTTGGCTTATGAATCAAAGATGAAATAATTTCAAATTTCATCCTCTCTCCCAAAGATAATCTTCGTACCTGAACACCTAATAAATCTTTGACTTCAAACATTTCTACCAGTTCTTCTAAATTTCTTTCATATTCTTTCTTAGGTATTTCATATATATAGCGATTTAAAAGAATACTTTCATTGGCCGGTAAATCCCACCAAAGTTGATTTTTTTGCGCCATCACCACTGCCATTTGTTTTTTAAAGTCATTTTTCCTCTCCCAAGGAACATAGCCAAGCACCTCCGCCTTACCTTCTGTTGGAAAAATAATTCCCGAAAGAAGTTTTATAGTCGTAGTTTTTCCGGCACCATTCGGCCCCAAAAAACCGATAATTTCTCCTTCTTCAATCGAAAAACTCAACTCTTTTACGGCTTCTTTGACCAGTCTTTCTCGATGAAATAAATTGCGAATTGAGTTTTTTATACCCTCTTCCTTTTTATAATATTCAAAGTGCTTACTGATTTTTTCCACCACAATTACAGACATAGAACCCCCTTGATTACTCCTTTCATTAGATTAGTTGTATGCTTATCCATTATATCATAAAAAGCACGAATGAGCCAAAAATTACTTCCTAATTTTGGGTTGCGAGGGTTCTCTTATGTCCTACTTCTTTTTCAGCTCCGCCTTATTCTCCCAAAGATACAAGACCAAAGTCAAAAGCAGAGCCAAAAAACTGATAAAAATATTGAATGAAAATCCGCCTTTTCCGAAAATGAGTGGTGCTGTAACATTGGTAACCACATTGGTCACTGCCATAGATAGACTGAGAATCGTCAAAAAGGTACTGTTTCCTCTTTTATAAATCAAAGAACTAAGCGGAAAATGCAATCCCCAAATCATATCATAACCAATGCCGAAGAAAATCGAGGATAATACCAAAATAATCTTTTGCCCCAGTGCCAAAGGCAGCATAAACACTACACAAAGAAGTAAGCCGAAAATAGCCATTTTCAGTTTTCCTATTTTTTCGCTCCATAAAATAATCAAAATAGCAGCTATGACACTGCCGGCAGAAACATAGGTATACATTTCGCCAATTTCAATTTGATGAAACCCCAATGTTTCCAAATGAATGGAGTAATAATTGTAAAACAAGACCGCCGGTACCGACAAAGCAAATGTAATCAGGACGTAGACCTTGACCTTGCTTTCTTTCAATAACGACCTAACCTCTTGCAAAGTAATTTTCTCAGACTTTTCTTCTATCGACTCCAGGAAAAAAACTCCGATAGCTCCTAAAATCCCTGCAAACAGCAGAAAAATGTAAATAGCGGAAAATCCGAAAGTTTCCATCATAAAGGCTCCCAGCATCGGCGAAATGACAATTCCCATACCAAATGCCAATTTATACCAACCTCCTACATAGCCTATCTTTTCTTCACTGACGGCTCCGGCAGTATAAGAGGCAGTCAATCCGACAATCGCATAATAACTAAGACCAATCACCGAACGGGCGGCAACAAAAGTAAATACCCCCTTGCCAAGCACCATCATCAAACATCCTGCACAAAAAAGAATAAGACTTGCGAGCAACACCCATTTTATATGGTATCTATCAGAAAAATAACCGAATACCGGTGCAAATAATCCGGCCAGCGAATATCCCAGATTTAAAAGTGAAATATTGGCCAGTGGAATACTATAAAGCTTAGCAATCGACGGTGCCAAAGGCAAGACGATATTCATTTCCAATACTGTAAAAAAAGTAAGAAACATAAAGAAAATAATTACAAATTTTGTTTTTCTTGTCATTCGAGTGCCCCAATCAATTCCGAAACATTCGTTATTCCTTGAATTCCGAGATAATCTGCCAATTGCAAAATATTCGGCTGTTTCAAATCTGCTTGTTTTAAAATATCCAAATCCCAAAAAATCTCCTTGGCATTCCCATCTCCCACTACCTTTTTATTGGCCATGACAATCACTCTGCAAAAGTGATTCAACACAAACTCCATATCATGAGTAATCGTCACCACTGTTTTTCCCTGTGCAATCAACTCATCAATAATTCTTTTTTGCAGCTGAAGCCCTTCCAAATCCTGTCCTGCCGTCGGTTCATCTAAAATAATATATTCACAACCCATAGCAATCACCGAAGCAATGGTCACAAATTTCCGAAGCGAAAACGGAAGCTCATAAGGATTAATCTTTAAATATTTTTTGATACCGCAAAGCTCCGCCGCTTCCTGCACCCGTCTGTCTACTTCTGTATTATCCAGTTTCATATATTTTGGTGAATACGCAATCTCAGAATAAACATCTTTATTGAAAATCTGGTCTCCCGGATTTTGAAAAACATATCCCACCTTACGGGAAACTGTGGCAGTTGTTTTGGTTGCAATATCCTCGCCGTCCACCAAAACCCTACCAGTAAAAGGTCGCAAAAGTCCGTTCATCAGCTTGACCGTCGTCGTTTTTCCTGCACCATTTTGACCGACAATGGCAACCTTTTCGCCTTTCTTAATGTCCATGTTGACATTTTCCACTGCCACAAAACCGTTATCATATCGAAAACTGACCTGCTCTAATTGAATTCCGCTCATTGTAACCCCTCTTTCCTCTGCTTGGCAGCCATCCCTGCCAATACTCGCTTAGCTTCCTCCAATGTAATAGGAAGCCTATCGAGTATCTGTCCACGTTTTTTCATGAATTGATAGCAAAACTCGGTCACCTCCGGCAAAGGCGAACCATAACGCTTAATCTCCGGATTGGTCAAAATATCTTTGGCCTCACCATAAAGAACGATTTTGCCTTCGTCCATAACCGCTACCTTTTCTGCATATTCTGCAATCAAATTAATCTTTTGCTCCACTAAAATAATCGTGATTTTCTTTTCTTTCATCAGGGAAATCGTTTCAAATACCTCTTCTGTACCGATAGGGTCTAATTGCGAAGTCGGCTCATCAATAATCAGGATTTCTGGATTCATCACCAAGACGGAAGCAATCGCTACTCTCTGCCTTTGCCCACCGGATAATTCCAAAGGATTCTTATCTCTCAAATAATCAATTTTTAGCTGACGGATGATGTCCTCGGTTCTCTCAATCATTTCTGACCGACATACCCCCAAATTTTCCAAGCCGAATAGAATTTCTTCAAATACCGTCTGCTTCACTCCGCTAACCTGAATAAAAGGATTCTGAAAAACCAATCCCACTTTTCCGGCCGAATTGCCCAAGGTCATTTCCTGCGTACTTAGGCCGTCAATGGTGATTTCTCCTTCGAGTTTCCCTTTTTGGAAATGCGGAATTAAGCCCCGAATGGCATTGCACAAAGTAGTCTTTCCGGCTCCGTTCTTACCGATAAGCGCCAAAAACTCTCCTTTTTCAACAGACAGACTAATCTTATCCAAGGCCGGAAAATCCGTCAAAGGATATTGAAAACTTACCTCTTTGATTTCTATTTGAGCCATAGTAATACCCTCCATGCAATGCAAATCACCAGCAATAAGCTGAACACTCCGATTATCACCCTATCCCTTGTTCGAAACGGGAGTTCCCGATAAAAGCTCTTCGGATTTTCACTGGAAAATGCCCTTACTTCCAAAGTAACTGCCCTATCTTCCAAATCCGTAATCGAAGAAATAATCAGCGGTCCGATAGCCGGAATAAAGGCCTTCATTCTGGTCAATACATTGCCTGTCGTTTCGATACCTCTTGCTTGTTGCGCCTGCATAATGACCTTGCTTTTTTTCCCCATTTCCGGAATCATTTGCAAGGTGGAAAGTGCCACATAAGAACCGACATGCGACAATCCCAATTTATTTAAAGAAATCATGAAATCCAGCATATCCGTAGTTTCAAAAAATATCAGAAACGTAGCTGCAAAGACCATAATCAATCCGGATTCATTGAGTCCGGAAACGAGACCTTCTTGTTTTATCGTAATAAATTTCCACTGAAACAGCACCTTGGATTCCGATACGTCCAGCATAATTTTAAATGCCAGGTAAAACACCACAAAAAAGAGCATAGCGGCAATCACTTTTTTCAGATAGGCTTTTCCGCTGCCATTTAAAAACGCAACCAAAATGGTAAATGGCAAAACGATTAAATAGCCATATACATAAGTCCGAAATAAAAATCCGATAAGAATCAAAGTAGCCACTACCCACAATTTGGTAATCGGATAAATCTCGGAAATCATCTTCTTTTTCATACGGATTCTCCCTTTCTACGAATACAATTTCTATTTCCGATAAGCTTTTTATCTTTATTCTTTCATATAGATTTCTCCCAATGGGAATTTCATCAATGTTCTGGCCGGAATGGATTTAATCAAGAAATAAGCAATCAATACCGTAATGAATTTATCTACGGTTTCCGTCAAGATACTGGTGGTAAATACCGCTTCGAATAATCCCTGTCCGGTGCTGACAAAAAATCCGGTAATAAAAGAAGTACCGCTACCGGTTACTCCGCCAAATACAAGAGTCGTAATCGGAATGGCTGTCAATTGTGTCACAATCCAAACAAAAACACCGACAATCAGCGTGGATTTTACAGTCTTAAACATCCCTTTTTTGGCACAAACTCCGGCTACTAAACCAATGGCTGCCGAAACAATGGCATACGGAATAAAAGTCGGAGCGGTAATTCCCAAAATCAAGTTGGTCAAAACACCGACGATGATACCGCCAATCGGTCCTGTCAGAGCAGAGACCAATACCGTACCGATACAGTCCAGGAAAACAGGTAATCTCAATAGCGCTACAATTTGCCCTCCTACAAAGTTGATAGCAATCGCAATCGGAAACAACAAAATACTCATTAATGACATTTTTTTCATGGTAATTCCTCCTATTCTTGGTTTGGCTTTCACTATGACCTTCTGTAAAACTTTTGTCCGTCGTTATAAAACATATTTTCGGTAAAGTTCGACCTTTTCCGGAATCAGTAGCTCAAAAAACTTTTCTTTCGAGGCATTGCCGTCCATCCCCATTACAACATAGGCATTTTTTTCCAAATGCCATGAATCTACCAAATCCGCCACGCTTTGTCCTCTGGTAATTCCTTCAGTTGCCATCCTCAGATTGCAATGACATATATCCTCAGGCTTTGTCAGTTCAGGGTAAAGGGCAAATAATACTGCTGTCAAATCGTGAATAACACCACCGACGATTTTTGCTTCCTTCCAATATAAATCCATATATGGGTAAAGCATTTGTGCCAGCAGCTTTCCTTTTTCTCCTCCTTCTTTTTCCAAAAAGAAAATGTCGTTGAAGTCAAAAACAATCTGGTGGGTTACATTCAAACCTACCATATAAAAAGGTACCCTATTGGTAATCTCCAAAACCTTTGCCACCGCTTCCGGATCAAACCAGTAATTAAACTCTGCTACCGGAGTCACATTTCCCTTTAAAATACCGCCCCCCATAGAGTAAATGGCCTTCAGTTTTTTCATAGAAGATTCCTTTTTTTCAATGGCAAGGGCAAGATTGGTAAGTGGCCCCAAGGCAAAAATCTCGACCTCATTCGGGTATTTCTCTGCCATTTCCAAGATAAAATCTACCGCAGACTGCTCGGACAGCCTAGACGCATCCAATGGCAAATGAACCCCTCCAAGGCCATTCCTGCCGTGAACTTCATCGGGTGTATGAGCCGCTTCACTGTCTTCCTTTAAAGGTTTGTCCGCACCTTTATATACCTTTGCCGGCAGTCCAAGCCACTCTGCCAATGCCAGAGAATTATCCGTGGTCGTTTCAATTCCTTTGTTGCCTCCTACACTGCAAATCCCCAAAACCTCGACATCCGGAGCTAACAATGTAGCCACAATGGCAAAAGCATCATCTATTCCCGGATCCGTATCAATAATTACTTTTCTCATAAATTACTCCTCACGCTTAGAAAAAACTTTTCCTTCCTGTCAATTCACTTTCCCGATTCCGGCTTATCTTTTCCATCCCTTTTCCAAGTTCTCCGCCTGCGAAACACCTCCCTATCACTATAAATATCCCTTACGATACATCAGCAGGATATCTCTTTCCTTTTCCGGAAAAATCGTCAGCCAAAACAGCCGGAAAAACTCCTCTGCCTTCACTCCTCTGGCCACCTTGGTATTGGCATTCTCCTTAAAAAAGTCACATACGGATTGTCCCAGACAAAGACCCTCTGTTTCCACTTGGACACCGGCCGGCAGCAATTGCAAAATCTCCGGTTTCAGTAAATATGCCACGGTAAGAGGATCATTGATAATGCAGCCCAAAGTTCTCTCCTGTGCCCAATGAAAATCTACATAAAAACCGGTAATCTGATAGACATATTCCGATAATTCCGTACCCAACTGGCGAACCATCTCACGCATATTCGGTGTCAGTAAAATAGAATAGGTCACATCCAGTGGCACCAAAACCACATTTTCATAATCTCTTGCAAAGAAGAAAGCGGCTGCATGCGGATCAACCCAAAAATTATATTCCGCCACCGGCGAGCAGTTTCCGTGAATGGTAGCTGCACCGCCCATGATAATGATTTGTTTTGCTTTTTTTAATGCCTGTGCATCCTTTTCTATCACCTTTGCTAAATTGGTTAGCGGCCCAAGCGCTAAAATGGTGATTTCTCCAGGGTTCTGTGTCAGCTCCCGAATGATGAAATCATCGGCGGACATCGTTTCACAGCGCTCCTCTACTTGAAAAAAGTTCTCTCCAACACCATCCTTGCCATGTGTATCTGTAGCATCAAAGTATTCCCTCTTCAGCGGCAGAGCTTCTCCTTTATAAACCGGCACATTCTCTCTTCCACACATCTGCAATGCTTTTATCGCATTTCGTGCTGCCTGATTGACCTCAATATTGCCACTGACTACTGTCAGTCCCAGCAGCTCAATCTGCTTTGCCATACCGGCAAACACAATGGCCAGAGAATCATCTATCCCCGGATCGACATCCATAATTACTTTTTGCTTTGTATTCATCGGTTTCCCTTTCTTTTATTAGGTTGCTTTTCCTCTTTGATTCGCTTTTTTCTTCTTTGCTTTTACTTTCCTTTCAAAGTTTCCACAAATAAATTCATAAATTTCTTTCCTTGAACCGATTGTGCAATCCGGACATTGCGATGTTCCTTTCTGACGTTGTGCACAATTTGATGCCCGAAATAAGCCACCGTCATACCTCTGGTGATATCACCGTTTAATTCAATATCTACAAAAACCGGCTCACTATAGGTGCAAAGTTCTTCCTCGGCTACCAAAGCAACCGTAATAACATCGTCCATAGGAAAACCCGCCAATTGGAAAAATTCTCTCCAAATATCAATGTAAATCGGAAATTTATCCATGATAAATCGACAAACCGGCCCTGCTCCCACACTCAAATCCGCCAAATGATCCCTTGTCATCATGCCATCGGCAAATTCATTGTTCTCACAAATATCCAAAGGCACCAAGACCACCTGCAAATCCGAACGCAAAATAATTTGTGCCGCTTCCGGATCCGCCCAGATATTATATTCGGATGCCGGCGTAATATTGCCTGCAATTTGAAAGTTTCCGCCCAACATATAGACCTTTCCGATTTTCTCCGCAATCGTTTTATCCTTACATAAAGCTTTTGCCAGATTGGTGGTTGGACCGGTCGTGACTACAACCAACTCTTTCTCATATTGATATGCCATTTGTATGATAAAGTCCTCTGCTTTCATCTCCTCTACTTTTCGAGCGGTTGGCGACATCACCTCATTAAATTTATCCAATCGCTCTCCCAGTTTGGGGCGAAGCACCTCTTCAAAATTGACCGGATCCCCGTCTACAGAATCTTTTCTCGGATTTAACATCTCTGCCGCTCCGGAATAGACCGGAATTTCTTTTCCTGTCAACTCCACCATTTTCAAGGCAACATGATTTGCCTGCTCAATGCTGCCGCATGCTCCGTTGACGGTAGTAATCCCCAAAATATCGATATCCGGATGATGTGCCGCATAAAGCACTGCCAGCATATCATCTCCTACCGAATCAATATCCAAAATGATATGTTTCATCTTTGCTCCTTTCATCTTTGCTCCTTTCTTCTTATCTTCTTCCTCGTTTTCTGTCCCCTTTGCCATTTCTGCAAACTATTCATCTCTTCTTAATTGCTTGTCCAAAATGCGCATCACGGTCGGGCGTACAAATTGAACAATCGGTCCAATGCCGAAAGCCGCCAAGACCGTACCGATTCCTACCGTACCACCAAGGACGAAACCTGCCACCAGAAGAAAGACATCACTGATAATTCGAACAATACGGTATTGGACACCCGATTTCTCGCTAACCACTTCCGAAATTAGGTCAATCGCACCCACTCCCAAATCCGCATGAATGTAAGTGGCTACTCCGATTCCGATAATGACCAGCCCCACTGCCAAAAGAATGCTCTTGGTCAACAAGGAATTTTCCGTTCCCAAAAGCCATAAAAGCAAACGATTGGTATAATCGGCCGTATAGCCAATGCCGAAAATAGCAATCAAGGATGAAATATTGATGTATTTTTTATCCACCAAAAAGACAATTACTAGAATCAAAATATTCACTGCCGCAGAAGCCGTCCCATAGCTGATACCCACCGATTTGCTGATACCCTGCATCAAAACACTGGCAGGGTCTACGCCCATTCCTGCAAACAGGAAAGTACCCACTCCAATTCCGCAAAACATCAAACCCAAAAATGCAATCCCTATTCGTAATATCAGTTTTCCATTCTTCACTTTTTTATCCTCGTTTCTTCTTCCTATCCTTCTTGCTTCCATTCAAATAAATGATCCAACCAATCAAAGACAACGTGATGCGCCAGTCGTAAATTATTGATCTGACAATGTGCATCTGCTCCACTTTCTGCTTCAAATACTTGAAGCGCCGTATGACTCGATTTCGATTTCAATGCATCATAAATCACCTTGGTTTGGCGTTGCAGCTCTACACCTTCTCCTTCTCCCATCAAAAACAAACATGGACATTGAATCTTTTGATAATCCACTCTTTTTGCCCTTTGAAACACTTCCTCAATAGCACTCTTAAAATCAGAAGATCCAAATTGATAGGCATATTTTTTTAGACTTAAATCTGCAGATTCATTCAGACTTCCGGCAACTTTTAAAACCAAATTCATCAACCAACCGGCAACTTTCAAACTCGAGCCGAATTCCTTTCTGAATAATTCCGCCACATCATAGATAGGTGTACTGGCAATCCAAGCATGAATCCTGAAATCCTGCTCCACCGCTTGCGCCGTAAAATAACCGCCGCCGCTTACACCATAAATCGCCAAATGGTTTCTCATTGGATTTCGTTTCTCTAGCCAATCAATGCACAAGGAAATTGGAATAGCGGCATCCACATCAAAGGTTAACCCCCTGCTCGGATTGGAACCTTGCCCTGGCAGATCCACCATCAACACATTATATTTTCGTTTCCATCCCGGATAACCTGCATAATAAAACAAATCCTCGCGATAAGTATCTCCGCCGCCAACCATGATAAGTGTCGGGCAATCATCCCCGCTATGCAAATAATATCCCGGTAGATAGCTACCTTGATAATCTATAGCCAGCTTTTCAACTGGTGCTTCCAGAAAGTACATAGCTCTTGAAAAAGCCTGCTCCATTCTGCGAACAATTACCGGATATTCCTCGGAAAATGGATCAATAAACTGCAAAGCAGCACGAAAAGAATAGGTTTGTGCTAAATAATACTCTGCTTTTGTATATTTACTTCCATGTAAAGCCCGTACTTTTTTATCCAAATATTTAGCATGTGACAAAAATACTCTTTTCCAAGCATAGGGCTTAGGTGACTTTCCCATTCTCTGTGCAAGATAGAAAAGTTCACCATGTGATAATCCAAACACTTCTCCTATTCCCAATAACCAGTTAAATAAAAAATCTATATCTTCATTTTTGAAAAATATCTTTATGGACTGCCTCTTTAGAATGACTTCATCTTTTTTCATCCTTTCCTCCTCTAAAACATATCATCAAGCCTCTGTTCTTTCTAAATGCAATAATCGAAGTAAACATCCTACAAAAAATATTCTTCTTTTAAAACTTTGAAGCTTGTCTCTCTATCCCAGTTTCTTCATATCTGCCAGGAACAATCTTACAAATTCCTCCCTATCCACATCCAAAAGTAAGGTCGTATTCTTAACCACCTTTTCTTTCCAGATTTTTTCCTTGTAGCCAATGGTGTCGACCACGGTCATGCCGGTGGTTAATTCCCCACCGGTCTCCACATCTACGCTGCATGGAATGCCTTGAAAAATCTCCGGATAAAGCAAAGCCGCCACTGCAGCCGGATCATGCAAGGTACAGCCGGCAAATCCTTCCATCTCGTAGTGATATTTGCTGAAATAATCAATTAACTCCGCAACAAAAACCGAAATTTCATTGCCCTGACTACGCAATATTTCATTCTCTTCCCTTGTCACAAAAGCCTTATGCGTCACATCCAATCCAGCCATCACAATCGGCAGCTCCGACTGAAAGACCACCTTGGCCGCTTCCGGGTCTGCCCAAATATTATACTCCGCCACCGGTGTAAAATTACCACGATACATTCCACCGCCCATAATATATAATTTATCAATTTTTGCTTTCAGGTCGGGACGAACCACCAATAAAGTGCCGATGTTGGTCAGCGGCCCTACCGGAATCAAAGTCACCTTCTCCTCCGATTCCTCCAGTACCTGAATCAACATCTCCAAGGCCGACAATTCACTTTCTTCAAAGCCCTTCTCCGGCAACAGCGGCCCCTCCAGTCCGGATTCTCCATGAACGATATCACCGGTTTTCAGTTTTCGAATCATCGGCTTGGCAGCTCCTCTTGCCACCGGAATATCCAATCTTCTTGCCTTTGTCAAGACCTTAATCGCATTGGTGGTTACTTTATCCAAAGTCTGATTGCCGGCTACCGTGGTAACTGCCTTAATTTCCAGTTTAGGAGAAGAAAGTGCCCACAATATGGCAATGGCATCATCGTGTCCCGGGTCGCAATCAATAATAACAGGTATTTTTTTCATCATTCCATCCTTTCTATTCCTATTTATATTTGTTTCCATGTATTTCCGTGTGTTTCCTTTTCCCTATTTCTTTGTTGTTTTCTATTTCACTCTTTTCAAGGCTTTTTTATTGCATTATTTATTTTCTGATTCCTTTTGATTTGGCCTTTCTCTTTCTATCCAATAATTCCTATCTCTGCGATTCCTTTCCGTCTTTCTTCTATGTATTTTATATCGTTTTTATCTTTTTCTTTTCCGTATCTTTTTTGGCGGCATAAATTGCCAAACCGACGATAGTCGATAAATACGGCACCATTTGCACCAGCTCCGGCGGAATATTGGTAATCTGCAAAGTATAAGACAGGGTTTCGGCACAGGCAAAAAACAAAGCGGAAATGACCGCACCGACCGGATGAGAATTGCCCATGGCATCTGCCGCCAAAGCAATAAAACCTCTGCCTGCCGTCATATTCTTGGAAAACCAAGTAACATAGCCCATTGACATAAAAGCACCTGCCATTCCTCCCAAAACACCGGAAATCGCCAATGCCAAATAACGAATTCTTATCAGACTCACGCCCACCGAAGATAAGGCATGCGGTGCTTTCCCCGCAGAACGGATTCTCATCCCTACCGGAGTCTTATAAAGCAAAACCGAAACTACAATAATCATCAGAAATGCCAAATAAGAAACTGCATTGTGCCGGAAGAAAAGCTCTCCCAGTACCGGAATATCCGATAGACCCGGAATATATAAATCCGGCAGCTTACCGGAATCCAAAGCCAAAGTAGTGCCCTTATCTTTGACAACTGCATACATAAAATACACCGTACCGCCAATTGCCATGGTATTAAATGCAATACAGGCCAGAACACTGTTGACTTGAAGTTTCATGGCCATGTAGCCGATTGCCAGTGAACAAAGAATACCGGTCAAAATAGCAATCACCAGACCAAACCAAGGTCCCCACCCAAAAGCACTGGCAAATACACCGGCCAGTGCCGACACCAGCATAACTCCTTCGATACCGATATTGGTAATCCCGGCATTGGATGTAATCACTGCCCCCAAAGAAGCCAAAATCAAAGGAGTCGCCACACGTATCAAAGAAATAATGAACGCCGTACTAAAGATGGATTCTAAAACTTTTTGCAGCATTAATTTCCCTCCTTTGCAATCTGTTCTTTCGATAATCTGGTGGTCATCTTGTGTCTCCAAGTTGCCAAAAAGGCGGATGCCGCCACCAAAATAATGATTAAACCCTCGATAATCGCCACAATTTCTGCCGCTACGTCCGATTGCTTATACATATAATCTGCTCCGATACGAATAAAAGAAACAAAAAAAGCGGCAAATGGGATAAACGCCGGATTTTCTCTGGCTAGAATATTGATAACTACTCCATCAAAACCATATCCGGGAAGTGAAGACCACTGAAATCGATTGTAAATGCCCAGCATCTCCGTACCACCACCCACTCCGGCAATCATACCGCCCAATAGCTGGGAAAGGAGAATAATCGCTGTAACCTTTATCCCTGAACATTGTGCAAATTTGATATTACTGCCGGTAATCCTCAACTGATAACCCCATTTGGTTTTGTAGATGAAAGTATAAGTAAGAACAATAAACAAAATCAAAAGAAAGATACCGCTATGCAATCTGGTACGTGGAATCAAATTCTGTAGTGTTACCCCGTCTTGAAAAGGAAAAGAAGTCTTATAAGCGGAGTTGGGATCCTTAATCGTTTGATTGAAAAGGAAGGTGGAAAAATACAAAACAACATAGTTGAGCATCAAAGATACCACCATTTCACTGCATTTCCACTTGATTTTCAAGATTCCCGGAATGACCGTGACCATTGCCCCTGCAAAGCCTGCCGCTAAAATAGCTGTCATTTTTACCAATAAGGAAGGACCCGGCATATAAATCGCCACCATTGCGGAAATCAAGGCTCCAAAAAAGAGTGCTCCCTCTGCTGCCAAATTAAATTGATTGGCTTTAAACATAACGCAAACCGCCAGACCGGCAAAGGTCAGCGGAATCATCTTTTCCAAAACCGTACTGAATCTTCGGACAGAGGTAAAAGGACCGATAAATAAATTGGCAATGGTTTTTACCGGCTCCGCTGTTGAAAAAGAGATAATAATCAAAGAAATTCCGAAAGCAATCAAAATTGCCACCAAAAATCTTAATATCTCAAAAGAAGTATTGAGTTGTTCGGGCCGAAATACCTTTTTTTTCATATTACCGATTCTACCTCCTTCTCCTCTTGCTTTTTCACTCCAAGCATGTAATAACCCAGTTCTTGTTCTGTCAATTGTGAGGTTTCCGAGAAATAGGCATTGATTTTTCCATTATGCATCACAATGGTACTATCGCCCAGTTCCAATACCTCATTCAAATCTGCGGAAATCAGTAAAATTGCCACACCCTTATCTCTAAGCTCCACAATCTTTCTGCGAATCAATTCCGAGGCCGCCGCATCAATTCCCCGAGTAGGCTGCTCGGCAATCACGATATCAATCTCTCCGGAAAGTTCTCTGGCAGCCACTACCTTTTGGATATTACCACCCGAAAGCATATTAATCGGGCTACCGGAAGAAATACAAATGACATTGAAATCCTCAATTAATTTGGCACTGTCCGTCAACATTTTTTTTCTGTCCAAAAAAATATTTTTCGTATCCAGATAACCTTCAATCTTATCTGCAAACAAATTATCCAAAATCGAAAGCATCGGAGCACAGCCGTTGGACATTCTGTCTTCCGGAATATACGCAACTTTGCGTTTTCTCATTTCCGGAGAACTGACGGACTCTACCTTTTCACGATTGACATAAATCTCTCCACCGGCCGGTTTCAGCCTGCCGATTAAAATACTCGCCAGCTCCGATTGTCCGTTGCCCTCCACTCCTGCCACACTAAGGATTTCACCCCCACGTAAAGAAAAGCTGACATTATCGAGCATCTTTTTTCCCAAACTGTTGATATAGCTTAAGTTTTTGACCTGAAGGCGTACTTCCTTCTTGTCGGACTTGGCTTTGGTAATATGCAAAACCACTTCCCTGCCTACCATTTTATTGGAAATTTGTTGCGGATTGGTGTCCTTGATATAGCAAGTATCTATTGTTCTGCCCTGTCGCATAATCGTCACCCGGTCACAGATTTCCATGATTTCATTGAGCTTATGAGAAATAAAGATGATGGTATGCCCCTGCTTTTTCAGCTCTCTTAATTCGATAAAGAGCTCTTTCGTTTCCTGCGGTGTCAAGACTGCGGTAGGCTCATCCAATATCAAAATTTTCGCTCCTCTTGCCAAAGCTTTTAAAATCTCGGTTTTTTGCTTGATTCCGACACTGACATCTCCTACTTTGTCTTTGACATTGATTTTGAAATTATATTTTTCCGCCAATTGTTCTGCCGCCATAAGCACCTTTCCATAATCCGTCAAAAAACCATATTTTTTCGGCTCATTTCCAAGGGCAATATTTTCCGCAATCGACAAAGTATCAACCAACATAAAATGTTGATGAACCATTCCTATCCCCAGCTGAATCGCTTTTTTGGAATTTTCAATTTTCACTTCCTGTCCGTTCAAAAGAATTTTTCCTTCCTCGGGACTTTCCATGCCAAATAATATTTTCATCAACGTAGATTTTCCTGCTCCATTCTCACCGATAAGGGCATGTATTTCCCCTTCATAAACTTCAAAATTGACATCCCTGTTCGCCACAATTCCATTTGGATAGACCTTTAATATATTTTCTGCACGCAAAACTACTTTATTTTCCATAAAATACACCTCACACGCAAAAAGCACCCTTGTTAAAACTAACTCAGGTGCTTTCCATCACTTTCTATTCCGGTTTCACACGATTGCGTAATTGATCCAAATCCTCTTGTTTCATTCCAATGGCTGTAGACACCTTGATTTTTCCTTCGACCACTTCTTTTTCAATTGCTTCGATTTTTGCTCTTGCTTCTTCTGAAAATACGGATTGGTAAACCTCATTTTTGGCAAGCCCTACACCGCCTTCGGCAATTCCAAGACTTTCCGCTGTACCAAAGGACAGTTTTCCTTCCAAATCCATACTGATGGCTCTATAGATAGCATCTCCCACATTCTTGAGCATGGAAGTACAGATTTTCTTGGCTGTCTTTTCATCCCCATTGGCTGCATAGCCTGCCGATTGGTCGGAGTCTACACCGACGATAAATTTATCTCTTTCTACTGCCGCCTCGATAACACCCAGTCCGGTAGGGCCGGCTGCCGCAAACATGACTTCCGCTCCTTGATTGGCTAAGAGGATGCCATATTCCTTACCTTTTGCCGGATCATAATAATCTCCCGGATATGTGGCAATAATTTTCATCTCTTCATCCACCTTTAAAGCTCCTTCAATAAAACCTACCAGGAAATCATTGATTGGAGGAATGTCTTGTCCGCCCACAAAGCCTAATATCTTTTTATCCTGTGCCAGAACGGCTGCTGCCACTCCTGCCAGATAAGAACCTTCATTTTGCTTAAAGGTTGCACAATAAACATTTTTCAAATCCGCACTGTCAAAATCGACCTTGTTGTCAATCAATAAGAACTTCTTGTCCGGATACATCGGGGCTATTTTTTGCATCGGCTCTACCATAGATGGGGAAACAGCAATGACGTAGTCCGCTTTTTCCTCGGCTGCATCTGCCAAAGCCGGCTCCCATTTGGATTCATCCGAACCGGTTTCTATGACTTGAATCTGCATCCCGTAGTCTGCCTTTAATTTTTGCATCCCGGCATTGGCAGAATCAAAAAACCCCAAATCACCCAGATTACCATTGATAATTAAAATCGCCTTCTTGGTACTTTCCCCTTTTTCTTCTGTTTTTTCCTCCGTTTTCTCTTCCGTCTTTCCGGTGGTTGCCGTTTCTTTCTCCTTTGTAGTCGTGTTTGAGCATCCTGCTGCAATGATCATAACAAATAACATCACCCATACAGTCAATAAATTGATTTTTGAATACCTTGTCTTCCAAACTCGTTTCATCTTTTGCTCCTTTCTACTTTTTGTAAGAAAATGTTTTCCTATAACTTTTTCTCGGCTATGTACTCATCTTACTTCTTCCGGATAGGCTTGTCAATATTATTCCGCAAATTTGTATATTTTTAATTTATTATTTCACAACTTTTGTGCGAAATTACTATGTTACAAAAATACATTTTAACAATGCAAATAAACAATTTATTCCTATTGTTCTATTTTTATTTAACACTCCCTCCAGCCCTAAACGGACTATTCTGAAGGATTTTCTTATAAATTCAGCTTTTCTAGGCACCAAAGAAAAGTCTTTTTCCGCCGGATTAACTACCCGCATAAAAACTAAAGTAATTTTAAATGTTGAAGTTTCCGAATAAAAACTCGTTCCTTTTTTTAGAGTCTATAAAAACAGCGTAGCAGCTATCAAACTGCTACGCTTAAAAGTACTGATTATTCAGGGTAAAATCACCTTATTTTGACGACAAATGCTTTCTTTTACTCGCAGGCATATTCCTTCAGTACCTCAATATAGTCTAAATACTTCCGGATTTCCACATATTCATTGGGTTGATGTGCCAGCTCCGGCTCACCGGGGCCGCAAATCAAGACTTTTTGCGTCAACTCATTTTGCGCCAAAATAGATGCATCGGTAAAATAATTGATTCCAATCGGCTTTGGTTGATAGCCTCTCTTTTCAATCATTTGCCTCAATTTCTGTACTTCTCTCTCTTCCTGGGCAATTTCAATGGCACGTCTTTGATTCATTACCTCAAAGCGCATATCCAAAGCCGGCTTTTCCTGCTTCAGCGTTTGCAGAATTTGTTCTGCCCTGGCTAGCACCATATCCGCCGTCAGGCTTGGCACCATACGAATATCCAGTACCGCTTCACAATTGTCCGCCGTCATATTGGGCACAATCCCCCCTTGGATTTGATTGATTTGCAAGGTAGAATCCCCCAGAAGATAATGCCCGAATCCTTCTATATAGACTCTTAATTCTTTTGCCATTTCATAAAGAAAATGAATGGCATTCACCCCTTGCTCCGGATAGGCACCATGGCCGGTCTTTCCCTTTACCTTCACTTTCAGCCAAAGGCAACCTTTTTGCGCCAAAGCCAAATCCATGGCACTGG
This sequence comes from Eubacteriales bacterium, assembly GCA_030535295.1. Taxonomy (GTDB): domain Bacteria; phylum Bacillota; class Clostridia; order Lachnospirales; family Vallitaleaceae; genus W11650. The sequence goes on along the minus strand of JAUMXK010000002.1, from coordinate 17,687 downwards.
GTTCGGAAATCAGCAGGATTTCCGCTGATTTCATTTGTTCCTTTTCCAGTATTTTTCGGGCACCCAAACCGCCCTTTTCTTCATCACAAGTACCGATAAATTGAATGCTGCGTTTGGGTCGCTTCGGTAAATGACAAAGCACATAGACCATTGCCGCCAATCCGCTTTTCATGTCGGAGGCACCTCTGGCATAAATTTTCCCGTTCTTTTCCACGACTTCTCTGGGGTTGGTTTCCCAAATGCCCAAATTGCCGTAATCTACCGTATCCAAATGACCGTTCCAAATTTCGGTCGTTGTGTCTTCCCCTTCCAAAAAGGCGAGAACATTGGCATGTCTGCCATCTATCCTGTCCACAAAGCTTGCAATTCCATGATTTTGAAAACACTTCTGCAAATATTCCGCCACTTTGCCTTCATCATCTCTGCCGTTGACCGAGGCAATGTTCAGCACTTCTTTTAGAAAAAGAACGGCATCCTCTCTTTGCTCCATATAAGTCCTCCTTTATCTTAATTTCTGACCTCCTCCATCTTGGGTATCGAAGGAGCTGCCCCCAATCGGGAAACAGAAATTGCAGATGCCTTGGCTGCCAAATCCATACATTCCCGGATGGAAAGCCCTGCCACCACACCGGCCATAAAATAACCGGTATAGGTATCACCGGCAGCCGTCGTATCTTGAACCTTTGTTTGGTAAATACCTTGACAAACTCGCTCTTTTTCATCCGCATACAAAGAGCCTTCCTCACCAAGTGTCAGGACAATTTTGGCCTTTTCGAACTTTTGGTGCAATCGCTCCAATAATTCCTTCCCTGCAGCCTTTCCGTCCTGAGCTGCTCCCAAAATCTCCTTGGCCTCAATTTCATTCAAGATAAAATAATCTACAAAATCCAGCGGCATTTGCAAGATTTTTTCATTCATCGGAGAAGGATTGAGGACGATTTTCATCCCCTTTTGATGTGCTTTTTCCATGATATAAGGCATTTCGTTGATTTCATTTTGCAACACCAAAAAATCTCCGGCTGAAAAATGTGCCAGCACATTGTCTACCTGCTCTTGGCTGATTTCCTGATTGGCTCCTCCATAAAGGATAATGCAGTTATCTCCGCTTGCATCCCTTTGAATAATGGCATTGCCGGATTTGGTTTTTTCCAAAACCTCCACATAATCAACATTGACACCTGCTTCTTTTAAAAGCTCCAATAAATTCTCTCCGTCTTTGCCGATGGCACCGGCATGATAAACTTCCACTCCTGCCCTGCCCATGGCAACGGATTGATTCAATCCCTTCCCACCGCTGAACACTTCCAATTGATGCGAAGAAATTGTTTCCCCTTTTCTTACAAAATGCTCTACTGAATAGACATAATCAATATTTAAGGAACCAAAATTTAATATTTTCATTTCTTCACCCTATTCTTTATTATCTAAGCTTCTTTCGTTAACCATTTTACCAAGTTCAAGAAGATTTTACCATATCCGTCCCATTCGCAAAATTCTGCCGGTGCCCAGTGCGGTGCACAATCCGTCGTAAAAGCGGCACTACGGCCTTCCCCATATTCAGCCAAAGCAATAAAAGGATCTTCTCCCACTTTAGCAATCACTTCCGCTTCTTCTTTGGCAACCGTCTTATTATATCCCAATACTTTCGGCCAATTCAGACCGACACCGTCCAGTATGAAATGTTCCTTGACCGGTTTTGGCTCTATGCCTTGACAGTATTCCATACGGTCATCCGTTGGCAGCACTTTGACCGGAAGAATATCTTGTACCGCCGTATCTTGCCATTTCCCCTTACCGTCAATACCGGAAAATGTCATATATCCACCCACCATCAAAAGGCTGCCGCCCTTTAAAACATATTCTTTCAGTAAATCGCAACGATTCGGACGGACTTGACTCTTGGTAAAGGTTGCCGTCGGTAAAAGCAAGGTATTGGCACCGATGTCGGAGAGAATGATGACATCATATTGCATCAATTCTTCCAAGGTAAATGGGAAATGGTCCATTGCCAAGTGATTCGGCATGAATTCAAAATCATGACCTGCCCCTACCAAAACCTCCTTTAAATACTTTTCTCCGGATTCATAGACAGAAGTATAAAAAGTGTCAAAACCCTTTACATGTGTGATATAACTCATCCAAGATTCGCCTGCCAATAAAATTTTTTTACCCATTTTTTCCTCCTATTACTTATAATTTCTCCTATTACTTATAATTTCTATGCGTTATCTTTTGTAAAGCCTAGCCTATGCCTTACAAAATCAAGTTTCCTTTTCCTTCCTATTGCGAAACGTCCCTATTCTTCTCCAAATGCCAAAATCAGATTGGCATATATCAAAATACTTTCCAGATAATCTTCTATGCTGACCCATTCATCAATTCCATGACATTGTGCCAAATGACCGGGGCCGAATTGAATGGTCGGTGACTTGGCAATATTTTTCCACAACCTGGAATCACATCCTGCCGGGGAACCGACAATTTTGACCTGCTTATCCCTCGCTCTTTGATAGCCTGTTTCAAAGGCTTTGACAAAAGGATGCTCTTTCTCCATTTCAAAACCGCCTCCGGCCTGATATATTTCGATTTCCGGAAGATGATTTTCCATCCATTCATCGGATTTGGCTACTCGCATGACCACATCGGTAAACTCTCTCACCACTTGATCATGTGTCATTTGATTTGGAAGATAATGGACACAGGTGGAAAATTCACATTCTCCGGCTACGGTAGAGCCGGCATCTCCTCCCTTAATGACTCCCACATTCAAATTCGGCGGTGGCAGAAGCGGATGCTTATACTGTAAAAGCCATTGGTGTTCCTTATCTTTTAAAGCTTCAATAATTTTTATCGTTTTTTCAATGGCACTCACTCCTTTTTTCTTATCTCCGGAGTGGCAAGCTTTGCCCTTGACCGTCACTTTGAAGAAAATAAAGCCCATGTGTGCCAAAATCAGCTCATCGCTGGTGCCTTCGCATACGACAACACCATCTGCCTTCTGACCGCTCATGATAGCCTGCATGGAGCCGTTTCCTCCGCCTTCTTCATCACAAACCGAAGTAATTACTACTTCCAGCGGCAATTCTTCATAACCGGCATCTTTTAAAAGCTGCACTGCCATAATGGAAGCCATAAGTCCAGCTTTCATATCGGCGGTTCCTCTGCCATACATTTTTCCGTCCGCAATCACCGGTTCAAAAGGAGGATTGCTCCAATCCTCAACATTATCCGCCGGCATAACATCAATATGGCCGTTAAACATCAATTTCTTCGCTTTCTTGCCGACAAAAGCAGCATAGACATTATAGCGATTGTCGTAATTGTGCTTTAAATTGCCTTCCTGATGCTCCCGGTAGCATTTTTCAATCGCCTCTTCGGTCATCGGGTCAACCAGAATCGAGGATGCCTTCATTTTCTCAAATAGGGCAATCAAATAATCCTGCCCTTCCTTTTCCAAACCGCCATCAATGCCATGCCCTAAGTCATGGGTGTCGATAGCCACTAATTCTTTTAAATGCCGGATATATTTTTCCTGATTTTCTTGCAACACTTCTCTTAAATCTCTCAATTTCATTCTCCTCTCATGATTGGATAAAAGACATGTCTTTTACTCAACTTTTCCACGTTCCCCGGAACAGTCTTTTATTTTACTGCCATTGCCTTACTCTAAGAGGAATACATCCCTAAGGTTTCTTCTATCAAATCCCAAAACTTTTCCACATCCACATCAATGGCAATCTCTGCCGTCGGCTCTTTTTTCATATAACCGAAGTAATCACAATTGGTTCTGCCATAGGACTGAAGGCTGCGATGCTCGATTTCCGAATGCATCGGCTTGAGTGTCAAAATACCGGGATCAATCAAATAAGCAATGGTCAGTGGATCATGTAGCGGCCCCCCATCCCAACCAAAGATTTCTTTTTGTGTTTTACAAAAATGCCCCATCAAGTCTACAAAAAGTTGTGAAGCCGAATTGCCGATATGACTCATTCTCTCCACTACGGACGGATAACAAAGTACCTTTCGTGTCACATCCAGCCCCACCATCACCACCGGCACTCCGCTGCTAAAGCAAATATGTGCCGCATCGGCATCCGCAAAAATATTAAACTCTGCTGCCGGTGTGACATTGCCATTGGTATATGCGCCTCCCATCAGGACAATTTGTTTGATTTTGGAAAGAATTTTCGGCTCCATACGCATTGCCATGGCCAAATTGGTCATCGGGCCGGTGGTGACTACAGTAATATCACCGTCCGAGGCCATCAATGTTCTTATCATATAATTGACGGCATGTTCCTTTTCCACCTCTCTGCTATGTGGTGCAAAGACCGGTCCGTCTAATCCCGTTTCACCATGAATGTCTCCGGCAATTACTTTTTCTCTGACAATCGGACGACCGCAGCCGGCATAAACCGGAACCTCAAGCCCCAAATGCTCCACCACATTGACCGCATTGCGCTGCGTTTTTTCGAGAGTCTGATTGCCTGCTACCACTGTAATCCCCAGCAAATCAATGGCAGGATGTTTGGCTGCCAGCATTATCGCCACCGCATCATCATGCCCCGGATCACAATCCAATATTATTTTTCTCTTTTCCATTTCTATCTCCTTCCTATTTTCCTATTTTCAAGGCAATTCCTTTTCGGCCGATATTCTCTTTCCGACTTTTCTCCTTTTGTCAAAAGTTTTTCTAAGCCTTTAGGCAATTAACGAAGATTCTTTCTTCTTGTGGCTTCTGATTTTGATAAACATCGACACTCCCAGTACTGCAATCGTTACAATATATGGCATCATAAGGACAAATTGAGCCGGAAAGCCATACGCTTGAAGCCTTGCCCCAATCGAATCGGCAAAGCCGAATAAAAGGCAGCCGATTGCCGTCAGAACCGGATTGGCACCACCGAAATACATGGCGGCAACACCCATAAAGCCACGGCTATTGGTCATGTTTTCTACAAATTGTTTGCTGTATCCCAGAGATAAATGAGCACCGGCCAATCCACCGATAATTCCGGAAATAAACATTGCTTGATATTTGACCGCATTGACATGAATACCGGCAGTTTGCGCTGCCAAAGGCAATTGTCCCACTGCACGCAAACGCAAGCCCCAGACCGTTTTATAGAATAAAAATTGCAACAAAATAATAAAGACAATCACAAACCATTCCGTCAAACTCCAATCATTCAACAGGTCATTGAGCACCGGTACATTTTCCAAAAACGGCAAATGTATTCGGGGAATCGGAGCAATTTGGGGACTGGAAAAAGTACCATTGGTTTTGAAAATGACTTGCAATAAAAACTTGGTAATGGCAATCGCCAGTAAGTTAATACCCATACCGATGGCACAAATTTCCGAATTATATCGAATATGTCCGACTGCCATAATCATGGCGATGATACCACCCGCCACCATCGCTGCCAGTACACCGGCAATCCAGCTTCCCGTAAAATAGCTGACTGTCACAGCGGTAAAAGCACCCACCAACATAATGCCTTCCGTTCCGATGTTTAGTATATTGGCCTGCTGAGTAATCGCTGCACAAAGGGCCGCAAAGATAATGGGTGTAGAGGCTCGGAAAGTCGCATAAATCAGAGAAATATTAAAAATCTTGGCTAAATTTTCCATCATAATGTTTCCCTCTCTTTCTCTTGACTTTCATTCGCTGCCTCTTCCTCCGGACCTTCTGCATGAACTGTCGGTGTATTTTTTTTCAGTTTCGCTAATAGGGAATGTCTTCCCTTTAATTGGAATAATAATTCCATGGTTGCCACAATAATAAAGATGGCCGAAATGGTATCGACAATCGATTTCGGTACACCGGTGGATTGTTGCATTGCCATGGCTCCGGATTTTAAAGCACCCAGGAAAAATGCCATAAACGGAGTAAAAATCATATTGGATTTTACGATTAAGGCTGCCAGCATACCATTGGTACCTAAATCTTTGGCAAAGTTATCAAGGTAATATCCATGCACACCCAAAACTTCAATACATCCGGCAATCCCTCCCAGTACACCGGATAAAATCATGGCGTTGATAAAGACTTTTTTGGACGGAATTCCGACATAATCAGCATGGAAAGGGTTGTTTCCGACACTGCGGATTTTGTAACCCCATTTGGTTTTATAAAGCATAAAGATAACCAAGATGACAATGGCAAAGGCAATAAACACCCCTGCATTGGCTGAAGACGGTTTCATAATTTTCGGTAGGGTGACCAGTACCGGATGTGACTGCGGATTGGCAGTACCGGCGCTCATCGGACCACTGACCAGATAGGAAGCAATATAAAGTGCCACGGTATTCATCAAAATCGTCACACAAACTTCCGAAACATTATAATATGCCTTGAGCATTGCCGGAATGGATGCCCACAAGCCTGCCACCACCATGGCTCCCAAAAAGCAAGCCAATAGCAACAAAGGTTTCGGCAAAAATCCCCAGTTGATACCGATATAGGCTGCGGTAATGCCTCCTAAGCAAACTTCTCCCTCTACGCCGACATTAAAGGCACCTGCTTTTGCCGCTACAGCAAAGGCAATAGAGGTCAAAAGAAGCGGAGTAAAACCTGCAATGGTACTGCCAAAGCCGAGTCTGGTGCCAAATGCACCCTTTAGTACGGCCCGATAGGCACTGAGCGGATTTTCTCCAATCATTAAGATAAAGACCGCTCCGATTAAAAATACCAATAGCAGAGTCATGCTAATTTTTACAAATCCTCGGATTGATTGACTCATGGCTCTTTTCTCCCTTCTACATCTTCTTCTACTTTGCCGCCCATCATCAAAAGTCCCAAGTTGTTTTCATTGGCATCATGAGCCGGCAATTCTCCTGTTATTTTTCCTTCATGCATGACCAAAATACGATCCGATAAAGAAATGATTTCTTCCAGTTCCGCAGAAACCAAAAGAACACCGGCCCCTTCTTTCTTGGCCTCTTCCAGAGTATTCCGAATGATTTCGATGGCTCCGATATCCACACCTCTGGTCGGCTGGGAAGCAACCAGTAATTTTTTCTTCATGGAAACTTCTCTGGCTACTACCACTTTTTGCGCATTTCCACCGGAAAGGGAGGAAGTCGGCAAGCGATGGTCTGCCGGACGAATATCAAATTTTTCAATCATTTGCTTGGTGTACTGTGCACCTGATTCCATATCCAATATAGCGCCTTTGCTGAACTTCGGACTGTCAATATCGACAGCAATCATATTTTCTTCCATGCTCATTTGTCTGTTTAGGCCTCTGACATTTCTATCTTCCGGAATATGTGCCATTCCTGCATTGCGAATGGCTTTCGGCTTTTGATTGGTGATGTCTTTGCCATTTAAAATGACCTTGCCTTTTTCCACCAAACGTAGCCCCGTAATGGCTTCAATCAGCTCAGACTGCCCATTGCCGTCAATGCCGGCAATGCCGACAATTTCTCTTTCATTGACATGAAGGGAAAGACCTCGAATCTTGGAAGACTCTTTTTGACTGGGAATCCAAACATCCTGCACTTCCAGTATTTTTTCTCCTGCTTTGCTGTAATCCTTTTCAATATTCAAAAAGACTTCTCTGCCTATCATATCCTTGGTCAAACCAAGCGGTGTGGTTTCTTCTTTTTTGACGGTGCTGATATAATTGCCTTGCCGCATCACACTGATACGGTCGGATATTTCCATTACTTCATTGAGCTTGTGCGAAATAAAAACCAATGATTTTTGCTCTGCTTTCAGATTGCGCAGAATTTCAAATAATTTTTGGGTTTCCTGTGGAGTAAGTACGGCGGTCGGTTCATCCAAAATAATCACTTCCGCTCCCCTCATCAGGGTCTTGATGATTTCCACTCTTTGCGCTTCACCAACCGAAATTTGGCCGACCTTTTTATCGAGCTGTACTTCCATTTTATACTGCTTGATGTATTGCTCGACTTCTTTTCTGGCCTTATCAAAATCTATGGTAATGCCCTTTCTGGGCTCAAAACCCAAAATAATATTTTCCAGTACGGTCAAATCATTGACGAGCATAAACTCCTGGTGAACCATACCAATTCCCATTTGGATTGCCATCCTCGGCTCCAGCCTGGGCATTATTTGCCCTCGTATATAGATTTCACCGTCATCAATCGGGTACATCCCATAGAGCAGTTTCATCATGGTAGACTTCCCCGCACCGTTTTCTCCTATCAGCGAATGAATTTCCCCTTTTTTCAAGGTAAATTCTCCATGCCGAACGGCACGAACTTCACCGAAAGATTTGACAATATTTTTCATTTCCACAATGTATTCGCTCATTCTATCCTCCTTATAGGAGCTGGATTAAAGTTAGCCATGTTCTCTTGAAAGAGGTTTTCGGCTATTTTACTTCACGGCCGCTCTCTCAAATAAAGAAGGAGGTCTTTGAAAAGACCTCCATTCCGCTCTCTATTTCGGCCCAAAACCTTCGTAATTTTTGACTTTAATTTCTCCGGAAATAATTTTTTGTTCTAATTCTTTGCACTTTTCTACAATATCTTTCGGGAACTTTTCGCCCAATGCTTGCTCAATGACGGAGAAATCCGTTAAGCTGACGCCGCCTTCTTTCAGGCTGAGATATTGGGTTTTGCCACCTTGGAACTTATCTTCTACTACAGATTGGATGACTAAGTAGCAAGCATTATCCACTCTTTTTACCATAGAGGTCAGGACATGGCCCGGTTGGTCATTGTCTTGGTTTAAGTCAACACCGATGGCATATTTTTTTGCTTCTTTGGCCGCTTCCAAAATACCGTTGCCGGTACCGGATGCTACGTTCATCACAATATCTGCGCCTTGCTCATATTGAGCCAAAGTCAATTCTTTTCCTTTTAACGGATCAATCCAGCTACCTGCAAACGCTTGTAAAATTTTGACATCCGGGTCAACATATTTTGCGCCTTGTTCATAGCCGATATAGAAATCATGCAATACCGGAATATCCATTCCGCCTACCCAGCCGATAACTTTTTCTGCATTGACACCGTCAATATCGGTTTTTTGAGTAAACATCGCAGCTGCCGCTCCGGCTAAGAAAGAGCCTTCGTTTTGAGCAAAACTGATGGATGCTACGGTCGGTAAATCCACTGTGGTATCAATGACCGCAAACTTTACATTCGGATAGTTGGCGGCATGTTTGGTAATATAATCTGCAATATTCGAAGATGCGCCAATAACTAAATCATAGCCTTCTTCACAGGCTGCTACCAAATTGGCTTCCCACTCTTGTGCGGTCGTGCCTTCCAAAGATTTGAGTTCAATACCGAAGTCTTTCTTTGCTCTTTCCGCACCGGCATTACAGGAATCATTATAGGATTTGTCTCCTAAGTTTCCGGTATAGACGATACAAATTCTCTTCTTTGCTCCCTCTTTTGAGGTTCCCTCTTTCTTATCACCGCTTTGACCACAGGCAACAAGGCTAAAACACAACAAACACGCTAGTAACAAACTTGCTATTTTCTTCATTTGCTTTCTCCTTTTTTCTTGATAAATTTTAGGGAAAATGTTTTCCTATAACTTTTTCCTAGTTATGTATTCATCTTACTTCTTATTGAAGGGATTGTCAATACTTTTTCATAAATTTGTATATTTTTTATTTATTTTTTGACAAAGTTTGTGGAAAATCAACATATTATTATTCTATTTTGGGCGATTATCCTTTTTGTTGGTTGTGATATCAGAAAAATCAGCTCTTATAATTTATTTCTTGCATTCCACCTTCCATCTATGCTAAAGTACCATTAGAGAAAGTTGTGAGTTTGAAAGGAGAGAAGAATGAATATCCGAGATATTGCTAAACTGGCAGGGGTTTCCGTGTCGACTGTGTCCAAGGTTATGAACCAAAAAGATGCCAGTATCAGCCAGGAAACCAGAGAAAAGGTGCTGAAAATTGCCAAAGAATATAATTATGCTCCCTATTCTTCTTACCTGCCTGCTACTGCCAAGACCTTTGTTATCGGGGTATTATTTCGCTCCAATCAGAATATTTCCAAGCTCCTCGGGGGCATTATGGATAGTGCTGCCAAACAGGGCTATCAAATCCTTTTGGCCTATTCCAATGATAATACGGAATGTGAATTAAAGGCCATCACCAGTTTTTGCAAAAATAAAGTGGATGCCTTGCTTTGGGAAGTGGTGGAAGAAAAAAGTTTGAATCATTGTGCAGAACTGGAAAAAAACGGTATCCCTTATTTAATTTTCAATTCTACTGTGGAAGGCTCGGAAAATATTGATTATCATCGTTTCGGCTATGCCGCCACTCAAACTTTGATTGAAGCGAAACATGAAGATATCGGCTGTCTGCTTCTAAGCGGAACCAGAACCGATGCTTTTTTCGAGGGGTATAAGAAATGTCTTTTTGATTATCATATCCCTTTTCGGGAAGAGCTGGTCTTTGACCAAAATCAAATTGCCGCACTGCTGCAAAAAATCGGCAATCAATCCATCACTGCAACCGTTTGCTCTCACTTTGCGATTGCTTCGGAGCTGTATGCCCGGAGTCTGAGCCACCATTATAAAATTCCTTGGGATTTTTCCATTGTCAGCCTCAAGGATGACTTTCGCTCGGAAACCTCTTTTCCCGATATTTCCAGTTACTCAATTTCCCGTTTTGATTTTGGAAACTATCTTTGCCAAAAAATAATTTCCGTGATAGAAAATAAATCACCCGACAAACTCAATTTCGAAGCCAAATCCGAACTGAGTAGCCGGGTAACTATTGATATTCCTCATTTTCTGCATACAAAAAAAATCCTGACCATTGGCAGCATCAATTTGGATGTGTATTTGAAAGTACCCCAGCTGCCAAGCACAGGAAGAGCGGTTTTGACATCACAGTCTTCCCTGTATGCAGGGGGAAAGGCAACCAATGAAGCAGTGGGCGCTGCCAAGCTCGGACATCGAACCGCTATCATCGGTGCTGTCGGAAACAGTACGGAAGCGGATATTATTTTTGATGCCCTGCATCAACAAGATGTCAATATGGACGGCATTAAAAGAGTTTCGGATTTTTCCACTGCCAAGGCCTACATCTTTGTAGAGCCAAAGGGCGATTCGATGATTACCGTCTTGTCCGGAGCCAATGAAGCCCTTTCGCCGCAAGATTTGGAAGAAAAGGAACATCTTTTTGAAAATACCGCTTTTTGTTTAATCAATTCGGAAATCCCGATGGAAACCGTCGAAACAGCCTGCCGCCTGACTCGTAAACATGGCGGAAAGACAATTTTAAAACCTTCCACCAGCAATCATTTAAGGAAAGAATTGCTGGAAATGGTAGATATTTTGATTTTAAATGCCAATGAATTAAATGCCATATACCCAAAAGAAGACAGCATCGAGAAAAAGGCCAGATTCTTTTGGAAGTCCGGCCCACGCATTGTCATTGTCACTTTGGGAGCACAGGGCTGCTATGCCTTGACGGAGGAAATCAGTGAGTATTTTCCGGCAAAAAACTTTTCTTCTATTGATAAAACGGGTGCCGGAGATGCCTTTATTTCGGCTTTCGCTTCTTATCTGCTCTATGGTTATTCCATCAGACAAGCCATTCATATTGCGCAGTATGCGGCCGGCTTCTGCATCACCAGAGAAGGCGTAGTGCCATCCCTGGTCGATAAAAACACTTTGGAGTCCTATATCAATCAAGTAGAGCCGGAACTTTTGCAAAAGAGATAGAGAAGATTACATTTTGAGGCGATATCTTACTATCGTTCCTCCTTCTTCATGATTGCCAATCGTAAGGCCATAGTCCTCGCCATATAAAATTTTGATTCTTTGGTCAACATTTTTTAGACCAATGCCGCCCAGTCTGGTTTTGATTAAATGCTCCTCCTTTTTTTCCGGATGATAGCCCAAACCATTATCCTTGACTTGCAAAATGAGGTCTTCCTTTTCTTTGTAATAAGAAATTGCAATCAAACCCTTTCCTTTTTTCGGGCGAATACCGTGATAAATGGAGTTTTCGACAATCGGCTGTAGAATCAGCTTTGGCACTTCCACATTTTGTAAGTTCTTATCGCCGCTGATTTGATACTCGATTTTATCCAAATACCTTTGCTGCTGGATTTTCAAGTAATTCTTGGTATGAGCAATTTCTTGGGTGAGCGATACCATATCTTGATTGATATTCAGTGATAGGCGCAGCATTTCTCCCAGTGCTTTGCTGACTTCCACGACTTTTTCATTTTCTCCGAACTCAGCCAACCATAAAATCGTGTCTAAGGTATTATAAAGAAAATGGGGATTGATTTGGCTTTGCAGTGCTTTGAGTTCAAAAATACGTTTGGTATTTTCCTTTTCCGCAATGTCTTCGGTCAGTTTCTTAATTCTATCAAGCAGTGCATTGTATTCTTCTGTCAAAGCTTTCAGCTCGGTAGAACTTCTGCTGCTGATTTGAATATGCCCCCAGTTTTTATCCACATCTTGCATTGCTTTTTGCAGTTCAAAAATCGGCTTGGTCAGCCTTCGAGAAACTGCCCAGCTGATGAAAATTCCCACCACAATCAGTAATAGATTGATCCAAACAATCATACCCATCATTTGACGTTTCAGATCATCCATCTTTTCCATCGAGGAGATTCCGACCAGTGTCCATTGCAATTGCGGTATTTCCTTCTTGGTGACGATGCGATTTCTGGAAAGGCTGCCATCCATTTCCTTGGCCAACTCTAAAAGCTCGCTTGCTTTCATTTCGTCCATTAATGCCTTTTCTTCCGGATGATAAAGGATTTGATGATTTTGATCAAAAATATACGCATATCCTGTAGAGCCTAAATCCAGACCGGAAATATAATCTTCAATAAATTTATAGGAAAGGTCAATCAGCACCACACCCAAATGTTCTCCCTGAGAACCTACAATTTCATGGCTGATGGAAATAACCCAGCTTTCCTTATCCATGGTAAACTCACCATGGCGAATCGAGGTCACAACCGGAATTTGTTTTGATGCCACCGCCGCCTGATACCAGGATTCCTCCATCATATTCCCCGATAGCGGAATGGCCATATTGCTGTCACTGGTCAGAGCAAAACCGTTTTTGGAAATGACGGCAATACTCTGAATCCGAGTATCGCTCATGGCAGAAATTTGTACTATGCCCGAAAGGGATTCTATGGCCTCGGTATCCCCCTGCTCCAGTGCCTTGGTGGTGTCCGGATGCATGGCGATGATGTCGCTAAGGCTGAGAATCTTATCAAAATAGGCATAAAGATAATCACCTGTTTGTGCTACAGATTCTGCCGTTTGTTTGCGAATATTATCCACCAGAATTTGACCGGCCGCATAATAAAACGCAAAGGAAAGCAGTGACACAAACACGATGGAAAGAGTCAAAAAGGCCAAACTGATTTGCACATTAATCTTTGATAAGAAGGCTTTCATTTTCATTGCTTTTCATTCCTTGTCTATATTGTTTCGGTGTCACTCCCCAGGCTTTTTTGAACTTAGTCACAAAATAATTGACATCTTCCATCCCAATATGCTCGGCAATTTCATAGTTTTTCATTGAGGTGGAAAGTAGCAGGAGTTTCGCTTTTTCCATTCTTTTCTTTTGCACATAATCCTGAAAGGGCAATCCATAAAGTTGCTTGACCACCACACTCAAATAACTGCTGTTAAACCCGATAGTGTTTGCCATTCCTGCTAAACTAAGGTCTTTGGAATATAGATGCTCCCGAAGATAGCCCTCTACCAAAGCCGAGATATCGTCATTTGTTTCCGGCATTTCTTCCTTGCTGCTTTCCTCCAGAATTTTTCGTGCTTCTTCTTGTTTGGACCTTTCTCTCAGGATTTGAATTGTCCTGCACAAAACCGTTTCAAGGTCTGCCTTAGATACCGGCTTTAAAATATAATCATCTACTTTCGCCCGAATAGCGGTTTGAGCATATTCGAAATAATCATAACCGGTAATGATAATGACAATCATCTTTGGATAGGTTTCCTTCATGGTCGCTGCCGCAGTCAAGCCGTCCATTTCCGGCATATTGATGTCCATAAAAACAATATCCGGCAAATGTCTTCGAACCATCTCCAAAGCTTCTTTTCCTGTTTCTGCTTCCCATAACTCCGATATTCCGATTTCTTCCAAATTCATAAGAGCTTGGATTCCTCTGCGAATCCATGGTTCATCGTCTACAATCAATAATTTATACATCTTTTCCTCTAAATACTATTTGGGCTTTTCCGAAATGGAAAAGCCCAATCAACCCTTTGATTCCTTTATTGTGCCAGTAAGTACATCAAATACTCGTATCCTTCCGCTTTCATTTCCGCTGCCGGAATAAAACGAATGGATGCACTGTTGATACAATAGCGTAGTCCGCCTCTATCCTTTGGCCCGTCTTCAAAAACATGTCCCAGATGCGAATCTCCTACCCTACTTCTGACTTCCACTCTTTTCATATTATAGCTATTGTCTTCGTGATATGTCAACACTTCTTCTGCAATCGGTTTGGTGAAACTTGGCCAACCACAACCGGAATCGTATTTATCTGCAGAGCTAAAAAGCGGCTCGCCGGTTACAACATCTACATAAAGTCCGGGCTCTTTATTGTCCCAATATTCATTGGAAAAAGCATACTCGGTATTGTTTTCCTGTGTTACCTTATATTGGGCATCTGTGAGCATTTCCTTGATTTTCTCCGGTGAGGGCTTAGGATATCTTGCCGGATCAATCACCACATCCATGGCTTGATTCAAATCAATATGGCAATATCCGTTTGGATTTTTCTTCAAATAATCCTGATGATATTCCTCTGCTATAGTAAATCCGGCCAATGGCAAGTTTTCAATCACAATCGGTTTTTCATATTTCTTTTGTTCTTTTGTCAAAAAGTCCTGAATCACTGCTTCTTCTTTCTTATCCGTAAAATAAATACCGGTGCGGTATTGGCTTCCTCTGTCATTGCCTTGCTTATTGAGACTGGTCGGATCAACGACCTTCATATAATAAGCCAATAAAGTCGGTAAATTGGTCTTGGCGGAATCATAAACTACTTTTACCGTTTCTGCATGACCGCTATTGTGATAAATTAAATCTTCATACTTCGGATTTTCTGTGTTACCGTTGGCATAGCCGCTGACCGCATCCACCACACCGTAGATTCTTTCCATGTAGGCTTCCAATCCCCAAAAACATCCGCCCGCCAAATAAATTTCCTTTAATTCTCCTTTTACTTCTTTCATTTTTTCTTCCACTGTCTTTGCCGTCATTGCCTCGGCTTTTATACTCTTTTCACTTGCTTTGGCCTGATTATGGCTCCCACTGTTATTGGAACAGGCAGTTGCCGTCACTGCCGCCAGTAGTCCAATGGCCGCCAATCTTCTCCATTTCATGGCATACTCCTTTCTTAATATCCTCTATGTTTTCAATTTTCAAATTGTTTTTATGCGTCTATTTCTATGGATTCCGGTTTCTGCTTATTTTTTTGTCAAACTCTCTATTTTTTCTAGCGTTCTTATTGAATCTCAGCAAATGCTTTTTCAATCATTTCTGTAGACATGTGGCCGGGACGAACCGCCGTAAGTACTCCGTCAGAACCAACCAATACAGAAGTCGGAAATGCTCTTACTCCATAAGTATCCGCCACCGTTCCGCCTTCATCAAATAAAACCTCTACATTATTATATCCTAAAGTGTCAAACCACTCAATAAAGTCTTCTTTGCTTTTTTCTCCCTTGGCATTTGGAGAAACAATGGTGACAATTTTGAAATCATTGTCTTTTCCTGCCAAAGTATTTAATTCTTCCAAACCGGCAAGACAAATAGAGCACCAGGAAGCCCAAAACTTCACATACACTTTTTCTCCCTTTGCCGTGCTAAGAGAAAACTCTTTTCCGTCTTTATTCATTAAGGTAAAATCCATGGCCATTTCGCCATCATTCTTTTTTTCGTCCTTCATCATTGAGTCGTCTTTCATTTCTGAATTCTTGTCATCCGACATTTTGTCGTCCTGCATCATTTTATCCTCTTTCATTTCCGAATTCTTATCATCCGACATTTTGTCGTCCTGCATTTCTGTTTTTTCTTTTTCAGACTTTGTTCCTCCATTGCTGCCACAGGCCGCCAATGCCATCACTACCATCAATAATGCTATCATAAATCTAATATTTTTTTTCATTTTTTCCTCCTAATTGTCTTTTATTATGTTATATCATAAATTTAGCACGAGTGAACCAAAAATTACTTTGTAATTTTTGGTCGCGAGGGCACTCTTATGTCGTGCTTGGGAGAAAGAAATACTTTTGCAAGCATACCATTTCTTTCACCCAAGCACGCCGCACTCGTGCTTTTTTCGCGGATATTATATCCTATTTTTTAGATGATACGGTTATTACCGCAAACAAGCGAAATTCTTCCAACCGAATGTATCCTATCCGGCTTTTACCGTGATTCTGCAATTTTCATGCCATAATCACTGCTAATATCATTTTTATCTTTCTCACCTTCCTGATAATATACAAAGTTACTATGCAAATAAACGCTCAATCCACACAGTAATACCTGTCAATTGATTGGTCATCAATATAATTCCCATAATCACTACCATTGCACCGCCAATACGTTTTATCAAAGTCAGATGCTTTCTTAATGCACCAATCTTATCCAGTACCAAACCGGAGGCAATTGCCATCACTAGAAAAGGAATCATCAAACCCAAAGAATACACCAGCATTAAAAATGCTCCGTAGAACTCTGTACCACTGCTGGCAGATGTTACCAATACCGCTCCTAAAATCGGCCCGACACATGGTGTCCATCCCAAACTAAAAGAAATTCCCATTAAATAAGTACCCAGTGCCTTGCTCCTATTGTTTTTAAACTGCAATCCTTGAAAAGAATCAAATACTTTTAGCTTGATAATTCCCATTTGGTGAATTCCCAGTAAAATTACCATCAATCCGACTGCAAAAAGTACCCAGCGATTTGACAACCATTTTCCCAAGAATCCGGCTCCTAACATCATTTCCTCCCAACTTACTTTTTTCACAAGCAGCACTGTTTCTTTCTGGTTTATCCACATTTTACTTTTCGTATTATGTCTTACCGGCGAATCACTGTTCTGTGATAAAGCGTGTGCTTGTCATTTGCTATGATGTTATTATAAATGCTTTTTTAGGATTCTGTAATAGAATCTGATTGATAAAAACTTGAAAATGATTGGAAGCTGCTACGTTTTTTTAGACAAAAAAAAAGCAGCTTGCGCTACTTCTTCATTCAATGACCCATAGGAGATTCGAACTCCTGTTACCGCCGTGAAAGGGCGATGTCTTAACCGCTTGACCAATGGGCCATAATGGTGGAGTCATAGATGATACAACTCTTATGGTATCTTCTATAAAAGGCGACAACCGGATTTGAACCGGTGATCAGGGTGTTGCAGACCCATGCCTTACCGCTTGGCTATGTCGCCATAATAGATAATTTATATAAAAAATGGCAGCCACCTACTCTCCCAAGCCGTCTCCAGCTAAGTACCATCGGCCGTCCAAGGCTTAACCATCGTGTTCGGGATGGGAACGGGTGTTTCCCAAGGACGTATCGCTACCATAAATTTTTTATTGTCATTCCGACAACTCATGCAATGTATAACATCACTTTCCACATTCGGAAGATGAGTTGTTCGGTTGACAAAGTGACCCATAGGAGATTCGAACTCCTGTTACCGCCGTGAAAGGGCGATGTCTT
>JAUMXK010000076.1 GCA_030535295.1 Eubacteriales bacterium | reverse complement strand
CAACCTAAGTTCCAGTCAGACCTTAAACCTAGAACTTACTTTGGGAATTAACTTATCGATTTCTTTGCCATGGAGTTGATTGCCGTCCGATGTTTTTGCTTGTAAAACGGCAAAGAGTGTGGTACAATAAAAAGAAAGACAACTATTCGCAAAAGACAACTTTAACGAAATGATATGGGGAATGAAAAAGTCTAATCCCTTAATTCCAAAGCTTTTTAGGATTTTAAGTTCATCTATCATTAAACCATATCTTCTTGTATCCTATTTCGTCACGGACATTTCTGTGGACAGTTACCGGGATACAATCAGAAAATTTTCTTATGCGAATTACATCTTATACGAATTATATTATAATTCGTATAAGTATATAATTATACTTTAAAAATAATAAGGAGTTTTATCATTCATGGATTTACAGAAATTATACAGTTATGTGCGCAAAGCCATAGATACCTATCAAATGATTGACGAAGGCGATAAAATCGCTGTCGCCGTTTCCGGCGGCAAAGACAGTCTTGTTCTGCTCTATGCCCTGGCAGGTCTTCGTCGTTTCTACCCCAAAAAATACGAGCTTGCCGCCATGACCGTGGCGCTTGGCTTTGACAATTTTGATTTAAGTGCCGTACAAAAGCTTTGTGATGATTTGGAAGTCCCATATCATATTGTAAAAACCGACATTGCTGAGGTGATTTTTGATGTCAGAAAAGAACCGAACCCATGTTCACTTTGCGCTACCATGCGAAAAGGTGCTTTCAATGAAAAAATGACGGAACTCGGCTTTAATAAAGTAGCTTTTGGTCATCACTATGAAGACATTGTCGAGACGATGATGCTCTCCTTATTCTATGAGGGGCGTTTTAATGTCTTTCCTCCGGTCACCTATTTGGACAGAAGAAATATCTACAGCATTCGTCCGCTCCTTTTCACCCATGAAAATGACATCCGTTCCTTTGTTCGCAAATACAATGTACCGGTAGTGAAAAGCCCTTGTCCGGCAGATGGGAATACCAAACGTGCGGAAATGAAAAAACTGTTAAAAGAGATTGATGAAACCATGCCGGGACTATATAAGAGATTGTTCAGTGCCATTCAGTCTTCTGATTTGAAAGGCTGGGCAATCACCAAGCATTAAACCAAGGAAAGGAGTCCTTATGTCCAGCTATCACGAAAATCAAGATAAGAAAAATACGCAGCACTTACGAGAGCTGCTAGCGGAAATGCCTCCTCTGGCAGGTCAATTTTTTCGTGGAATTGAAACAACGACTGCTTCCCGAACTCGTATTGCCTATGCCTATGATCTACGTATCTTCTTTCATTTTTTAATCGAAGAACTGCCACAATTTATCGGCCGTGAAGTCAAGTCCCTCACTTTGGACGATATTGACGCATTACAAGTAGATGATTTGGAGCAATACGTAGAATATCTCAACTATTATGAAAATGAAGGTACCATTTCTCACACCAACAAAGAAAAGGGAAAGTCTAGAAAAATAGCCTCTTTGCGTACTTTCTATAATTACTTTTATAAAAAGCAAAAAATCAAAAACAATCCTGCTGTATTGATTGACATGCCGAAAATTCATGAACATCACATCACCCGCTTGGAAGTAGATGAAGTCGCAAAGCTTCTGGATTATGCGGAAAGCGGCGAAAGTCTAAGCAAAAATCAACAATACTGGCATGAGCATACCAAGGAAAGAGACTTGGCAATGCTTACTCTGCTACTGGGAACAGGCATTCGGGTCAGCGAATGTGTCGGCCTGAATCTTTCAGATTTAGATTTTTCGGTAAACGGTATGAAAATTCTACGAAAAGGTGGTAATGAAGTGGTTCTTTACTTCGGTGAAGAAGTTCGAGAATCACTGCTTCTCTATATTGAAAAAAGAAAAAAAATAATTGCTCTTTCCGGACATGAGGATGCCTTATTTCTTTCGATGCAAAACAAGCGAATCAGTGTTCGGTCTGTGCAAAATATGGTCAAAAAGTATTCCGAAGCCGTGACCAAACTCAAAAAAATATCTCCTCATAAATTGCGAAGTACTTATGGTACAAATCTCTATCGTGAAACCGGTGACATCTATTTGGTTGCAGATGTCCTCGGCCATAAGGATGTCAACACAACCAAAAAGCATTATGCGGAACTGGAAGACGAACGTCGACGTTTGGCTGCCAAAGTAGTAAAATTGAGAAAAGAGTAATTCATCGAAATTACTCTTTTTCTTTGCTCATTTTATATTGTACCACTTACGCTTTTCACTCTGCTTCCTCACCAAAATAGAACTAGCCATTTTCTCTCTACAGCCTTCCTGTCAAGTCAAGATTATCGAGTCAGTCTTGCCCCGGAATCCTTATCAATGATCACCGGTAAAACAATATTTCTTCCATAATAAATGGTAGCATCTTCCAAACGGTTCAAATCAAAAACTTCATCAATATAATCATATTTGGAAGGATAATAATCCTTATGTGCGTATTTTTCGGCATATCCCCAGACCGTATCACCGGAATGAACCTCCACGGAAATATATACCTTTTCAAAATTTCCTTTTGCCTCAATGCTGTCCTTGCTAAATGGCAATAGCAGGATAACTACAACCACTGCAATGACAAGCACCGACAAAATCTTAATTTCATTTGCCAGCTTATCTGCTTGTCTGTTTCTTTTATTTCTATTTAACTTACAAATCTTTTCCTGTCTTTGTACCCTACTTTGATTCGATAATTTTTGATTCATTTTAGCACCTCCGAACATTTGTTTGTATATTGATTATATGCGAACATACATTCGTTGTCAAGTCTTTTTTCAAAAAAGAGAACATTTGTTTGCTTTTTCCTTGTTTCTATGCTAAAATAAAGTCATAGATTAACAAATCTATGCATATATTTTTTTATTTATATAAGGATTTTTTATAAACTTCCGATATATCTTTTATCAGATATATTTCATTTAATCTATGAGAAAGGATTATTATGGAAAAAATCACTACAAAGCAAGAAGAAATTTTGAATTGTATTTATCAATCACTAATCACCAGAGGCTATCCACCTAGTATTCGAGAAATCTGTCAAGCCATCGGTTTGAAATCATCTTCTACAGTACACGGTCATTTATCCCGCCTGGAAAAGGCCGGATATATCCGCAGAGACAAAGACAAACCTAGGGCAATTGAAATTATCCATCCTAAGTATTCCACATCACATCGTCAAGAAAATAATATTGTCCCAATACCGATGCACCAGCATGAAATGATTGACATTCCTATTTTGGGAAAAGTCGCAGCCGGTGTTCCTTTGCTTGCGGTTTCCAATATAGAAGATTATCTCTCGCTTCCCCTTCACTTCCTTTCCAAAACCAATTCGGACTTATTTATTTTGGAAGTAAAAGGTGACAGTATGATAGACATCGGTATCTACAGTGGTGACTACGTCATTGTCAGTCAGCAAAATACTGCCAGAGACAGAGATATTGTCGTAGCTCTGATTGATGATTCGGCTACTGTCAAAACCTATTATAAGGAAAAAGATCATATCCGTTTACAGCCGGAAAACAGCACAATGGATCCGATTCTTGTCAAGGAAGTCACGATACTCGGAAAAGTCATTTCACTATTTCGGCGCTTTGTATAGTTATTATTAACGAAATCTATTTTAAGGAGGAAATAGAGAAAATGTTTAAGAACATCAAAATAACTGTCAAGGTATTAATGCTTGGCTCCTTTTTATTATTAGTCGCCGGAATTATCACATCCATTTTATTTATTACCATGCGTCAATTGAGTGTCGAGAAGGCGGAACAGACCGTTCGAAATGAAGCCAATATCGCCGCACAGGTATTTAGTGAAGACTTCATGGAAGTTTCTGCTAATGTGGTAAATTTTGCAGATCGTATTCGATATCACATGATCAATCTGCCGCTTTCCCGTTTGGAATTAATCGAAATCCTCAGTGAAGATCTGGAAAAGGATGCCAGAATCGTCGGTCACGGTATCGGTTTTGAAGCAAACCAATATGACAATAAAGATAGCCTTTTTAAAAATATGACCTCTCTCGGAAGTGATGCCAATGGACGCTATCTTCCTTACATGGCAATCGGCAACAACGGCAAAGCAGTCGTTGATGTCCTGACCGGATATGATATCCCGGGTGAAGGTGATTGGTACATCAATCCTATGGCAAGTGGTCAAACTGTTGTCACAGAACCTTATATGTATGATGTAAACAGTGTTCCTACTTTGATGTTCACCGTTTCCTCCCCAATTATTTTGCAACAAAAACCAATCGGTGTTATCACCGCCGATGTCAGTTTGGAGGACATTCAAAATAAATTTAATGCAGAAGTTGCAACCAACAATAATATTTTGACAGTCATGACCACTCCGGACGGCTATATTGTCGCTTCCAATGTCGAGTCTTATAAAGTTCAGGAAAATTTTAAAGGCTCCAATCTGGAAAAAGGCTTTACCGCCAATGGAAATATCTTCCAAACCTCGATTGAAGGCCTTAATGATAAATACATGGTGGCACAGGACCAAATTCGTTTCTCCGGCACCGAACAAACCTGGCACATTTTCCGTTTGCAAGCAATGTCTCATGTATTAAAATCTTACAACGAAACTCGTAATGTACTTGGCATTGTTATTATCATCGGCCTGATTGTCTCCCTGACAATGGGATGGATGATTATGCTGAGTGTGGAAAAGCCGATAAAACAATTCAGTAATGTGATGGAACGTGTGGAACGTGGTGATCTTACCAATGTCCAGTCCTTCGGTACAAAAGATGAGTTGGGTAAGCTTTCAGAGAAGTTTGCCGTCATGATTTCCAGTATTAAAGAAACCTTATCGGGTGTATCTGCATCTTCCGATATCCTGAATCAAGCCTCAGATAGCATGTCAGATGCTTCGAGAGTTTCGGCGGAAAGCATCAAGGATGTTTCCTTAATTGTAGAGCAAGTGTCTACCGCCAATATTCGTCAAGCTTCCGATATTGAAGAAATCGTCAAGAAAGCTTATCAATTGGGAGAAATCATTGATGACAACCGACAACTTGTCAACGATGCCAACGAAGTCACCTTAAGGACAAAAGAAATCACCAGGGAATCGGTAGAAGTCTTTAAACGCTTGGATGAAAACACGATTTTGACACGGGAGCGTTCCGTCGATATCACGGATGCGGTTACTTCCGTAAATAACTCGGTAGACAGTATCTCCAATATTGCAACCATTATTGACTCGATTGCTTCCCAGACCAATCTTTTAGCTCTCAACGCTTCCATTGAAGCTGCCAGAGCCGGTGAAGCCGGAAAAGGTTTCTCTGTTGTAGCCGAAGAAATCAGAAAACTGGCGGAACAAACAGGCCAAGCCACTCAAGAAATCAAATCGGTCATTCAAACCGTGGTCGAAAAATCCAATGAGGCGGTAGTAAAGGTTGAACTGGTTCAAGAGACTCAAAATGAACAATTTGAAATCATCAGTAAAACTTCGGATGCCTTTACACAAATTAATGAATCTTTTGAAAAGATTTTGCATACCATTCAAAAGGTCGGCTCAGATTCTCAAATCCTTGAGCAAAGTAAGGATGAAATCCTGGATGCTATCACCAATATATCAGCAATGATTGAAGAAATGACTGCTTCCACCGAAGAAGCCGCTTCCTTAATGCAGGTACAAAGAAATGAAATTGAAAATCTGAGTGAATATGCTCTTGATGTCAAACAACGCTCTGACGAGCTCAAACAATCTGTAAGCCGTTTCGTTATTGAAGACTAAAAATTACACAATCCGGTAACGAAAAGGTTCCAACAATTTCACAATTTCAGAATTTCACTGAGCTTGGCTATGATTGCCAAGCTCAGTTTTTTTGCACAAAAATTATAAGAACAGGGTGGATTCTCTAAAACCCACCCTATTTATTAACAAAGAACCCAAAAAAACAGAAAATCACAGGACAAAAGCATCCTGTGATTTTCTTTAGGTATCATTATATTTTCTGACCAATTTGAGACATTGTCTTTTACAACTCCACTATCTTGCCATCTGCCCATAGTCTTTCCAATTCATAGAACTTACGATCTTGTTCCGAGAAGATATGGACAATCACATTGCTGTAATCCATCAGTACCCAGCCATTGTCTGCCGATTTTTCTACATGCTTCGGCTGAATTCCTTTTTCGGCACATTTTTGGTCTACATGACCAACCAAAGCATCAATATGACTGATATTCTTACCATGTGCAATGATAAAATAATCTGCCAAAACACTGATTCCCGAAATATCAATCACCTTTATCTCTTCAGCCTGGCGATCATCCAAGACGGAATGAATCAATTTGACCAATTGCATGATTTCTTCTTTGGTATTTTCTCTCTTTTCTGCTTCTTGCTTTAGGTAATTCATAAACTCTCCTTTTATTCGTACATTTTATAATATTGATATGCTTCCTTTGAAAGCGGATCTACCGGCTTATTTTTAAACTTCAAGAAGTCCAAACTTTCTTTTAGTAAATAATGCATCGTTTTATCCAGCGACTCCACCGCCATTTTCCTTGCCGTTTCCAGGTATTCCATATTTCCTCGTCCCGGCTCTATGGCATCGGCAATATAAATAATCTTGGCAAAATCTGTCATCGCCGGTTTTCCGGTGGTATGATAATAAATTGCATCGAGTATTTCAAAATCCTGAATATCGTATCTATCCTGTGCAATATAAGAACCCAATTTGGCATGAAGCAAATCAAGATTCTTCTCTTCCAAAGGGGAAATCGCAATGTCATATTTGCGGCACAATTTCTTCTTTGTTTCAGCCGACATACACTTGGCATAATCATGCATCAGTGCTGCAATTGCCAAACGCTCTGTCGAAATTTTATGTTTTTCTCCCAACTCGATTGCCATTGCTTCCACTCCGAGAGTATGCATATAGCGACTCGGTGTCAAAACCTTTCGCAAATCCTTGCGAATTCGCTGTGAAAGCTGCGGATAATCCGCATCTTCTATCGCCTCTTCCTGCTTTTCCAAACTATATATCTCATTCTTTTGAATATAGCTTGCCACCTTACGAGGTAAGAGGAAGTCAATTGGCTGTTTGTTCTTGACTCTGTCCCGAATCATCGTCGAAGATATTTGAATAATCGGATTATCCACTACCATCGTCTTCAAATTGTATCTTTCCTGAAGCTGTTCCAATTTCTCTCTGGCTTGACCAATTTCATCAATTACTCGACGTACAACGACAAATTTTCCATTGGACAATAATTTGTCCGCCTCATACCAGGATTCTATCGAAAACAAATTATCATAACCGATAATCCACCAAAACTCATATTCCGGATATTTGCTATTCAGCTTTTCCAATGTTTTATAAGTATAGGAGGTATCCCTGCTTTCACACTCCACTGTAGAAACCTTTAAATAAGGTACCTTTCTGACCGCAAGATGGGTCATATAAAGTCTTTCGGCATTGTTTACCCGGTCTTCCGGTTTAAAGGGCGGGTTACCCGCAGGCATCAACCAAATCTCATCAAATTGATTGGTCAAATACACGGACTGAGCAATCAGTAAATGTCCATAATGCACCGGATTAAAGGTGCCTCCCAAAATTGCAATTCGTTTTGCTTGCATAATCTCTCCTCTTTCCTAACGGAGAATCAGGTAATTCTTTATCCGATGATAAACCTCTTCCAAATGATGTTTTTTGAAAATAGTTTGAACATCACTTAAAGTGTAGTACCCATCTCCCAATCTGCTCTCTATAATATCTTTTGCCAAAGCACTTGTCATCTCCGGAGTCAAAGCAAGTAACTCCTCATAACCGGCACGATTGACATTGCTGTAGAGAGTAATTTTATCTAAATGTTTATTCAAGAACTCCGGCAGCTCTTTTGGACTCAAATATCTTTTATTCAGCTGATTTTTTTGATTGACCGTCAAATTCAATCCTTTTGCAATTTTTTCTTTGCCTGCGGTATTTACATTTAGCAAATCGGTTTCCGGCAAAGTATTGAAATACACAAATTCTTTCATTTGAGAAGCATAGGTACGTCCAACCGTCTTTTCAAATGCGGAAAAATCTGCAAAAGGGCGATGTTTGACAATTTCTTTTACGACATTTCCCAACTGATACTCAGTAATGGAAATTTTTCCGAATAAACTTCGGATTTCAAATTCACCGGCAGAATTGACATCGGTATACAAATGAATATTATCACTCATTCTATCCATAGCAAGTGCCTGAGAATTCAGCGGAAAATAGACTTTAAAAAGCTCTTCTATATTTCTCAGCGGATAGCTGTGAGTCTTTTTGTAATCTCTTAAAATCACCGCCTGTGACAAATTGGTTTGCAAGGCACTGACAATTTGCTCGGCACTTGCGGTATTGACATTAACAATTTTTTCTTCACCGGAAAAATTATAGTAGTGATTGGTAAAGGTCAAATAAGGTTTTATTGCATTTCTATGTGCCGGTAAAATATTGATTTTATTCAGCTCATCCACTCCGGTAATATCATGATGAAAACGATGTTTTAAGATTTGGTCAGTGATAAATCCGTTATCTGCAAGGCCGGCCGTCAAAGAAGCAATTTCATAAGGCAAAGCCTCTTGCAGATTTGTTCTTAAGTGAATGCTCGGAGCGTATTCCAAAATTGTTTCCTGTGTGAAAAAGTCTTTATCCAATGCCCGCAGCTCAAACAAATGATTGATGGGATTGCCCGCAATCCTTGCTCTCCAAGAACTGGCTTTATAAACGTCTACTCCAAAATGCACAGACATTTGCTCGGCACTTGCGGTATTGATATTTAAGATTCTGCCGCCATTGTCTTTATCCGAAAAATTATAAATCCCTTGACTCAGCTCTTTTGCCAATTTTTGACTGCGAGTATACTTTAGGTAATCTTTGGCCGACTGATAAGCGGCATCGACCTCTGCATATCCTTTTTGGATTAAATCTTCATTATGTGAAACGGAAAAATCCACATACAGATAGCAGTGCCGAATCCCATTTTGCAACGGTATATTTGTATCTTCCAAAAAATAAACTGTTTGATTTAATAATTTTTTGATACTATAATCATAAGCCATTTGATTTCCATTGGATTTTACGCCAATCAAACGATATGTCTCAATGCGAGGTGTATTACTGTCAAATACCATCAATTTGTATACATTCGATTCAATAATTTCCAATACTTTGGCCGGTATCGGCTTATCCCTTTGCAAATCCAGTTCTTTTCCCAAGCTGGTATTGCCGGAAATCATAAAGATAGCTAATATAAATACTAGTGCAGTCAGACGTTTCATATTCCCTCCTTGGGCAATTGCCTATTCTAAATATTCAAATTCCAGATATCCAACACGAACCACATCGCCCTCTTGAATCCCGAGGTTCTTAAGTTCACTGTTGATACCTTCTTCTTCAATGAATTTTTGGAAGAAGTTGAAGCCCTTCTCTGTTTCCAGATTGGTATAACCAAGCATTTTATCAATTCTCTTGCCTTCTACCACAAAGACCCCATCTTCATCAATATAAATATTTATCGGCTCTTTCTCCTCTTCTATTAAGTTGATATCAATTTCACTCTCGTACTCTGTAACCTCTTTCGGTAAGGTTTGCAAGATGTTATAAATCTCTCTGAGCAAATCCTCAACTCCCTGACCGCTGACAGCCGAAATCGGAAAGACTTTAATCCCCAGGGGTTCATAGGCTTCTTTGATTTCTTGCAAGTAAGTATCATCATAGGCTGCATCCATCTTGTTGGCAGCAATCAGCTGTGGTTTTTCCATCAGGACCGGAGAATATTTTTCCAATTCCAGACGGATTTTTTCCATATCCTCCAACGGATTTCTTCCTTCCGTGGAAGCTACGTCAACAACATGTAAAAGTACCTTGGTTCTTTCGATATGTTTTAAGAACTCATGACCAAGGCCGACACCTTCTGCCGCTCCTTCTATAATTCCCGGAATATCAGCTACTACAAAACTGTCATTATAAAGATTTACCACTCCAAGATTTGGAGTCAAAGTGGTAAAATGATAATTGGCAATCTTTGGTCTGGCATTGGAAACTCGGGATAAAAAGGTGGATTTACCGACATTTGGAAATCCTACCAGTCCGACATCCGCAATGGATTTGAGCTCTAATGTAATCCATCTTTCTTTGGCCGGCTGACCGGGCTGGGCATATTTCGGTGCCTGCATGGTAGGCGTTGCATAGTGTTGATTGCCTTGACCGCCTCTACCACCGTTTAATAGGACAAATCTGGAATCTTCCTTTGCCAAATCGGCAATTACTTTATTGCTCTCAAAATCACGAATAATCGTTCCCTTTGGCACTTTCAGGATTAAATCTTCACCATCTTTGCCATGACAATTTCTTCCGGAGCCGGGCTGACCTGCCGTTGCCGCATAATGCTTTTGATTTCGGAAATGAAACAAGGTGCTAAGGGATGAATCCACTTGGAAAATAACATCGCCGCCATCGCCACCGTCCCCACCGTCCGGTCCGCCATTGGGAATATATTTTTCTCTGCGGAAACTGACACAACCATCTCCGCCTTGTCCGGATTTTACAAATACTTTTACTCTATCTATGAAAATCATAATATGTTTTCCTTTCCTTATTTTCCATATTTCTCTTTTACATACAAAAAAAGAAATCTTCCAACCTATATATTATCATAGATTGGAAGATTTCGCCATAAGATTATTGTCTTTTTAAGTTATTTTAAAAGCTCCTGGGCAGTATAAGTAAAGATTTCATATTGCGCTGCATGGTCATCGATATATTTGCCTTTATGATCCAAAGGATTATCTCTTACATAACTATCCTTTAACTCAATTTCCCCAAAATCATAACTCAAATCACCATTTTCAAGGACTATCACATTGTGTGCCATCACCGGAAGATATCGAACGATTCCATCTGTATGGATATGATCATAAACAGTAACCGCATAGGTCAATATCAAACGGTTGTATAAATCTTTATAATTTGAAAACAAGCCACCACCGTATTGTTGTGCTCTTGCGCCCTCTCTGATTTGCATAAAACTGATATTATCCAGTTTAACATCTTTATATGCTCTTTTTTGCAAATTTTCATTTTCGTATGAGGGCGTGTTGGCAAATACATCACTATAGTTGTCAACAATAAATTCTTCTAAGCCTTTTTCAATGATTTTCTTTCCGGCTGCTATCATAATCTCCTTATCTTTCAAGGAAATGGCAGGCCAATCGATATGATAGGTATAATAGCCCGGGACTTTCAGTTCTTTCGTCATTGGCTTTAAAGATACACTTAGTTGTTCAGCAATTGCTTCCTCCATCTCTGCCCGAACAATGGCTGTCTGATTTTTCCAGTCCACTTTATCAATGCTTAAATTGATGTTTTCGGTAATACGATTCGGAAAGGAATACTTTGCTTCCGCCACAATTTGAGGATAGCCACCGGTTACCTGAACTGAAACATCCCCGAATACATCTTCTTCCGTCAACTTTTGAATGACACGAAAAGTATCTTCCGGAATCACAAAATCACTTTCCTTTAATACCGGTTTAATTTTCAACTCTTTGGCCAATTCTTCATCCCATTTGCATACAAGGCTTACTTTCTGGCCATTTTCCAAGTTTGTGCCGGGCATTGCCTCGAAATGGATACTTTCAAAAAATCTTTTGATTTTGGCAAGCAACACCATGTCTTGTTTCACTTTTTCGGTAGGATTGAGTTGATCCAATAGTTTTTCTTCATCCACGCTAATTTGAATACTGCCTTCTTGGTTGTCACCTTGATACGAAACGGAATATGCCTCGCTTAGGTCCAGCTCTTTACTTCCTAGGCCACTACCACACCCTGCTAGTGCTAAAGTAATTGAAAATAAAATAACAAATAGTGATAAAATATTTTTCATAGTTCCTCCTTAAAGACTATTTTATAACAACTATATGATACTATCACATTATATATTTTTTTTCAATACTTATTTAATGTTTTTTTTACCATACTAATCGTAACAAAAGAAAAACCGCAAACACTTTCTGGATTTTATTTTGCGATAACACCGAAAAAAGTATTTAATCAATATTT
>JAUMXK010000075.1:9932-12150 GCA_030535295.1 Eubacteriales bacterium | reverse complement strand
CTCGATACCTAAAGTACTATGTTTTAAGCGAAACGACGGAAGTCAGGTTATATAAAAAAAAGATATAAAAGTAAAGAGGTGGCAAAAAAATACTGTTTTCCAAACCTTTTAAACCTTTTATAAAACCTTTATAAAACCTTGGATAAAAAGTTCTTCGTTCTTTCTTCTTTGGGATTTTCAAAAATTTCAGACGGGCTGCCGCTTTCGATAATAATGCCTTCATCCATAAAAAGCACTCTATCGGCAGCATTTTTGGCAAATCCCATTTCATGAGAAACAATCACCATGGTCATTCCGTCATTTGCCAATTTTTGCATCAATAGCAGTACATCCCCAACCATCTCCGGATCAAGGGCTGAAGTCGGTTCATCAAAAAGCATGACATCAGGCTGCATTGCCAGTGCTCTGGCAATGGCAATTCTTTGCTTTTGCCCGCCGGACAGAGTATTGGGATAACTATTTCGCTTTTCCGTCAAACCGATTTGCTCCAGCAGGCTATCGGCTCTTTGCTCGGCTTCTTCTTTGCTCAGTCCGAGGAGTTTTATCGGTGCCAAGGTAATATTTTCCAGAACGGTCTTATGTGGAAATAAATTGAAATGCTGAAAAACCATACCGATTTTTCGCCTATGGATATCCAGATTGACATCCTTTGCCAAAAGTTCATTGCCCTCAAAGACAATGGAGCCGGAATCCGGTTTTTCCAATAAATTCAGGCAACGCAGAAAGGTACTCTTGCCGGAACCGCTAGGCCCTATGACAAAGACTACTTCACCTTTATGAATTTCTTCCGAGACCCCTTTTAACACATTCAATTTTCCAAAACTTTTTCTTAACTCTTTGACTGAAATCAGCACTTCGCCACTGATTTTTTTCTCTTTCGGATTTGAGGTCGGACTTCCTGAAAGTGCAGAGTCAGTAATTTTTATTTCCTTTTTATTATCTTTCATTTTCTCTGCCGAATCTCCTTTCCAAACCTTTCATTCCTTTGGATAATGTCATAGTCATCACCAAATAAATCAGCATCGCCATAATCAGCGGCGGCATCGGCTTAAACATAATACTTTGCACAATGCCCACACTATACATCAAATCGGAAATAGCAACCACCGATACAATGGCCGTTTCTTTAATTAAGACAATAAATTCATTTCCCAGTGCCGGCAAGACATTTTTTATGGCCTGCGGCAAGATAATTTCTTTATAGGTCAGCACCACACCCATTCCCAGTGAGCGTGCCGCCTCCATTTGCCCCTTGTCAATGGACTGAATCCCTGCACGAATGATTTCTGCAACATAGGCTGCCGAGTTAAGAGAAAGTGCAATCACACCGGCGGTATACCGCTCCATGCCTTCAAATGAGCTGAATACAATCAGCATTTGCACCATCAGCGGTGTACCCCGGATGATTTCAATATAAATGCCTGCCAATTTTTTCGGTATTTTCCATAAGATACTTTTCGATTCATTGATTCTGGCCAGTGCCAAAAGAAGTCCCAAAGCCGAGCCGAGAACCGTTGCAAGTATGGACAATATCAAAGTATTGAATGCCCCTTTCAAAAAATACGGGGAAAATTTGACCGCCATATCAAAAAACTCCGCAATCGCCCGAAAAATCTCCTGAAAAATAAGCATAATCCTCTCCTATTCCTGCTCTAATAATTTATTGGCTTCTACCACCATTTGATCGATTTTCTTTTCCTCTATCAAGGTCTTAATTGTTTTATTGACCACTTCCAGCAAATCTGTATCGCCTTTCTTAATCGCTACAGAAGAACCATTATCCTGAGAAATCACTACTTCAATATCTGCAATGGCAAGATCTTCATTTTGTGCTACGTAAGCTTCCGCTACCGGCTCCTCTAAAACAATTCCGTCACTCTTACCGGATTTTAATTCAATAATCAGGTTCGGAATCTTACCAAGGGCAATCTTTGTCGCATCTTTCATATTATTGTCGGCAAACTCTTCCTGAATGGTTCCCTTTTGCACACCGATTGACTTTCCATTAAAGGCTTCCAAGCTATTTAATGTAGCAACATCATCTTTACGCACTACGATTTTTTGACTTGGATTGTAATAAATCATAGAGAAATCAACCGCTTTCGCTCTTTCTTCATTGGCAGACATACCGGCGATAACAAAATCCACCTTATTGGAATTCAGAGCTACCAATAGGCCATTGAAATCCATATCTTCAATTTTCAGTTCTACACCGATT
>JAUMXK010000075.1:0-9922 GCA_030535295.1 Eubacteriales bacterium | reverse complement strand
CTTGGCAATTTCCTTGGCAATCTCGATGTCAAATCCCACGATTTCATCTTTCCCGTCAATCATCACATGCGTTTCATAAGGTGGATAGTCTGCACTGGTTCCCAGTACAATAACTCCCTTTTCCTTGATTTTTTCCAATTTAGTCTTCTCCGCCTTTTGTCCGCAGGCTGTCAAAGAAATCAGCAACACCATAACCAACACAACATGAAACATCTTTTTCATCCTATTATCCTCTCTTTCCTAGTTAATTGATTTTCTTATTATATTCTCGGAATAAGGAAAGGTCAAGACATTTTTTATATTTATACTACATTCTTTGTTTTTTATTCATATCCTGTATATGCTGATTAAGCTCTTGTAAGAATTGTATGATTTTATCCTGGCTTTCCTGTACTTCCTTTGGTAAATTCTGCTGAGTTTGCACGAAATCATTCAACTCTTTATAGTGATATGCAAATTCTTCCTGGAATTTTCGCCAATTTTCCCTCAATTCCGTCTCCGTTTGCACTGCCAAAAGCTCAATCAAAGGTGTCAGCCTTTGATTAAACTCAATCCCGGTCACGCCCAGTTCCGGAAGAATCTCCTCCAGTTTTTCCTGTAATTCCTTTAATTTTTCGGTTTCTTCTTTGCTAAAGATTTCTTCCTTTGCACTCGGATTTTCTTTTTCCGGTAAAATTCTTTTTTGATATCTATAAAATACAAAAAGCATGGCCAAAACGAATAATAATACAAAAACTGACATCATATGCTTTTTTTGTAACTTCCGTTTTTCCATGCTTCTTCTCCTTTTACAATGCTACTCCACTTTTCATATTCCTTAGAGCCGTTTTCATCATACTATCTGCCTGTTTTCCCAAAGGAATCATGTCAAAAAGATGGCAAGACAGCCAACCATGCTCTCTTTAAAATCCGATTTCCTTTAAAAACCGTTCCGACTTCAACGGAAAGTCCAAATGACAGGACATTATTTTCGACGCTAAGCGTGAAAATTCCATCTCATAATCATCCCTCAAGCGAAACCGAAAAACCTTTTCCACCGGACTATCCTGCACATACTGCATCGCCTGTCGAACAGGTTTTGATACCTTCTCTTCTTTTTTTGTCATACAGTGCAGACAGACCATGCCGCACTCCGGCAGGCTGACAGCTGATAGATCTTCTTCCCTGCCGCAACCGATACACTGCGAAACTTCCGGCAAATAACCGAGCAAAGACAACAACTTCAACTCAAAAACCGCTTTCAGTTGCGGCAAAGGGGTACGTGCCTTTTCCATTTCTTCAAAGCTCAGATAAATCAGCTTGAGCAATCTTTGACTACCCATTTCTTCCCTGGTAAAGTTTAAACTTAGCTCCGAAAAATAAGCAGCCATGGCGGTCAACTCAATTTGCGAACGAATGGAATAAAAACTTTCTATCACTTCCGCTCCGGTCAAGGTGTAAGCTTCTTTTCCTTTATACAGCTCGAAATTAGCAAAGACAAACAGTTGGCTCGCCGCCAAGAGCGGGGATTTGGCTTTTTTTGCCCCTTTGGCAAAAGCCGTCACTCTTCCCAGCTCCTTGGTCAGGAGACTCAGTCTTTTTCCGTTTTCCCCATAGGCATATTCTGCCAGCACCACTCCGATTGTTTTTTGATGTTTCTCCATTAGATTTCTAAAAATCCTATCTTCTTCTTGACTTTGCGCAAGGTTTTTTCCGCTGCATAGCTTGCCTTTTGTCCATTTTCTTTCAAAATAGTTTCCAGGTATGTCTTATCTGCCAAGATACGATTGAACTCTTTTTGAATCGGCTCCAATTCGGCAATCAGGGCAGAGGCCACCTCTTCTTTGAGCACACCGTAACCTTGACCGGCAAAACGTTCCAAAGCCTTTTCTTTACTTTCTCCGGTAGCACACATATAAAGATCCAGCAGATTTTTAACTCCGGGCTGTTCCTCACTGTAATTGATTTCTCCCAGAGAATCGGTCACTGCTCTTTTAATCTTATTGCGGATTTGCGTTGCATCGTCCAAAACACTGATATATGCATTGCTGTTTTCATCCGACTTGCTCATTTTCTTTTCCGGTTCCTGTAAGCTCTTAATTCTAGCTCCTACCTTGCCATAGTAAGCTTCCGGCACTTTAAACAATCCTTGATATTCGTTGTTCATACGAATGGCAATATCTCTGGCCAGCTCCAAGTGCTGTTTCTGGTCATCTCCAATCGGTACCACATCGGTTTGATAAAGTAGGATATCGGCCGCCATCAGCACCGGATAGGTAAATAAACCAGCATTGATATTTTCTCCATGTCTTTGTGATTTATCTTTAAATTGTGTCATCCGGCTTAATTCACCCATATAGGTAAAGCAATTTAAAATCCAAGAAAGCTCGGCATGCTGGCGAACAGAAGATTGCAAATACAAAATATTTTGGTTGGGGTCAAGTCCTGCCGCAATATAAAATGCCAATAATTTTTTGGTATTCTCTCGAAGTGCTTTCGGTTCTTGACGAACTGTAATACTATGCAAGTCCACAATACTACAATACGACAAAAAGTCCGATTGACTATCCGCTTGCAGTTGCAGCCAATTCTTGACCGCTCCGAAATAATTCCCCAAGGTAATCACACCGGTCGGCTGAATACCACTATACAACACTTTCTTTGAGTTTTGATTTTCCATGATGATATCCTTTCTGTTTCCATCTTTTATTACAAAATCTATTTTTGATTTTCTTTCATTGATAATTCTCTTGATTCCTTTTCCACTATGCTTCTACTTTATTTCTCTACAAATATGGCATAATCTCTGCAACATCTTTATCTCCTCTACCGGACAGGCACACAATCAGGATTTGATCCTTCCCTCTGTTTGGTGCTTCTTTCATAGCATAGGCAATGGCATGTGCTGATTCTATTGCACAAATAATCCCCTCTGTCCTTGCAATAAAACGAAAGGCTGCCATTGCTTCCTCATCCGTAACCGGCACATAGCTTGCTCTGCCGATTTCTTTTAGATACGCATGTTCCGGCCCAATCCCCGGATAGTCCAGTCCTGCCGAAATAGAATAAACATCCGAAATACTTCCGTCCTCTTCCTGGCAATAATAAGTTTTCATGCCATGAATAATACCGATCTTACCGGTAGAAATACTGGCTGCATGTTGACCGGTTGAAAGCCCCTTGCCTGCCGCTTCACATCCGACAAGTTTTACCGATTCATAAGGCACAAAAGCATGAAACATTCCAATGGCATTGCTACCGCCACCGATACAGGCAATCACTTCATCCGGAAGTCTGCCCTCCTTTTCCTTGATTTGTTCCAAAGCTTCTTCGCTGATAACCTTTTGAAAATCTCGTACTATTTCCGGATATGGTGCCGGCCCTACCGCCGAACCCAGCAGATAAAAAGTATCCCCTCCGGAATTAACCCACTCCTCAAAGGCCTTATCCACGGCTTCTTTCAAAGTACCCATTCCTTCATGAACTGCAGTCACTTTTGCCCCAAGGAGCTTCATTCTATCGACATTGACTGCTTGCCGGCGAATATCTTCCTTCCCCATAAAGATTTCACAGGAAAGCCCCAAAAGTGCCGCTGCCGTTGCTGTCGCCACTCCATGCTGACCGGCTCCCGTTTCAGCAATGATTCTGGTCTTCCCCATCTTCTTTGCCAGCAAAGCCTGTCCCAAAGCATTATTGATTTTATGCGCACCGGTATGGTTTAAATCTTCTCTTTTCAAATAGATTTTGGCACCGCCCAGCTTTTCGGTCATATTCTTTGCATAATACAAATAACTCGGTCTACCTGCATAATCATTTAAAAGCTCTTTCAATTCTCTTTGAAACGCACTGTCCTCTTTGTAAAAATCATAAGCCTCACTCAGCTTATCCAGCTCCTTTTGAATGGCCTCCGGTACAAAGCTGCCTCCAAATTGCCCAAAATATCCTTTTTCCATCATTTCCTACCTTTCTGCTTTTTAGTCGCTTTGTCATTTTGACATTTTTAAAGAAACGCAATAAAAAACGCCCATGACAAAAATATCTGTCAAGGGCGGTAGGATCTTACTCTTTCCGCGGTGCCACCTTGTTTCGGAATTGCTTCCGCACTTATGAAATACAAGCATATTTCCGGCGCTCTAACGGTCGCCTTCCGTCATAGAATACTCAAGATTTCTCTCTTTCCCTATGCCCTCCACGGTCCATTTGACAGTCTGTTTGTAATCGGCTTCTCATCCTCCCGACTCTCTGTGTACCCAGCGTCTGCCTTTATCTCCGCATCATTGGTTTCATGGGCATGATTTATTTTTTTGATTATAACTCCGGAAGGAGATTTTGTCAAGAGGGGGTGCTTTTGAATTATCCCCTTTTTTCCCTTTTTTCATGGTATCTTCCCAACTTAAAAGGGATTCTGCTTTTGTATGGAGAACCTTTTTTCTACACTATAATTATTTACTACGTATAATAATAGTAGATGTACTTTGTTCCCATTCCACTTCAAAGCCTATCGTTTTAGCCAAATCTCTGATTTTATAGTAGGTATTTCCATTAATGGAATATGCTGTCAAAAGAACTTCTTTACCGTCTAATTCCAGTTTGGAAGCAGAAAGTATAGCCTCTTTATTTTCTCCATCCCCTTCCTGTAATTCGCTACCGGTCGCTCGATAGCTTTCACCACTACTCAAAGAAATTAGCTTTTTAGACGAATTCCAATCCACGGAAAATTTCTGATTGGTTTCATTTATTAATTTTGCAATATCTCGAAGCTTAAAGTAATTATTATTGTCAATATTATAGGCTTCAATCTCCAGCACCTGATTTTGATTTAGCTTTAGTTTGACAGTGCTGTACTTTGCAATCACACTATCTTTATGTTTTTTTGCATTTGCCTCTTTCGGCTTCTTTAGAACTCCGATATAATTTCTTAGATAAACAAATGCTTTACCCTGTCTAAAGTCAAAAACACGTTCAAATTTTACAGGTACCACCAATTTACCGGAATAATCAATATATCCCCATTTTCCATTTTGGGAAACCGCAGCCAAACCGTCCGAGAAATTTTTGACTTCACTATAATCTCTTAAATCCGTAATCTTCTTGCCTTTTTGATTAATCAAAGAGGCTTGTCCGTTCTGAATGACATAGGCACGCCCCTCGGAAAAGTCATTTGCAATATCAAATTGCGGGGCAATAACAACCATGCCGTCTTTATTCACATAGCCATATTTTCCATTTATTTTCACTTTTGCAAGTCCATCAGAAAACGAGAATGGTGCTTCATACTTCGGAGCAATTTTAACCACACCGTAATTATCCTTATATCCCCATTTTTCATTTTCTTTAAATAAGATTCCGCCGTTTTCCATTTCTGCTGAAATCCATTCATTTCCTATATAAAAAAAGTCTTCCCCCGGCTTGGTCAATTCTTTTCCTTGCATATTTACCAATAAAGTTTCTTCTCCGTCCAAGGAAACCGTAACAATTCCATTTCTCACTCGTGCCTTATAATTCAATGCCGTATAATACGGAAAATCAGTATACTTTATCGGAACCACCAGTTTTCCGGTTTTATCAATGTATCCTATCTTTCCATTTGATGTAACCGGGGCATAGCCGTTATGAAAACTGCCTGCCTCATAATTCACTTTTAATACTTCTCTTCCTGACGTATCAATATATG
Organism: Eubacteriales bacterium; assembly: GCA_030535295.1. Taxonomy (GTDB): domain Bacteria; phylum Bacillota; class Clostridia; order Lachnospirales; family Vallitaleaceae; genus W11650. The sequence goes on along the minus strand of JAUMXK010000075.1, from coordinate 4,269 downwards.
TGGTTTGTCCTTTATTTTCAGAGTACAGCGGAGCTAATCCATCACTAAAAGAATAGAGTTCTTTCTTATTTAGAGATAATGCCTTTTTACCGGTACGGTCTATATAATACCATTGATTATTATTATTTACTACCGCTAAGCCGTCACTAAACGGAAGTGCAAAATCAAATTCCCCTTGAAATGCTCGCTTCCCTCTGCTATCGACATAAACATATTTCCCATTTTCCAACTGAGCCACTCTCAAGCCTTCGGACTGCTCGTGAACCCATCTGTCTCCAGCACCCGGAGATTTCCCAAAATCAACTACCTTTTCTATCTCCTTACTAACAGCTCTCAAATAATCCTCCGAATGTAAGTAAAGAAATCCATACTCATCTTCACCAAGCATATCTTTGCTGTCCAGTAATACATCTTTTATCCATGTGATATTAGGGTCTTTCATATCTGCCGGTATCTCAAAAGAGGGTAGGAACGGTCTTAAATCAACCGTTTTATCTAGACTCGTTCCTATTCCTGTATATATATTTATTGTATACCAATTGAGCGAAACTCTGCGTTTATCTTTTGTAACAACATAAAACTGAATTAGGGCGTGATCCTTTATATTGGTGTCGTAACTATCCAAAGCTATATGTATTGATGACGCCTTTTCATACTTTTTATAATGCTTAAGCGACGCATCTAACAGCTGTTTTTCACTATACTTCCTCGTTTTTTGACCATTGCCGCCCCCATTATTTTGTTTATTAAATAATTTGATTGTCGACAATTGCTCTATCGTTATTTCTTCCCCTAATTTCAATTCTCTTTGTGTATCTCTTTCTGCTGTGCTTCTGTTATTTGGCGACACGAGCGAGTACACATCAGCTTGAATTAATGACACAAACATTACCAAAATAATAAAAACCGTTGTTATTTTTTTCATACGTTTTCCTTTCTATTTTCATATCGTACTATTGATATGTCAATAAAATGCTGCCAAAAAAGATTATCTGAAATCTTGCATTTCTGATGTTCTTATAATATCGCATTATTTTCTTATTCTATTTTACTGATGAATATTTGATAACACTTTAACATTTTCTGCAAAGTCGGTCATTAGCCATCCACTACTATCCTTTACCAAGTTGTATTTACATTGCTGCGTCAATAGCTTCAACGGTTTTCCCTCTATCTGTACATAGTATGTTTCACGTGTCGTCACATGACATTGCTCATTACTAAGATACTTGACATCAACAATCTCATAAGAATCCAGCGACTCGGCAATATTTTTTTTGACGTAGGCCTGTTGCATTTTGGCAATATTGCTTCCACTTCGCAAATACGGTTCGATAAAGGAATAATTCGACTGTGTCATGGCATGAGCAAAACCTTTCATGTATTTTTCTACTACCGCTTCCGGCCCATCCTTGTAAAGAGCATTGCCACTTGCTTGCAAAAGGACTTTTGGCTGATATGTAAATTCTTTTCTTCCTCCATACTCCGGTGTCTGATAGCCTACAATAATATTGGATTGACTTAAAAGACCGTTTTTCTCACTATCGGTAAATTCCTATAAAAACAGTTCTTTTTCTTCCTGATAAATTTGTTGATAAATATCCTGCATAGACGCAAAGCTGTAGATATTATAATATTTTCCGCCTGTTTCTGTAGCAATGTTTTCTATTTCATAGGAATAATCTGCGCCAATTCCAATGATAAAAATCGGCATGCCTCTCTACAGCGATACCTGCACCTGTCCCTGAAGTTAATAAAATCCGGCATCCGGCAATGGCTTCTGTCTTATCTTTTTTCATCTCCAGTATTTTTATATTCCATGTCGGCAAGCTTTCCACTTCTTCTATCATATCTGAAAATATCGGCAATGCACGACATAAATCTTTGACGGACAACAGGTCTACTCCAAACAGGGCAATGTCTTCTACTTTTTGCCGTTCTAAAAACTCGTGAATTCCTCTTTTCATTCCCGAGTCGAATAATTCAATCGATTCCTCCAATTCATTTTTGTTTAGCATCTCCGCTAATCTTGAAATCGTCTTTTCCGGTGATCGCACAAAAATAGCATAAGCAAAATATAGTGCCACCACAACAAGAAAAATAGTAGGTATATACCTACTCAGAACATCTTTGAATCTATCCATTATTCATTCTCCTCTTCTCACTTCTTAATCATAGAATGTATTACTGCTTTGATTCTCACCCGATTGATATCCGATATATTCCGAAGAGCCGAATGCTAAAATTGCTATAAAAATATTGGTAAAAAATAGCAGTCCAAATTTGAACCAGCCACCTTTCCCAAATGCATCCCCAAGCTTTATCAGTCCATATACGGAAATTGCAAAAGAAAGAATACATGTCATAACAGTAATTTGTAATGCAGATTCACTAGTTATAGTCCACAATCCGGATACTTGCAACATCCCTCCAAACACCACAAAAAGGAACGGCGAGCTGTGAAGTAAGCCTAACCAAGCTTTCCCCGTAGTAATCTTAAAAAAGATATAAGCATTAACTATCGGAATAAACGCCAAAGCAGCCGGCTTGCCGGCTTTATGAAATATTCCGGCTAAAAAAAATACAAATAAAAAAACAGCTATTATCAAAAGACCTGCAACTGATCTTTCATCCATAACTCTCCACTTTCTCCTTTCTCAAAGCCAATAAATCAATATTATAAAAGCCTTCTGCCCACCGGTTGCTATATATAAGAACCTGACATATCGTCCCCAATGTATACCGGTATAGGCGGACAGAAGGTTTTCTATTTTACTTTGTTAAAATTTTATCGTTTAATCACTTGCTTTATTGATAAAAGCCGGCGTTGCCTAAATAAAGAAAAATTTCTCCCTTTTTTACTATTTTTATCTCAATATCATTATAACCGGTAATATCAACATCTATATCCACTGCTCTACTTGCCTTATTCAGTTTCGGCGATGAATAAATCGTTTTGCCGTCAGCAATTACCTGTAATAATCCTTCACCATTTGCAGTCATACCTTGCGGCACAAAAAGTGTTGTTTTAAATCTACTATATTTCATATCCGTTAAATAACGATACGTACCTTCATAGGACCAGCCTTTCCCAAATGCGTGATCATAGACATTGCCATAATTATCCGTCACTCCATTTCTTATCTCCGGTCTATCTGTGATAGAAGCTAAATCCTTCAAATAATCCGTCGGATATTGTAAAGTCCCATTATTCTCTCCTAAATAAACCGTATAATTCGGACCATCCCAATAAACCGGCTTTTTAAAGGCATCGGCTACCGCCCGCACCGGCAAATAAGTCGTACCGTTGTAAATCAGAGCCTCTACAGTCTTACCCTTCGCATCGACAGGATTGATTTTTTGACCGTCTACCACTACGGTAATCCCGCCCAATCTCACATTCTTAAGTGTCACTGTGCTGGCAGCATATAAGACATTCACCAAAAACACCGCTGTAATCAAACCTGCCAAATACCCTTTTAACATCTTGTTCATTTTTTTCCTCCTGATTTTAATCTTGTATATATGTTGCAGACTCAGTCTTCCCGCCTTTTAATTGCCCCTTCGATGTAAGGTTGAAGTACTTTTGGCGGAAGCATAGAAAACCGAGTCTATCGTTACCAATTGTAATTGATACATTTTTTCAAAAGAAGCTATAATGCATTCTTTCTTTTAGTAATCATCGTAGTAATCATCATATTCTTTACCCGATTCTTCCTCCGACCTGTTCATTTTATTGATTATATGGCTTCCACCTTTAACTAATCCGTTTGCAACAAAATTGGAAAACGCTCTTATTGACACTACCAGTAATATAAAACCAATCAGAACTAATATCTCCATAATCCTTCTCCCATCCTTTCTTAATCTTTTTTTAATCTTTTTTAAATACTATCATTCATTCATTAATTTGTCAATAAAATGCTCAAAAAAAAGATTATTTTTTGAAATATCTATTATTTTTTGTCTTTTATTTTTTTAAGAATATAATCCAATTACATCTTCTTTCAAAGCTTATTTTTTGATATTTATATTTTTAATTGCATTATTATACTATCGTATCTTTTAGCATTATGCATTTTAGAGTATTTATAGGTGATAAACAATTAATAAATATTTCACACAATCCGGACAAAAAAAACCTGCAAGCACTCCTTATCTCGAATGCAAACAGGTTTTTCATTTCATTATATTTGATATTTAATTATAATTGACTCAACTTTCCCACCTGTAAAACAAGTGGAAGTGCTTGAAAATTCAAGCAAATAA
>JAUMXK010000074.1 GCA_030535295.1 Eubacteriales bacterium | reverse complement strand
AGCAGCTTATTGAAGGGAAATGCGCTATTCTCGATGAAATCCGGGAGATGGAGACGGAGTCGGACCTGCCCGTCAGCCTCAGCATCGGCCTGGGAGTCGGCGGGAAACATCCTCTTCAGAATGACCAGTTCGCCTCCGACGCGCTGGATCTGGCTCTGGGCCGGGCGGGAGACCAGGCGGTCATCAAGCGGGGCGATAAGATCGAATATTACGGAGGCAAGCTGCAGGCGGTGGAAAAGGGAAACAAGGTTAAATCCCGGATCGTGGCCCATGCCCTGCGTCAGCTGATCGACCAGTCTTCCAAAGTCATTATTATGGGGCATGCGTATCAGGACATGGATTCCTTCGGATCGTCCCTGGGCATTTTCCGCATTGCCGCGGCCCGCGGGAAAGAATCGTGGATTCTGGTCAACAGCTACAATGAAACCATGACCGATGTATACAACCAGGCAAAAGAAACGGGAAATTATCCTTTTGTAAACAACGAAAAGGCGCTGTCTCTGGCAGATGATGAAACGCTTCTGATCGTCGTGGACACCCACCGGCCAAGCCTGGTGGAATGCCGGGAACTGCTGGACAAAACCGACCGCATTGTCGTAATAGACCACCACCGCAAGTCGGAAGAATATATCGAAAACGCCACGCTGGCTTATATGGAAAGCTACGCCTCCTCCACCGCGGAGCTGGTGACGGAGATCCTGCAGTATTCGCTGGAAAAGAAAACCATCATTAAGTTTGAAGCGGAAGCCCTGCTGGCCGGGATCACCGTAGACACCAACAGTTTTTCGGTGAAAACAGGCGTCAGAACCTTTGAGGCGGCCTCCTGGCTGCGTCGGTCCGGAGCGGACACCACATCGGTCAAGCGTTATTTCCAGACGGATGTAAACCATTTTAAAGCCAAGGCAAACAGCATTCTCAACGCGCGGATCCGGGACGGAATCGCCTACTCCGTCTGCGAAGGCGTTAATGAGGATATGCAGGTAGTCAACGCTCAGGCGGCGGATGAGCTGCTGACCATACGGGGCGTCCGGGCCAGCTTTGTGGCCGGCCGCAACGAACGGGAAAAAACCGTGGTAAGCGCCAGATCGCTGGGCGAGATCAATGTTCAGACCATTATGGAAACCTTCGGCGGCGGCGGCCATATGACGACGGCCGGCGCCAGCGTCTGCATGTCTCCGGAAGAGGTGCTTCTGAAGATAGAGGAATACTTCCGGAAAAAAGCCAAATAGAAAAGCGCTCCGGTTTTCGGAAGACAGCGCGCCCCCCTTTTTTTCCGGGTAACCCGGGAAAAAACTGAAAGAATTAAAGGAGGAGCCTTATGATTGTAATTCTGCTCAAAGATGTAAAAGGAACCGGAAAAGCCGGAGCCAAAAGAGCCGGAAAAGCCGGATAAGCCGGAACCACAAGAACCAAATAATCCAAAAAATCCGGAACCGCTCACACCATATGTGCCTACTCCGCCAACGACACCGGAAACAGAAGTGCCGTTAGAAGAGCCCAAAGTGCCGGAGGGTGAGCCAAGTAAACCGGAAGTTCCAGTTACACCGGATAAACCAAATACACCGGAGACACCGATTCCAATAGAAGAACCGGAGCCGGAGCCAATTCCACAAGGCAGTCCGGAACTTCCGAAAACATCAGGCATTCCTTTGGAGATACTGGCAGGAGCCGGATTGGGGCTACTGGTCTTGGGAGCACTGCTGAAAAAGAAGAAATCGTAGGAAGAAAATAGAGAGAGGCTTTATCTGGTATATTTGCCGTCCAACAAAGCATTTACTTCATCATATTTTTCCAAAGTGCCTTTCATCATTTCATAAGCATCGACGGCCTTATTATCCAAGATGGACTGAATGATATGATGGGAAGCACCCGATACAAAGCGAATGTTTGGCTGTTCCTCACTGGAGGCAAAGTGTGGATGTCTGGCTTGAACATTCCAGTACACAATTTCCGGTAGAGGGATTCCGGCCTTGTCAAAGCGTTCTTTCATGCTTTCATAGGTGGGAACTTTGGCAGTGCCCTCATCAAACTCCATATCGGAAATAATCACAATCCTGCGGATATAGTCCGTGGGATTGTTTATTTTTAAGCTAGTTTGAAAGATTAAATCATAGACCTTGGAAATATCGGTATTGGTGTAATCATTAAACTCATAACAATGCTTCAGTTTTTGATATAAACTCCATTTTGCAGGTAATTCAACCAGTTGCGGCTTGGAAGAAAAGGTAATAAAATGGTTGGCAAATTCGCCGGTCAGCTGCTCAGCAAATAAAATGGCAAGAGAGGTAGCAATCAGGAGCGGCAAACCATTTTGGTAGTATTCCATGGAGCCGGAACCATCTCGGACGACAATGGTATTACTGTTTCTGGCAATTCTTGGCAAGGCATTCCACTTGGCTTGCATGGCATCTTTTTGAAGCGGATTCATTGTCAGGCTGTATTCTCGGATAATATCATAAGGAAAAAGAGTCTTTGCCTTGATGGCCGAAGGGTTTTTTAGTGCCAAACGAATAAATTCCTCATAACGGTCGCCATCATTTCTTTCAAAGGCAGAGCGATATTTGGAAAGCGCTTTTGCCGGTACGGATTCATAGGAAAAGGAATAGTCTTTTTCTCTTAAATGATTTTCGACTATCTTCCCCTTACGCAAACGGGAAAGCAATTTGCGATACTCTGCCTTGCGATAGCCCAAACGATTGGCAAAAAAGTTGGCCATACGCAGACTGGATTTAGACGTAGCATTGATGGAAGGCATCCACTTGCTGAGCAGGGAATAGGACTGACCGTTTTCCTGACAGGCAATATCGGCTTTGAGCTGTGCACCGATAAAATTCAGCATAGCATCCTCGGCAAAAGTATCTTTTGCAAGGAAAAGGTCGTCAAAGCGACCGTATTTTACCACCAAAGGGAAAAATCGTTCTGCCAATTGAGGATATTGCTTGCAAAAGATGGAAAAGCAGTTGCGAAAACTATTACGCTCGCCCAGTCCGCTGCGAATATCTCTTAAATAAAACATATTTTTTATGGCCATTGCCATATCTTCGGCAAGGGCTTTTCGAAAAAGTACGGAAACGAGGACTTGGTTGTGTCGGGCAGCACCGGCTAAACCGAAAAAATCTAAATTGGCATTTCCGCTACTGAGGTAAGCGCAATCGCCGTTTTCTGTTGTTGTCATTTTGGAAGGGGTATTTAATTCGTTTTTTAATAATTCGATTACGCTCATGGCTTTCTCCTTTTCTTTTGTTTTTACGAAAAATGGAAAACTGCTATCTGTATTTGCTATGTTTTGGGGCAAAGTGTTCGGCATATTCATTTGCAACTCAACTTTCCCACAGTCTTTTTTGGCCCTATTCCGCTCTGAAGAGCGGGCACATGGGTTCCCCTACCGCAGAAAATAAATAGCAGTAAATATGCAGCCGAGGGTATCCGTACACACAAGATGCTCTTATAGAGATGTTTTGCTAAGTAGGGCAAAAAAGCCATCTCAGAAATAATATGTATTACTTTACTCAATGTGTTTGCAGTTGGCATCTTTAACAAGGTATCATCAAGTCCACTTTTGGTGAATAAGCGAATGTTTTGCGGTTTATACCTTTACACGAATGGTTGTGCCAAGCTCCCTGCTTTTGGAAAGCCTACTTCTTTCAAAAACAAGCACATAACTTGGCACGCCTCTCGGCTGTAAGTACATCATAGCAAATCTTTATAGATGAAAAAATTATCAAATTGACTAAAAAGTTTGACCCCAAAAAATAAGATTTTTCTTCTGAATTTAAGAGATAAACTAATTTACTTATGAACACAAAAAAGGTATAATAGAAGAAAATAGAAAGGAAAAGGCAATGGAAGAAAAAATAAAAATATATGTTTCTGCAGAGGTCAACCAAGTTTTGCAAAAGGATATGCAATTATTTGAGTTTTTCAAAAAAGACCATAGCCTAAATAAAAATGCATTTCTAAATACTTTGATTATCAATTATTACGAAAGTTATCAGGACAGCAATAGCCGGATTTTTGAGAAAATTAAAGAAGTGCTACTGGAAAAAAGTAGTTGCAAGGTCAACGAAATTGGGGAAGTTGCTTTTGCTATTTTAAAAAGTGTACGAGAGCAAAGTGAAAGTTCGGAAAAAGAAAAATATGATCAAACTCTTTCCATTAAACCGACTAGGGCATCTCGAAAAACAATTGAATACATTCAAAATTTTTTACTGGAACAGATGACCATGTCACAGTATTTTCGGGATTTATTTACCTCTTACTCTAAGCTACCACAGGATAAGAGAGAACAAATTATTTTCAAAGAGCAGGTCGAAGTGATTCAAGAAGCCATTCACAGCAAACGCAAGCTCTATTTGGCAATAAAACCCAGTCTATCCAAGCAACAATCGGAAAAGGGAGCAAAACCTAAGACGAACAATCAACACATTGTTTGCCCTTATGCCATTACGGGAGCCAAAGAAGAACTTTTTAATTATCTGCTGGCGGAAAAGGACGGTAAGCCTTTTAGCTTTCGCCTTTCACGTCTGGAAAAAGTAATTATGCGCAATGAAGAACTATATTTTTCGGAAGGCATGGAAACAATTTTTGAGAAAATGGTGGAGTATGGGCCGCAGTTTGCCTTCGAGGAACAAGATGGACAGGAGATTTGCGTTTATTTAACCCAGGAAGGCAGGCGGAGCTATGAGAGAATGTATGTCCACAGGCCAAGAGCAATTCGGATAGAAGGCAATTATTATTATTTTGACTGCTCGCAAAATCAAATTATGCAGTATTTCTTTCGGTTCGGTAGCTCGGCTCGGGTGAAAGCCCCGAAAGAGTTGGCGGCTCGTATGAAAGAAAAACATTTTCTTGCCTGGAAACGATACGAACGCTGACGACAGAAGCTTTACTTTTTTGCGGTTTTGATTCAATCATAGGTCAAAGAGCCGGTATGAAAAGGACTATGCAAAGGAAGAACAAAAAGCGAAGGAGCAGAGAAAAGAAATGGTAAACGCAAATTGGAAAGTATGAAAATGAGGGGAAAGCAATGAAAAAAATATGGAATATACTATTTATGTGGATTAAGAATTATATCGAAGGCCGGAATAAGATGTATATCGTGGCGTGGGCGATTTTTGTTATTGGAGGCGCTTTTTTGGAAATCGTTTGGATGGAATGGCATAATTTCGAAATCAAAGAAATACTGGTATCACTGGCTATGGGAATACCGCTTTTTCTGGGAGGCTGTTTGCTCCTTTTCAATGATATAGGTCGTGCGTTTCCCAATAAGGAAGAAAGGGAAGCGGCAAAAAAAGAGGAGGAGCTGAAAGAATACCCTCTAACCAAAGCGCTACATCAATTTCGTACGATTCTTGCCGATTTTTTCCGAAACTCACGCATGGTAGAGAATGACGCAATTCAAGGCTTTGTCACGCAGAGTTATTTCCGAGTGCTTTCACTGCAAAAGAGGAGGTTGCTAAAAAAAGGAATGGCTCTGGAGCTTACTTCGAGGCAAAAACAACATGGAGAAGACTTGCCGCTGATTTGGGAACGTGGTTACGATGATGGAAAATACCGGATTGTACTGAGCAGGGAGCAAATCAGTGCTGTCAAGACATTTTGCAAAGAGGGCAAAAAACTTTATCAGAGAAAAGAAAATGAAGTGGCAGAGTATACTTTGCTGACGGCCTTTCGCAGAGGGGGAGATAATATAGTATGTCCCAGTTGCGGCAATACCACCACTCGGGAAAATTTGCTGGATGGCTGTGATTTTTGTAAAAGTAAGTTTTCCGTGGAAGATTTGGGAGAAAGGGTGCAAAGTTTTGCCTTTGGCAGCGATTATGGAGTAGAGTATGAAAAGTATAAACGCATTCGGAAGAAAATATGGCATTGGGCGACTATGCTGGGCGGTGTGCCCGGTGTTTTATTGGTCTTAGTGGTAAGTGTTCAAACTTTTTTTGAACTATGGCGAAAAGGAGAGGGGGTAGGCCCTTTTATTGCCATCCTCGGCTCCATGCTTGCAGCGGTTCTTTTTGGTGCTCTTTCGGCGGCAATTGTTTTCGTATTGCTTTGGTTTGTGCTTTATCCGATTGTGCAAGGGATGATGGGCCTAAGATATCTTCGCAAAAAATATTTACAGGAAGCAAAAGAGCGGGAGAAAAGGAATAAAGAGGCGGAAACAGCAGTCAAAAGCTATGACGGAAGATTTTCTTTGCAAGGATTTTATGGCAATTTACAAAATAAGTTGGCAGGGATTCACTTTGCAGAAAATTCTCAGGAAATTAATGCCTTTTCCGACTGTGATTTGAGCAGCTATTTGCCGCTGTATCAAAATGTAGTGGATATGGAAGTGGAGTTTATGAGATTGGATGATTACTTTATAGAGAATCAGATTCAGCATGCTAAGGTCAGCGCTATACTGTTTCTACTACATTTAGAAGGTGACCGAATCAATCGAAAAAAGGAGCAGCTAAAACTCCATTTGGTCAAAAGCGCTCTTTGCAAAACACAGGCTGTGACAGGGCCAGAAATCACTCGCTGTAAGGGGTGCGGAGCTACCTTGCTATTGCTTGAAGGCAAGCAATGCCAGTACTGCGGCAGCCATATTCCTATGTTTGAACATGATTGGGTGATTGTGGGGTATGGGGGGTAGTTGAATATGGAAAAAGTGGCTACTGTTAATACTGTCTGGCGGTATTATCGGCTTTATTCATTTATGGTTAGGTACGGAGAGAGCGATGATTAACGATGTCCTGATTAAGCAGGCTTTTATCGTCCAGATACTGGCGGTAGTTTTATCATTGTGGTTATCTCGCATGCCTTGGCAAATTGTGCAGATTTTATTTTAATGGTGCTGCCGGACAGTGTGTATATAGCTTTTATGATTGGCTTATTGATTATTTGCGGGATATGTATAAAATATATACACAGAAAGGCAATCATTCATCACTGAAAAAGAATACGTTTCTTCAGTGTAGTGCCCAGAACATCGGTGATGATTTCCGAAGGGCTGTTGGCATTTGAAAGTTGAAATAGAAAGTTGTCAAGATAAAATCTGAAATTAGTTTAAATACTATCCGAAAGTATATGGAGTATTTGAGAATGCTATCTTATCAGTGAATCAAATCGTTATGATGTCAAGGGACGGAGATATATCGAATGCCTCTAAAAGAGGCGGCCCAAAGGGGATTGATTTCGGAAAAGGATGCCAAATGGCAGGGACTGGATGAAATTGCCCATTCCAAGGCCAAATCCGCCGCCAAGCAAAAGGCAGAGCAGTTCTTGAAATGGTGGTAGCTTACCGGAGTATTAAACAGATAACAAATGAAAGGAAAGCGATAGCAGCAGCTGGCTGCGTGCCATAGAGAAAAAAACTTAAAAAGCAATGGAGGGATAATAATATGTCGGTGTTGTCTTCGGATGGCGCCGATTATTTTTTTGAAAATATTATGGATTCTTTATTTTTGTGAATTACACTTTGGAGGACAGGAAAATAGTGTTTAAATGGAAAGGAAGAATGTTATGAGTGATTTGATTCTGGAAACAAAAGCATTATCTAAAAAATTTGGAAAGCAATATGCGGTAGATAATGTTTCACTAAAAATAAAGAGAAATACTATTTATGGACTTTTGGGGCCAAATGGGGCAGGAAAAACAACAACACTGAAAATGATTATGGGTTTACTTCGGCCTGCAAGCGGAGAAATTATTTTTGATAATCTGCCTTGGAAACGGGAACATCTGGCGAAAATGGGTTCTTTGATAGAGGCACCTGCATTGTATGGGAATCTGACGGGAGCCGAAAATCTGATGATTCATACGAGATTAATGGGAATACCAAAGGAAAAAATCCATGAGGTTTTGGAGGTGGTTGATTTATTGGATACCGGGAAAAAGCGAGTTTCTCATTTTTCGATGGGAATGAAACAACGATTAGGAATTGCAATTGCTCTTTTAGGAGAACCGGAATTATTGATTTTAGATGAGCCTACAAACGGACTTGATCCGCTTGGGGTTCAGAGAATGCGTGATTTGATTACTTCCTTTCCAAAAAGAGGGATAACGGTCATTTTATCCAGTCATATATTGTCAGAAGTATCACAAGTGGTTGATGATATTGGGATTATTAGTGGTGGTAAACTTCTGTTTCAAGGAATGCCTCATCCGAATGAATCTTTGGAAAATTTTTATATGGAAGTAATAAAGGGAGGGATAGAAAAATGAAGGTGATAAGCTCTGAATTACTCAAATATAAAAGAACGCTTACGAGAAAACTAATCGTAGGGATACCGCTGTTTTTTTCGATACAATCGGCTGCGGGAGTTTTATTGATGCCCAAAGGTATTGTAAGAACATGGGATTTGGTGATTGCGATGGTTTTTAATGTATGGACAGTGATGTTTCTACCGTTTGGAATGGCTTTGTTTGCGTTTCTGGTAGACAATCAAGAACAAAAGGCCGGTCATTATCGCTCTTTGCTAGCTCGTCCGAATTCGCCTGTGCATATTTGGCTTGGCAAGATTATCGTTATGGCATTTCATGCATTGCTTTCTACCGGTGTATTAGTGGTTGCAATTCTTATCTCGGGAATGATTACGGCAAGAGGGCAGATTCCTTGGGATAAAATTATTATGGGAAGTATCGTTTCTTGGACGGTATCGCTTGCACTAATTCCGATGCAGCTGTGGGCAGCAACATGGAGAGGATTATTTGCGAGTATGGCACTGGGATTTATAGGATTCCTTATGGGGGTAGTATCTGCTCTGACTTCCTATTGGGTGTTTATACCATGGGCATGGGGGATTCGGCTAATGAGTCCGATGATTGGGGTACATCCAAATGGAACTTTGTTGGAGGCAGGTGATAAACTTTTGGATACTTCGATTATTCCGGTGGGAATTGGAATATCTTTACTGGCCTTTGTGGTTATTACAATGCTATCTGCTTTATGGTTTAATAGGAGGGAAGTAAAATGATGGGAATTCTTTTGGCGGAATGGATGAAAACAAAAAGAACGATGGTTCGGTGGATTACCTTTTTCTTACCTCTTTTCCTTGCGGGCTGTATAATAGGATATATCACCTTGCGTGGAGCTGGTAAGGATTTTCCAATGACCACATTCCAAATTTTTTTTGAAACATGGACAATCTTTGTAATTCCTATGGGTGTAGGCATTCTGGCAGGTTATGTGGTACATCAGGAAGAACTTGCCGGTAGTTTTAATGCTTTTTTAAGTGTAAGCTTTTCAAGAAATAAATTATACTTGGCTAAATATCTTCCGATATGTATTACTATAATGATTAGCACTTTTTTAGCGACGATAGCGTTTGGGATTGGTATCACTTTTATTTTTCCGGAGCTTTCAAAGATGTGGTTGTTTTTTCTAATCGGTGCTATTCTGGCTGTTATTGGAACATTGCCCATTCTTGCTATTCATTTGTGGCTTAGCTTTGCTTGGGGAATGGGAGCGTCTATCGGAGTGGGTATTTGCGGGTTGTTAATGGCGGCTTTCATTGGCGGAACCGGTCTTGGAAACTCTATTTGGCAGTTTATCCCATGGGCATTGCCGGTAAGGCTTGTAAAAAATCTTAGTCCTTACTTGCAGTTTTCAGCCGATATGACTACACCGCCGCCTTTGGTTTCTTCGGGTTGGGCGGTTCATCAATTTTTTATTGGAATGACATCGGTTGGATGTTATCTTTTTATCGCCTTACTTGGTGGAATGGTTTGGTTTAGCAAATGGGAAGGAAGAAAATACTATGAGTGAGTTTATAAAAAGAAGGTTTTTATAAATTACGGCTAAGTAGGATGTTGTCAAACGGATATTTTTGAGTTGGAGGGAGATAGGTTGAGTAAAATACTGATTATTGATGATGAAAAAGAACTGGTAATGTTACTGGAGGACGAGTTGAAAGCAAAAGGCCATAAAGTCTTGGTAGCGTATGATGGTCGAAAAGGGATAGAGCTATCCAAAGAGCAACCCGATCTTATTATACTTGATATTATGATGCCTGAGGTGGATGGTTTTGAAGTTTGCAATGCGATTCGAGATGATGTTCTATGTCCGATTATTTTTCTGAGTGCCAAACAGTCGGAAAAGGATAAAATTAAAGGTTTAACCCTTGGTGGAGATGATTATATTGTAAAGCCTTTTGGATTGAGAGAATTAATCGCTAAAATTGAGGCAAATTTACGAAGAGAAAAGAGGTCACAGTATATCAATGAGGAGAATAAAAGAGCCAAGTTATATTTTGGAAGGTTAAGCATAGATTTAAGAGAGCGTACGGTCAGGGTGGATAGTAATCGGATTTCTCTAACAAAACGAGAATATGATATTGTTGAACTTTTAGCACTTCATGCAAGGCAGGTTTTCTCACGAGAACAAATATATGAAAAAGTTTGGGGATATAATTCCGAGGGGGATTCTGTTACGGTGGTGGAACATGTAAAAAAGATTCGTGCGAAGTTGGCGGAAGTAGAACCAACGGTTGAGTATATTTCTACTGTGTGGGGAATTGGATACAAATGGAATAAAATTTAAGAAAGTTAGGAGAGGCAGCATGAAAAATCGTTCCCTTGTAACCGGCTTTAGATTGACATTTGCTTGGATTGTAATTTCCAGTATGATAGCAACGGTCATCACTTACAGTCTGGTTGCTTTGATATATATGAAAAACCAGTATAATAGTGTCTATCCGGCAAACTATTATGAGCAACAGATTCCCGGAATTGACGCTTTTATTCGAACGAAAAATATGGAGTTACTTTCTGCGTTTAATGCAGAGGAGCTGAGCAAGGCGATTCGTGGAGATGGTATTATTTACCAAGTTTTAGATAGTAAGGGTGAGATATTATATGGAACAAATAAGGAGAAACTATTTACCGATAAGAAAGAGATTCTGGATAAAGTCAATACAACTTTTATCCGAAATGGGAATTTTATCCATGTCGTTCCAATCATCAATGACGGGAATATGGTAGGAGCAGTAACGCTTTCCTATCAACTTAGAATGTCATATTCTGAAAACAATGGATTTTGGCTGGCGGCAGTCATTATCATTGCATTACTTTCTCCGTTTTTATATGTGATTGGTTTTACGCTCTTGTTTTCAAAGATATTTGTAAAAACTATAAATGCACCATTGCAGTTATTAATGGAGGCTGCACAAAAGATAAAGGAAAAGAATCTTGATTTTGAAATTGACTACCAAGCAGAAAATGAGCTTGGCCAATTATGTAACGCTTTTGTTGAAATGAAAGAGGAGTTAAAAAATTCGCTGTTTATACAATGGAAATTGGAGCAGGAGCGAGTAGAAATGGTGGAAGCATTGGCTCACGATTTAAAAACTCCATTGTCGATTATGAAAGGGTATTCGGAGGCATTAATGGATTCGACTCATTTAGATGAGGAAAAGCGTTATCTGTACCTTAACATCATACTTAAAAATGTAGAAAAGAGCTCTGCCCTTGTGGAGCAAATGCAGTATACTTCGGATTTAGAGAACAGAGATTCACAATTAAAGCTGGAGCAGGTGAATTTATTTGATTTTTTGAGCAGAAAAGTAAGACATTATCAGCTGCAAGCAGAGGAGAAAAAAATAAAGCTCGAACTTAAGATACAGGAAGACTTGGGAGAGTCAATCTTCATGGATGAAGATAAATTGGAGCGTATTTTGGATAATATTATGTCTAACAGCTTAGAATATACTCCTATGAATGGGAAAGTACAGATTTCTGTGAGAGCAAACCATGAGAATGTGTTTTATGAGATTTGTGATACGGGCTGCGGATTTCATCGAATCGATTTGGACAAGGCATTTGACAAATTTTATCGAGGCGACAAAGCTCGCAAAAGCAAAGGGGGGCATTCCGGTTTGGGATTATATATTGTCAAGCAACTGGTTGAGCAGATGCAAGGGAGTGTTGAAATAAAAAATGGTTCCCATGGTGGTGCTTGCGTGACGTTTCGTCACCCGAATTACGGAATAGATGATGATTCGGAAAAGAGTAATTAATGATATGCGGAGAACTTCTCCCTAACTTGAAAAGGTCATATAGTGGGTTGCTACTCCGACGGGGGAATGGAAACAGAGTGAAATGTAAATTTGACACTTCAAAAGCATCACCGACATTGCACATTATTCTTTTTCGTTTATTATAGTATTCATCACACAACCCCCTTATTGATTTGTCGTAAAATTTATAATAAGATATTTTGTGTGATATGGGAAGATATTTCGGTATCTTCCCTTTTATTTTTTTGCCAATGAAAATTATACACTAAGGACATAGTATATGGATATTTTAGCTAATATAAGTCTTTTTGACATTCCTCATTTTA
>JAUMXK010000073.1 GCA_030535295.1 Eubacteriales bacterium | reverse complement strand
CCACGACCATGAGGGCGATAAACATGACGACCATGGTCATGACCATGAAGGGGATAAGCATGATGATCATGATGATCACGACCATCACCATCATTCCGGCAGAGATCCTCATATCTGGATGTCTCCAAGACGGGTAGCGGTAATGGTAGATAGTATTGCCGAAGCTTTAGCAAAGCTGGATGCAGAAAATGCAGATTATTACTTAAGCAATGCAAAGGCTTACAGAGAAAAACTGGATCAGTTGACTTCCGATTTGCACAAATTGCTGCATGACAGTAAGGATAAAAGTTTTATTATCATGCACCCTTCTATGGGATACTTTGCCGAAGATTTTGATTTGGAACAGATTTCCATTGAAAAAGAAGGAAAACAGGCAACGGCAGATCACATGAAGAGCGTGATTGACTATGCAAGAGAGAATAATATCAAGGTTATTTTCTACCAAAAAGAATTTGATAACAACCAGGCCAAAACGATTGCATCCGAAATCGGTGGCGAAGTAATGGAGCTGGAACCTTTAGCAGAAAATTACTTGCAAAATCTGGAAAAGATTGGTCAAGCATTTGCCAAAGTACTGGGAAAATAAGATAGACACAAATAAGCATATCCCGTATCTCTTAACTAACTTATGAGATATCGGGATGTGCTTTTGGACTTTATTTAGGATTAGAGGCATATCATTAAAATGATTTGCAGGAATCGTTTAAAAAGGAAACGAATTTGAAGTACAACATCTGAAAAAAGATAAGAATTAGAGGCATATCATTAAAATGATTTTATAGGAAGGAAGAACAATGCCGATTTTAGAAGTCAAAGACTTACAAGTGAATTATGGTAAAACCGTGGCACTTATGGATGTCGATTTGAAGGTAGAGCCTTGTGACTTTATTGGAATTATCGGGCCAAACGGTGGCGGCAAAACCAGTTTGATTAAGTCGATACTGGGGATTATAAAGCCCGTCAAAGGTAAGATAGAGTTGGATCCGGGCGAAACCCTAGGGTATGTACCGCAGCTGACTACTTTTGACAGGAAGTTTCCCATTACAGTATTCGAGGTTATTTTGTTGGGACATTTACCCAAACGAATTACGCTGGGGCATCGTTTCAGCAAACACGAAAAAGAGCATGCCAATTTTGTCATGGAAAGACTGGGGATTGAGAAATTAAAGCATCGCCAAATAGGGGAATTATCCGGCGGACAAATGCAAAGAGTGCTGGTAGCCAGAGCCTTGATGAATCATCCTACCATCTTGGTATTGGATGAACCGACAGCAGGAGTGGATGAGAACTCGAAGAAAGAAATTTATCAATTGTTGCAAGAATTAAACAAAAACATGACGATTCTGATGATTACGCATGATCAACTGGACACCTCACCTTTTATTTCTTATTTTGTATATGTCAATAAGACAGCAAGAGTGATGGACAGAGCAGTTTGGCAAAGCTCGCTTACTGAAAAGGAGACAAGTGAAAGATGATAGAAGCCGTTTTTAAATATACTTTCCTGCAAAATGCTTTTCTGACGGCAATCTTTGCCAGTGTTGTTTGCGGCATTGTAGGAACGATTATTGTCGAAAAGAAATTGGTCAGCTTTAGCGGAGGAATCGCTCATGTGTCTTTTGGTGGAATTGGCCTAGGATATTATATGGGATTTGAACCGATATTCGGCGGCATTGCTTTTGCTGTTTTGTCTGCTCTTGGAGTGGCACAAATCCGAAAAAGAAGTAATACCAACGAAGATACTCTTATTAGTATGTTATGGTCGGCCGGAATGGCAATGGGAATTTTGTTTATCGCCTTGACACCGGGATATCCGCCGGATATGACCTCTTATTTATTTGGGGATATATTGACGGTCAATTTCTTGTATTTAAGAGTGATGATGGCCCTAAGTGTAATTGTTTTGATTGTGGTTTTTTCTCTTTATAATTACTGGAAAATATATCTGTTTGATGAAGAATATGCAAGTATTATGGGAATCAAGACAGCGGCTTTGGAATTTGTTCTCTTCCTGATTATTTCCGTAAGTATCGTAATTTTAATTAAGGTCGTCGGTATTATTTTATCCATTGCCATGCTGACTGCACCGCCGGCAATTGTCAAACTGTTTACACATCGCTTAAGCAGAGTGATGATTGGAGCCGGCATTTTAGGAGTTATCTTTAATTTGGCAGGATTATCACTTTCGTATCAACTGAATATTCCGTCGGGTGCCACCATTATTCTGATTGCCATTTCTTCTTATTTATTGGCATTTAGCGGAAAAAGACTGGTGACATTTTGGAAACGAAAACAACTTAATTCTACAACACAGGAATAAAAAAACAACTACATAAAATGAAATATGAAAAAGCTCTCGGAATTTTCCGAGAGCTTTTTTGAACTGCCAAAAAGCAGGATAGAAAAAAGAGAGTGACGGATGTAATCTAGAAGGCATATGTTAAAATAGGGCTATAGAATCAAAATATATAAAAATCCTGATTAAGTTTATGATAGTTTTATTCTTTGTTTATAAAAGGATTACGAAATTCCGCTAAAAAAGGACGACTTTTGAAAAAAAATATGATATAATAGAAAAACAATATAGGAATAGGGGATTATAAATAGGACTTAAAGAGGATTTATAAATAGGTGAAAGGATTTAATGATGCAAACCATTTGTGATAAGTATGTCGTACTGGAATGTCTACATAAAAATAAAAGCAATCAGGTTTTCTTGGTGGAACATATCTCTCTCGGGAGCAAGAGAATCATTAAGAAAATGAAGAAAGAAAAGAACTTTCAGCTATCAGAAGTGGAAGTGTTAAAGAAATTAATGCATTTTAATATTCCCAAAATCATTGATGTGATGGAAGATGAAGAGGATTTATATCTGATTCGGGAATATGCAGAAGGCAAAGATTTGGAAGCACATCTTGCAGAGCGAGGACGCTTTCCGGAAGAGGAATTGGTGGCCATTGCAGGACAATTGGCGGATGCCTTGCAATATTTGCATGAGGGTTTGGATCGGCCTTTAATATACAGAGATTTAAAGCCGGAAAATATTATTCTGGATGACAAAGGCCATCTTTCCTTGATTGATTTCGGGATTGCCAGGTTCTCCGGAGAAGAAAGAAAACAGGATACTATGTTTTTGGGGACAAAGGCCTATGCGTCGCCGGAACAATTCGGAGTTCTAAAAAGTGATGAGAAATCAGATATCTATTCTTTTGGAATGACACTTTATTATTTGTTGGGAAAGCATAAGATTACCGAGTTTCCATATAAAAGGTTGGAAAAAGAAAGCTGGTTTCCGGATTATTCCGAGGAATTTATTTCTTTGATTTATGATTGTAGTGAGCCGCAAAGAGATATTCGGCCGAAAAACTTTGCTGAAATCAAGAAAAAATTGAATGAAATTGAGAAAAAGGAAACGATGGGCAAGCACATTCCATCCAATGCAGAGATATATATGGGCATTCGTCATGGAGTGGGTACTAGCTTTATTACTTTTGCTAAGGCCTTTCAGGCGAGTGAGGCAGGAAAAAAGGTGGCTCTATTGGATTGGAGTGAAAGCCAGCAGATATCAAAGCTAAGCTATATTTCGCCCAAAGCACAGATTAAGAAATATTCTTTTATATTGGGAGATTTGGAGATTTTTCCCATCAGCCGAGGTCGGACGATGCCGGAAAACTATCTGGAATATGACATCATTTTTATTGACTATGGAGTTTTTGAACCGGCCAAAAAGCTTGAAACCAAGCAATGGAAGGAGAGAGTACGGATTGTGAGTGCCGGAGCTTTATGGGACGTAGTGGATTTGGATGAAGTGATGTTCAATGAAAAATTGATTGAATACCATTTTATTCTGAATATGGCAGAAAAAGAATTGGCAGATAAGCTGGCAGAGGATTATCCCCATACCACTTTTGAACATTTTTGTTATCAGAAAAAGATTCAAGAGGATGCGGCAGAGGCGGAAAGCAAGGAAAAGAAAAGCAAGTTTCGTTTTGGTCTGCTGGATAAACTCCATAAAAGTGCAAAGGGTAGGATTGGGATAGAAGAAAATAGCGAGGGGAATTATGATTCTAAGAAAGCGACAATATGAGATGAAAACAGTCGCAGTACAAGTGCCTGAAAGAGGGATGGGAGCAACTCATATCTGTGTGTGCTTTGCCCATGCACTGGCGGCTTTGGGAAAAAAAGTGGCATTGATTGAATGGAATTCACATCAGGATTTTGTGGAAATTGAAAAGTCTTTTCAGGGTTTCGGCTTTGAAAAGAAAGAAGAACAGGTTTTTCGTATTCGCAGGGTGGATTATTACAAAAGCTATCAGGAAAAAGGCTTGGCCAGTATCAAAAAAGAAAATTATGATTATATCATTGCGGATATGGGGAATACACGCAATAGTTATTTTGCCGAAGCGGATTATCCTGTTTTGATATTGACGGGAAATGAGTGGAAGGCCAATCGCTGGATTCCGGTCTTAAAAAAATATGAGAGTGAGCTCGGAGAGAGATTAAAGTTGATAATTAATTTCGGCAATAAGGAAGAACGGAATTTCTTTCGTAAATATTGTTCTCTGCAAATCCATAATTTTCCGTTTTGGAAAGATGCATTTGGTTCTGACAGAGAGCAAAGAGAACTATTATTACAAATATTGGGAGAATAAAAGGGAGGAACGGAGATGTCATTACGCAGGCAAGGAATGATTCGCAGTTTTCTGAAATGGACGATGGTATTTGTTTTGGGACTGGCGATTGGAGTTGGCGGCAGCTTTGGTTATCGCTACTGGAAAGAAAGGGGAAAAGAGCAGGAAAAAGTCATTGTTTTGGAGAAAGTCCTGACAGTCAATCGGGAAATTTCTATGGGGGCAGTGCTGACTCCGGAAGATATTGAAGAAATGGAAATCAATGAAGAAAATATTCCGGCAGGTGCATTGAAACTGACGGAAAATGCTATTGGCCAAAAGGTTTGGGTGAATTTGAAACCGAAAGTGATTCTTTCAGAGGATTTCTTTTACCAAAAGAATTTGGAAATGTATGAAAATAATCAGGAAATAACGGTGAGAGAGATACCGGCCAGCTTGGAGAGCGGTGATTATATTGATATTCGGGTTAAGTTTCCGAGCGGTCATGACTATTGCGTATTGGCTCACAAGCAGGTGGGGGATATTCACTTTGAAGAAAAGAAAATGACATTGAGCCTTTCAGAAGAAGAAAGATTGCGTTTCAGCAGTGCCTTGACCGATACCGAAACCTATGATTTGACCTATTTATATGTCAGCGTTTATCCCAAGGCAAAAGACACTCCGATGACGGAAGTGAGATATCCGGTCAACGGCTCGGTGCAAACCTTGTACGAGGAGGTTGCCGGCAGAAAAATAAATGGGCAATTGCGCAATGATTTGGAAACGGCACTGGAGCAACTGAAAGCAGAGCAAAAGTTTCTTGAGGGCACGGCTTTGCCGGAAGAGGAAACTTCTGTGACAGAAGAGAAACCGCAGGCAGCGAATCAGGACGAGGAGACAAAGCCGAAGGAAACAGAAAAAGAAAGCCCGAAAAAAGAAGAAAAAGAAGAGCCTCGGAAAGAGGAAACGACAAAAGAAGAAACAGAAGGATTCAAGCAAGAAACACAAGAAGAAACAAGCGCAACGAAAGCGCAAACCGATGACAGTGCGAAAAAGGACATACAGTTTTAAAGGAGAAGAAAGATGATTCAGGTTTTAGGAAAGAAATCCCCGGGAAAAAGACAATTTGTGTATATGCTGGCGGATATCTTATCAATCCATTATGGAAAATATGAAATATATTCGGAAAACTATGCAAAATTATCCGAAGACAATACCGACAATTTGACAGTGCACCCGCTCAAGAATTACTGCGGTCAGGAACAATGCGTGATTGAATCGGAAGATATCGCCATCAAAGCGGATCATACCATTTACTTTTTGACACCGTATCAACCGGAAATTAAAATGTTTGCCAATTTTTTGGACACCGAATATGCGGATAATACGATTATTGTATACGGAGAGCATATCAAGGAATCGGTTTTAAACAGCAAATATCTTTCCCGTATGATTGATGAGAAAATTGGATTGGACAGAGTACGACTTTTGACGATAGAGTGGGATAAAATCAATAAATTATTGTGTAATGAGGGACTTTTTGACAGTTATTATCAAATAACACCGTTATCCAGAGATTACAAAAATGCTCTTTCTACAGTACTGGAAACGGTAGCGGAAATATCCTCGAAGGATATTAAGCGGTACTTTAAGTGGGAAAGGAGAAATTTTAAATGATTATCGGCTTTGCAGATATTACGGGTAAGGGACATCTGACCAGTCAGTTGTGCTTTGTAGCGGGGTTATTTCCCCAGTTTAGTGATAAGAAGCATTTAATTATAAGCCGTAAACCGCTCAAGGCGGAGTATTATTTGGGAATCGAAGTGGAAGAATCGGAGAAAAAGAGAAATGATATCTTCCGTCTGGCGGTCAACGGTCAGTTAAGCTATCAGTTACTTCATGATTACAGCATTGCTTTGATGAAAGGTTTGGATTATTTGGACGTATCCTTTATTGATGAGAAGGAAGAATATCGAAAAGTGCTTTATGAATATATTTTAGAGAAAGCCGAAGAGGGATACCAATATATTTTTATGGATATGGCGGATTGTCTGGAAATGCAGGATTTGGTCGATAAGGTCATTTTGTGTATGCCGCAATCATTGATTAATATACAATTGGCGGTCAAGGAAAGAGAAATCCATTTTGAAAAGAGTAAATTGCCGCTTTTGCTGTTTGCGCCGTATCATCCGGTGACGAAGTGGACAAGGAATCGTTTGGCAAAGGAAATTCCGTCGGGAGCGACTTTGGGAATTGATTTTTCCTATGAGCTTTTTGATGCCTTTACCGCCGGAAATCTTTTGAATTTTCTAAAGAGAAAATATTTACTATGGGAAAAAGAGTATCGAATCTTGAGTAAGTTTATCAACAGTGGGGAGGAGAAACGAAGATGACGCAAACTCTGATACCGGCAATTGTCATAGTGGGGGGATTGCTGTTTTTTCAAGCGGTGTATGAGTACGAAAAAAAGAAAATCAAGGAGAGAAATAAAAGAAGAGAAGAGGAAATCAATTTTGACAGTTTATTGCAATTGGTAAAGGAAGAACTCTATCAGGAAACCAAGAAATACCTGGAATACAAAGAGCAGAGCGAGGAATACGAGAGAGCCAAAAGCCGCTGTAATCACTTGAAGAATTCTCTCAAAGAATGCGGCTATGGCTCACGAAGCGATAAGACTTATGTCATAGAAGTGATAAAGGATATTATTCGTCAGTTGCTGCCGGAAAAGGAGAGGCTTTACAGCATTGTTCCGTATTCCAGGGAAGATGATCTTTCGGTTGAGGATAAATTTGATATTTTGCTTTATTTTTATGAGCAGCAATACCAGGAAAACGGACTGGAAGAGTTTATTTTGAAGTATAAGCTGGATTTGCCGAAACGAATGATAGAAAATGGGGAAACCCTTTCTTATATTATTACTGCGGAGGAAATCCATCATATTTATCAAAAAGAAGCCATATCTCTCAGTGCAGAGGAGGAGTACCTATTGCTGGCACATAAGGTTTACCGTTATTTCAAGGGTTACGGTGTGATTGAGCGCTTGCGGGAAATGGCAATTGACGGGGTATCCGGAGGGGTGTCCGGCAAGATTCATGTAGATGTAAGCAACGAATTCAAACACAAAATGGAGCATTTTTTCGATCCACGAGAAAAATCACAATGGCAAGAGGAGAATTTTCGAAATTATGACAGTGTTTGGATTTTTTTTCGGGGAAAACCCATTCATTTGTCCTTTCTGAGTTTCGGCTCGGAAAAGGAGATTCGACGAATTTGCCAACTGATTTATCGGTTCAATAAGGCCGGACAGCTTTCAGAAAATATCGGCTACAAGGTCAACGAGATGAGGGATGGCTCAAGAGTTGTGGTGGTGAGACCGCCTTTTTCGGAGAGCTGGGCATTTTTTGTCCGGAAATTTCATATCAAAAAGCTGGAGATTTCTCAGTTGTTTCAAGGCCATCATGCACAGCTGCTGGAGCTTTGGCTCAAATATTTAGTAAAGGGTGGCAGAATTATGGCTGTCACAGGCTCACAAGGAAGTGGTAAAACAACCTTGTTAATGGCGCTAATACGACATATCTATGGCACTTTGACTTTGCGAATTCAGGAAATGGCTTTTGAATTGCATTTGCGCAAAGTGTATCCAATGCGTAATATATTAACATTTCGTGAAACGGAATTCATTTCCGGTCAAGCAGGACTGGACTTGCAGAAAAAGACAGACGGCTCTGTCAATATTTTGGGAGAAGTGGCAACGGACGAAGTAGCGGCACTGATGTTGCAAACAGCTCAAGTGGCGTCGCTGTTCACTTTATTTACCCATCATGCCAAGACCACTGCGGACTTAATTTTATCTTTACGTAATTCTCTTTTAAAATGTAATATTTTTCGGGATGAGGCAGTTGCGGAAGAACAGGTTACTTCTGTAATTCAATTCGATATTCATCTGGGTAAGGATTATCTGGGAAATCGTTTTGTAGAAAGGATTACCGAGGTTGTTCCCGAGGAAAACGGCTATCGTCTGCAAGATATTTTGGTCTACCAAAATCAGGCCTATCATTTAAAACAATTACCTAGTCAAAAAAATCTGGAGGCCATGCAACAATATATGACGGACGAAGACAAGGAATGTTTCTTGCAATTTCTGGAGGAATGCAGGGAGGTGATGGAAAATGCCGACGATTATTCTTAGTATCTGGGCGGCTGCTTTTTCTCTCTTTATGGTGGCACTTGTCTATAGTATGAAGGGCAGAATAAGAAAGAAGAAAAAGAAAAAAGAGGAGATTTTTCATCCTTTTAATGTAAAAATTTATTTCTTTTTGCTGCGCTTTCGCTATACTCGTTCTTTGGTTTTGCGCTATCAGTATAGTTTGAAGCAATTGACCAAGCTCAGGGAAGAAAGGCTTTACCATGAAACGGGCAATTTTTTTCGAAAACTATTGTGGATGGTGGTGCTTATTTTTGCTTGTGTACTGGCATACACACAAAATCCGATTTATTTGTTCATGTATGTTCTGGTAGTTTTAGCTTTGCTGGAGTCTTTGATTGATTATGTCTTGGTTCGACAGCATAACCAACTGCTGGAAGGGCAAATTTTATTTAATGAACTGGTTCGGCAAAAGTATTATGAGCAGGGAACGGTGGAGGAGGCTCTTTACGAGGCCTGTAGGGAATTTCCGGAAAAGGAACATGCCATGCTGATTCAAGGGGAGTATTTGTATGATATCTTGATGGAGAGCAATCCGGAAGAAGCGGTGCACCGCTACAATCAGGGAGCGCCGAATCAGTATCTGAAAATGCTTTTGAATTTATGTTTTATTACCGCCGAATATGGGGATAGTCAGGAGAAGGGGCAGAGTGTTTTTATGAACAGTTTGAGTTACTTGACAAATGAAATTCGGGTGGAGCAGATGAAGCGGCAACAGCTTAATTATTCGCTTAAAAGCATCAATCTGATTGCCGTCTTGCCTTTGTTTTTCATGTTGCCTTTGCAGGAATGGGCGAGTAAAAACTTTCAACCGCTACAATTTTTTTATGCCGGACGATGGGGGAAAATGGCGGAAATCGCCATGTGCCTGATTATTATTCTGGCAGTGATGCTGCTACGAAAGATTCAGAATATCGGGGTTTCTTTTGAGAGTGGAAAAAGGGACAACAATTCGCAAGGACGAATTCACAAAAGAAATAAACTTCGCCGGATTGCGTTTATTCTGGGTATCGGAATTTTGCTGATGATTCACTGGCAGGAGCGAAGTCGTATTATAAACACTTCTGCTATGGAAAACATTTTGCAAAAAGTCGAGGATGACAATGTCAACCGCAATATGGTAGAAAGGGAACAGGAGTGGATAACTGCGATTCGGGGAATGAGCGATGAGGAGCAGGCAAGGCTTTATCTGACAGAGAAAATCAAGTATCAACCGGAGCTTGCTTTTTTACAGGGAAAGGCAATTGATTTATATGCAGCTAAGATTTATGAAAAAGCCATTCTCTTACAGGAGCCGTGGCTGACTTGGCAGCAGGTCTTTTTCGTGTTTGCTCTGGCTTTTCTGGTAGGCTATTGGCATTATTTGGAGGAGTTTTTGACGGGAAAGGTCAGAGAAATGGAGAGAGAGGACGAGGTGGCATCGTTTCGCAGTATTTTGTTGATGTTGATGCATCACAATCGTTTGGGCATGGAGGATGTGCTATCTTGGCTCAGTCTTTTTTCCAATTATTATGCGGAAAATTTTGAGCGTTGCTTGAACAATTATTCTCTGGGAACGGAAGAGGCTTTTGCAGAGCTGAAGAAGGCAAAGCAGCCGGATTTTCAAACACTGGTTTTGCAGTTGGAAACGGCAGCTAAGGATTTGTCTTTACAGCAGGCTTTTGATGATTTGATTCATGAGAAGGCATATTATTTGGAGAAACGAAAGGAGATTAATCGGCAGATGATTGCCAAGCGTTTGGCTTTGGGAGAGATTGTCGGTTTTATTCCGGCGTATGCTTTGATTGTGCTGTATTTGATTATTCCTATGATATATAGCGGTATGGAAAGTTTGAATCAGTTCTATCGAATGATGTAAAAAAATGTTAGAATTCGGATGCGGGCTCGTTCTCCAAAAGTCGTGACAGACTATGAGGCTTTCGGGAACAGAGATTTTCCAAAAAGAATCATAAGAGAGTTTTGGGCGGTTTTTGTTTCAAATGACGAGGAGTTGAGGATTACAGGGAAAGAAGACAATGTAAGATATAAAACGGAAAATAAGGTACATCATAAAAACATAGTGCAAAGTGCTTTTTATATGGCCTTAAAATAAACAAATCAGTAAAAGAAAAGGAGATTTTAAAATGGATCAAAATATTCAAAAAGCGTTGTGGTTAGGTGTCGGTATTTTATTGTTTATTGGGATTGTGAGTACAGGATTGACTCTTTACAATAAGGGCAGGGGTGTGGCAGAGGCCAGCAGTCAGCAGTTGGATAAGGTCAGTAAGGATTTGGCAGAATCTACTTATGCATCTTACAACAATACAACGACCTCGGGAGCGGATGTTATTAGTGCGATAAAGCTCTATGCCGATCAAAGCGGAGATTTTATTGTTCAGGTACAAACCAATACCGGCAATAAAACTTATATCAGTAATGGCAGCATCAGTAATAATACAGTGGATAAGTTGTCATCATTGACTCGTTCGGCAATTGATGCTCAAATAAAGGAGGCGAATGACAGTAAGGGGAGTTCTTATATCAATCCGACAGCCAAATTTTACGCACAATTGATTTACGATAAAAATGAGGTAATTAAAGGTATTACCTTTAAGCAAGAATAGCCGTGGCCGGTATAAAACAATGGAGAAAATTATGGATTTGCTGGAGGTCGGCATAGTCTTGGTCTTAGTGGTCATTGCTTTGTCTTTGCAACTTCATCAAGGATTTGGCCGGCAGAGAGTAGAGAATCCTTTAGTGGAAGCTCTTCCGGACAACTTTGTTTCGCAGGGCCATCTTCACTATTCCTGTAATGCGTTGGAGATGGCATTGCATTTTGCCGTACTGGAAGAAAAGAAGGAACAGCAGCTGGTTTATGAGGGAAAGGATTATAGCGTTGAAGAATTTTTGACGGGAATATTGGGCATAAACTGGAACAAAGAGCAAGGAAAGCTTTATTTGGGAGCAAATGAGCGGGCTCAAATGCAAAACAGAATGTTTACCATTTACCAGACAGACGGAAAATGGAGGGTGGAGGAATGATTGTACGAAGTTTGGAGCGTTTGTTTGCGATTTTTTTAATTGCTGTACTACTTTTTGTGGTGCCGACATATTATCAATATCAAAGGCAGGAGGAAATGAACTATCAATTGGTTCTTCTGGAAACAGAAAAAGCAGCGGATTTGGTCTGTGAGCTGGGCTATATCGAGGAACATTCTTTGGCGAAATTACAGGCGGTCCTGGCGGCAACGGGAACGAATTATCAAATTCGTCTGTCCCATTTGAAGAAAGAATTTCTGGAAAATGAAGGCGAGGGGAAGATAGAAGCATACTATGTGGGAAGTTATAACACCGAAATTTATCAAGGAATTCGCAGTGAGGGTAAATATCGGATGAATTTGGGTGATTTCTTTTATATTAGTGTAGAAAACACTAGCCAAACACCATTTCAGCAATTGAAATCTTTTTTGGGTGTGGGCGGCCAAAGAGTCAGCATTATTGCCAGGGGAGGCGGACTGATTCGGGCGGAGGGTCTATAGATGAATGCATTAAAGGTGGGAATTGTCGGTTTGTTTATTTTGTGGTAAATTTTCAAAGTAAGTTCTAGTAGGGCTAGAAGTTGCACTAAGTTTGAG
>JAUMXK010000001.1 GCA_030535295.1 Eubacteriales bacterium | reverse complement strand
TTGCCTCTCGGTGTCCTGGGCTCTTGTCGCCGAGAGCATACTCGAGGCACGCTTGGTCTCTTTCAAAAGACAATCATTTTAGAGCGTGCCTCACAACTTCTAATTTATCTCTCGCACAATTTGAGACGATGTATCTTTTTTGAATAAAGAAAAATGCCTTTTAGGATATGCCGGTGGGAAGTCGTTGATTCAAGGCTTTTTCATTGTTTGCATTTTAAACTTTTTTATAGTATAATAATTTTAAAGTAAGACACAGTATTCTAGTCGATTGCTTTATTTCCAAAGACGGGGCTAAAAATCCGTAAAGGGCATATCGATGAAGTTCCTGGTTTTGGCTGGTGACGCCCAGTTGCGGGCTGATGCCGGGAGTTAAGAGTTTTGGGCGATCTGCAATGGCATGCAGGCGTTGACCCATTTCTCGTGGAGACCGATATTTGTGGGAGAATGTTACTGAAAATAAAGACGAACCTACAAAATCGGGTGGAACCTGTCTTGCGGCGAAAGCTGTGGGCAGTGTAGCCTGTCTTGCGTGATTTTTCGGGGATAAGGATTGCGACCTTGAGAATATTCGGCCAAATAGGATTAAGGATTGTCCTTTGAAACGATAAATTGCTAAAAAGACTAGGAAGTAAAGGAATTGCCGAGGAAAGCTCCTAGACTGTTCTGACGAAGCTTAAGTGGGATTACGGTACGACTGTTTTCGGCGATCTTGCGCAAGGCGTGGCAACTACCTTGGAATTGCTTTAAAGGGAAACCGCTTTTTTGGTGACAATTAAGTAGTGATTCGGGAAAACCTGCAGGACCATATGTCGTAAAATTTATCATTTAAGTTGTCTTACTTTTACTAAAAATGAAATCATACAGAATTCGAACAGAGAATATGGTTTGCTCTGTGATTTGATGGGTAAGGAATTATTTTGGGAAAGAAAAATCGAGTTAAATTTAGAAATAAAGTAAAAAGAAAAGTAAACTATAAGTGGATTGGATTTATCACCGTGGCTACTTTTGGTATAGCCATAGCCATGGCATACTTTTCCGTAGTTTTTATGGCTAAGGTGTCGGTAACGGTCGCACTTTTGATTTTATTTTTTATTGTTTCTTTGGGTATCTTTTTTGACTTATTGGGAATTGCCGTAACCGCAGCAATTGAAACACCGTTTCATTCGATGGCAGCCTCCAATGTAAAAGGTTCTAAGGAGAGCATACAAATCATTCGCAATGCCGGAAGTGTTGCCAACTTTTGCAATGATGTGGTCGGTGATATTGCGGGAATTATTTCAGGAAGTGCAGCAGCGGCAATTATTTTAAAGTTGGCAATTGAAGATCGTTTTTGGCTCAGTGCCTCCGAGATTCTTTTATCCGGGCTGATTGCGGCGGTTACCGTGGGTGGAAAGGCGGTTGCAAAGGAGATTGCAATGCGCAATGCCAATTTCATTGTTTTTCAAATTGGCAGATTTTTACATTTTTTCCAGAGGAGTTAATATGAAGAAAGAGCGATTGGATGTGTTACTGGTGAGCCTTGGTCTGGCGGCCTCCCGTGAAAAAGCCAAAGCCCTCATAATGTCAGGGAAAGTTTTAGTAGATAATGAAAGAGAAGAAAAAGCCGGACTGATGGTGTTTCCGAATCAGGAAATCCGAATAAAAGGAGAACAAGAGCGCTTTGTCAGCCGTGGAGGCTATAAGCTGCTTAAAGCGATGGCAGGTTTTCAAATTGATTTAACAGGCAAGGTTTGCCTGGATGTTGGAGCCTCCACCGGCGGATTTACCGATTGTATGTTGCAGCACGGAGCAAGTAAGGTTTACAGTATTGATGTCGGCTATGGTCAATTGGCATGGAAACTCCGTCAAGATGAGAGAGTGATTGTACTGGAAAAAACCAATGTGCGATACCTGACAGAGGAGCAGGTACCGGAAAAGGCTGATTTTGCAAGTATTGATGTATCTTTTATTTCATTGACTAAGATTATAGAAGCGGTGCGTGGACGTTTGAAGGATGAGGCAGAATTGGTATGCTTGATTAAGCCGCAGTTTGAAGCCGGAAAAGAAAAAGTCGGCAAAAACGGAGTCGTAAAAGATAAAAAGGTGCATACAGAGGTCATCGAAACAATTATTCAATATATGTGCGACAGACAGTTTGAAGTAAAGGGATTAGAGTTTTCACCAATTAAGGGACCGGCCGGAAATATTGAATATTTGTTGTATTTAAAAAATGTGATTGATTCAAAAAAGGAGGGTGAGTCGGAAAAAAGGGAGAGAGTAGATGTTGATGATATGGGAAATGGGGACATAAACTGGTTGGACAGAATTCGAGATGTGGTAGAAAAATCTCATGAGATGGTAGAAGGATGATTTATAAGAATGTTTTGATTGTTACCAATTTGCAGAAGGACATAAAAGAGAGATTTACAAAGATTCTAAAAAAATGGTTGGAAGAACAAGACCGGAATGTTACCTGTGTTCATCAAGTGAGAGAAGAGGATTTAAAGGAACAGGATATCGTTATAACATTAGGTGGAGATGGAACAATTATTAATGTAGCAAAAGAGGTATCCAAAGTAGAGGTACCGGTGCTTGGTATCAATTTGGGGCACTTGGGATTTCTGGCACCAACGGAAGAGAGCAATGCGTTTTCCGTTTTGACAGAAATTTTCAGTGGAAAATTTGTAATAGAAAAACGAATGATGCTAAGTGCATACAGTTTGTATAAGGGTGAAAGAAAGTATTTGGGCTCTGCCCTAAATGAAGTGGTTTTAAAAAGACATGACATTTCCAGAATGTTGGCCTATTCTCTGAAAATCAACGGGAATATGGCAGGTTATTACCGGGCGGATGGTGTGATTGTAGCGACTCCGACCGGCTCAACAGCATACAATTTGTCAGCAGGTGGTCCGATTATCTTGCCGCATTGCGAAAATATGGCAGTTACTCCGATTTGCCCGCACTCTTTGTCTGCAAGACCACTGGTCTTATCCGCAGAAGATAAAATTGAACTGGAATTTGACCGATTAAACGGATTGGATGATTTTTTCATCACCTTGGATGGACATGATATGATTCCTTTGCAAAAGGGAACGAGTGTGGAAATCATAAAATCCGGACAAACAACCAATTTGATTCGCCAAGAAGATACAAACTTTTTCTCCATCTTAAATGAAAAGCTTTAATGGAGGTGAAAACAATGAAATTTCAAAGGCAATCCAGATTATTGGAAATTATCAAAAATGACGAAGTGGAAACACAGGATGAGATTGTGCAAATCTTGAAAAAAGAAGGTTTTCGAGTAACACAGGCAACCATATCCAGAGATATTAGAGAATTACAATTAATCAAATCGGCAGATGGCTCCGGACGAGTGCGATATAGCTTGCCGCAAATGGAAATTACACCGGAGACCAGCAATGATAAATATCGTAATGTCTTAAAACATGGCTTTAAGAATGGAGA
Source organism: Eubacteriales bacterium (assembly GCA_030535295.1). Taxonomy (GTDB): domain Bacteria; phylum Bacillota; class Clostridia; order Lachnospirales; family Vallitaleaceae; genus W11650. The sequence goes on along the minus strand of JAUMXK010000001.1, from coordinate 59,289 downwards.
AGTTGCCGGTCAACTGGTTGTAATTCGTACATTAAGCGGAATGGCGATGGCAGTAGCGGCAGCCATTGATGCACTGGGCTTTCGCCATATTGTAGGAAGCATTGCAGGCGATGATACCATTTTTTGTGCGACACGTTCTCCGCAGGCGGCAGAGGATGTATTGAGGGATATTAAGAATTTGATATAGGACGGAAAAATCATGCTTAAGGACTTACACATTCAAAATATTGGACTGATTGATGAAATAAAAATTACATTTCGCAAGGGTTTGAATATTTTAACCGGTGAAACGGGAGCCGGTAAATCTATGATTATCGGCTCCATTGATGCCTTATTAGGTGGAGATGTCAATAAAAGCTTAAGAAAAGAGGAAGATTCTTTCATTGAGGGAACTTTTGCCCTTCTCGGAAAGGATTCTTCCTTTTTCGAATGCCTGGCAAATTTGGGCATTGAGGAGACAAATGAGCTGATAATCAGCCGAAAGATGAGCGGCGGTCGCTCCATTTTTCGTTGCAATGGAGAAATGGTGACCAAGGCCGCTATTTTGGAGCTGCGCAGTCAATTGTTTGATATACACTCGCAAAGGGAACACCAATCCTTGTTGCAGGTGAAGAATCATATTTTGATGGTTGACCGCTATTTTGGCAAGGAGATTGCTCCTTATTTGGAAAAACTGAAAACTTTAGACGGTCAAAAAAAGAAGATTGAAAAAGAACTTTCAGAAGTTGGAATGGAAGAATCTGCAAGACTTAGAGAAATTGATTTCCTACAGTTTGAAATTGACGAAATAGAAGAAGCGGCATTAAAGGTAGGAGAAGATAAGCTTTTAGAGCAGGAACTGGAAGTGTTGCAAAACAGCAGACAAATCAAGGAAAGTCTGCAAATGGTAGAAGAAGTTGTCAGTGGCGACTATGGCAGCCGCAGCCAAGTAGCGAGGGCAACGCATGGTATGCAAAAAATAAAGGATTATGATGATAAACTGAATTCTATTTGGGAGCAACTGTTAAGTGTAGAAGATATATTGCATGATGTAGCCAAAGAGGCAGACCGCTATCTGGATGGTATGGATGGTTATGAAGAAAGGCTTTATGAAGCGGAAGAGAGAATGGATACCATTTTATCGCTTAAATCCAAGTATGGTAATAGCATGGAAGAGATAGAAACGGCATTGACCGATAAAAAGCAAAGACTGGTTTTTTTGGAGGAAATGGCAAAGAATCGACAAAGGATGACAGAGGAAAAAAAAGATGTCGAGAAAAAAATGCAGGCTGTTGCCAAAGACTTGACTGCGATAAGAAAAAAAGCCGGACAGCAGCTGGAAGAGGAGATGACCAAACGTCTTTTACAGCTGAATTTTAACCATAGTCAATTTGAAGTGCGTTTTAATTTGAAAGAGCATATTTATGCAGATGGGCAGGATGAGGTCGAATTTTACATTCAAACCAACAAAGGAGAAAAGCTCAAACCTTTGGTGGAAATTGCTTCCGGTGGTGAGCTTTCTCGAATTATGCTGGCGCTGAAAGGTATTTTTTCGGCGGTGGATGATATTCCCAGCTTGATTTTTGATGAAATAGATAGTGGTATCAGCGGTGTGACGGCAGGTTTGGTGGGAGAACAAATGAGTCTTTTGGCTAAAAATAAGCAAATTTTTGCCATTACGCATTTGCCGCAAATTGCAGTGCTTGGAGATGCCCATTATTTGATTGATAAGGTCGAAGAAGGCGAAAACACTCGGACTCATATCTTTGAGCTGGACAGTGAAGCCAAAGTCAAGGAAATTGCCAGATTGCTGGGCGGAAAAAATATCAGCAAATCGGTGGAAGATACAGCCAGAGAAATGCTGGGGATGTAATTTTATTCCACTCTGGTTAAGCCTTCGATACTTGGATGAATGACCATGGAATAATTTTGATGATAAATCACATAGCCAAGCGGAGAGCCGTTTGGCTTATTTAATTCCTTGACTTTGGTGTAGTCTACTTCCACCTTTTTTTGCTCACGACCCTTACTATAATAAGCAGCCAGTGCAGCCGCTTGTTCAAAGCCTTTATCCGAAAGCTCCGTGCCGGTCAGCTTGACAATGACATGGGAACCGGGAATGCCCTTGACATGAAACCACCAGTCATTGTTGTTGGCAAAGCGTAAGGCGAGCTCTTCGTTTTGCTCATTGTTTCTTCCGACATAGAAGTGAAAGCCTTCCTCAGAAACATAGTGATAAGGGGGGAGGGCGGTAATTTTCATCTTTTTCGGAGGTTTTTTTCCCGGAGTCGCTTTTACGGCCGACTTTTTAATATAGCCGGAATCTTGCAATTCTTTGCGAATGATTTGGAAATCTTCAAAGCTTTCTGCACTTTCAACATTATAGCTGATGGATTGCAAGTGTGCCAATTCCTGCTTGGTCTTTTCCAATTGCTCAGTGACTGCAATTTGCGTTCTTTTTTTCTTATTGTATTTTTCAAAGCAAAGTTTTGCATTTTCCTGGATGGTTTTGGTCGGATCAAGATGGAGTTCTTGTTCTTCATTGCTGTAATAATTAAAGACCTTGACTTTCTCGGCTTTTTCCGGCAATTGATATTGGTAAGCCATTAAAAGCTCGCCCTTTAATTGAAATTTCTCCATATTTTTGGTGTCTTTCAGTTGTTGCTCCTGTAGATCCAATTTCTTGGCACAACGCTCCAGCAGATTTTGCAAGAGTTTGCGAAGGTCGGCACTGCGCTGGTGCATGCGGCTTTGCTTGGATTTTGTCACATAAAAGCTATCCAGCAATTCCGAAAGAGTATTAAATTCCTTGAAGTTTCCTTGCGGACGCAGGCAAAGGCAGGTATGGAAATCCTGATATTGATTGTCCTTATTTAAAATAACATAGGCTTTGCCACTGTTTGTCTCTACCTCCGTTTTCAGTTTTTCAAAGGAATGATAAAGCCTTTGAACATCGCTTTCGTTTAAAGTTTCAAACAAAAGGCTGCCGTCAAAACCGGCAGATTGACAGAGCCAATCGGCAAGCAACGGACTGATGCCGGTAAAGCTTTTCATGATTTTATCCAGTAAACTGTTTCCGCCTGCCAGCGAGAGGATTTGGCGATATTCTTCAAAACTTTTTACTTCCGGAGGACTTACTTTATCCTGAGCCGGAGGCAGCACATAGGTTTTTCCGGGATAGACTTCCCGCACCGAGCTGATGTTGGCACCGATGCGCTTGATGCTTTCCAGTATCTTATCGTTTTCATCAATTAGAATTATATTGCTGTGCCTGCCCATGATTTCAATGACTAGGCGTTTTTCGGACAGGTCACCCATTTCATTGTAGTGGCTGACATGAAAATTAATGATTCTTTCCGTCCCCGGCTGAGAGATATCGACAATCTTTCCGTTTTGTAAATACTTACGGAGCAGCATCACATAAGCAGAGGGAGTGGTCGGATTTTCTTTGACTTCCTCTGTCAAATATAGTCTTGGCATACCGGCATCTGCACTTAAGAGCAGGCGATATTGCTGGCGGTTTTGGCGTAGAATGAGGCTAAGCTCTTCTTTTTCCGGTTGATTTATCTTTAAGATTTGACTTCCGATTAAGCAGTCTTTCAATTCCTGTACCATATATTTTAGTACGATTCCGTCTAGTGCCATGGGTTTCTCCTTTGCAAATTGTGTTTTATGAGAAAGTGTCGGAATAATTCCCTTTTCATAAAACAAAAATAAAAACATATCCTTAGTATATCACAAATTTGGTGAATGCAAACGAAAAATATAAACATTTTTTGGACGGAATTCGCTTTTCAGGTGCTGTCATTAAAATGATTTGGCAAGAGAAAAAAACTTTTTGTAAATCAAGCATATCATAAAAATCGCCTGCTATAGTTTGGCTGAATTGCAAAGGTATTTGCATAGAGACAATCATAAGCAGGCGATTAAAATAATCTGTTGAGTTTGCCTATATGAAACCTTGACTTCAATATAGGCAACGAAAGCAAAGTATTAAAATGATTTGCCCGGGGAGAAAATTATATGTTTCCATAAGACAAATCGTTAAGAAACATTTTATATAAAATCTTTGGTTTCAATATTGTGAATGGTAAAGGCTGCAAAGGTCACTCCGACTAGGCTGAAAAAAAGTGGTGCAGTGAAGGAACCGCCAAGGGATATATCCCCGAAATTACCGCTGATTAAAATGGCAGTTAAAATTGCTGTGATAATAGTGACTTTGGAAGACTTTTTCCACATTCCGAAGTAGAGGGCAATCAGGCAAAGAGCACTGGCAGCCAAGTCATAGACCGTACTATAAGTAAGGTATGTACCGGTCAGGCCGTCGGTCATTCGAACCGCAAGAAAAGGAGATACCGAATCAATGCCGGAAATAAGGCTATACATAATGACTCTGGTAGCCAATATAGAGATAAAGGTGATACCGATAACCAAAATAAGTTTGGAAATCAATATTTTTTTGCGACTGATGGGATAGGTAAACATCAATTGCATGGTACGGTCAGCGTATTCATCGGTTACGTATCTGGCTAAAATGACACCGGAAAAGATGATGAAGCTGACACGGATAATGGAATCGACCGCTTGCAATAAGTTTATGGCATCTTTCGGAGCACTTGCAGTATCGAAATAAAGTGGCGGTAATACAAGTAAAATAGTGATAACAAGGGTAATAAAGATAGAGATGATCAAACTGGAAACCTTCCATTTTTTAAATTCTAATTTCATTAAATGTAACATAAGAAACCTCCTAATATATGTGGTGTGATTAATTTTGTTTGATAAAAAGGATTGGACTTAAAACCTGTCAGAAAGACAACTCCGTATTGTTACCGGCAGCCTTTTTTAATAGCTGCCTTGAACTAAGGATAAGAAATACTCTTCCAAAGTACCGGCTTTTCTGCTGAAACTTTCCAAATAGATATTTTCGTTCATGCAATGAGTAAATAACTCCCCTTGGTTAATTGGAGTTTCATAAATCCGAATGGTACCGGCATTTAAAGTTTTGAAGTTGTGAATATTCATTTTTTCTGTCAAAAGATAAGCCAGTTTTTCAATTTGTGGGGTAACAATTTCAAAGTATTCATTATTATTTTTTCTTAAGTCTTCAATGGAAGTTTCTTCCAAGAGCTGACCTTGCTTTAAAATACCGATGGTATCGGCAACATGCTCGATTTCACTGAGGATATGACTGGAAATCAGAATCGTAATACCATATTCTTGGTTGAGCTTTTTCAACAAATCACGGATTTCAATAATTCCCAACGGGTCGAGACCGTTAATCGGCTCATCCAAAATAAGCAGCTCGGGCTTGGTGATTATGGCTCTGGCAATGGCAAGGCGCTGCTTCATACCGAGGGAAAATTCTTTTACTTTTTTATTTTCTATATTTTTGAGATTAACCATTTCCAAGGCTTCGCGGATATCATTTTTGTTATGGTACCCCATATACTGACAATGCAGCTCCAAGTTTTCCATGGCAGAGAGCTTATCATAAAAGATAGGATATTCAATAATTGCACCGATTCTCTTTAAAGGCTCGTAAGAAGTAGGATGAAGTGGCTCACCGAAGATATTTATGCTGCCTTGGGTTGGCTTTAAGAGATTCATCATCATTTTCATCAAAGTAGTTTTACCGGAGCCATTCGGGCCGAGCAGGCCATAGATTTCCCCTTTTTTAATACGCAAATTGACACGATTGACAGCAACTGTATTTTTGAATTGCTTTGTAACATTTTGAGCGGTTAGAATATAGTTCACAAAAAACCTCCTTTAATCTTGTTTTATTGTTTCGATTGTGCTCGTTTGATTTATCTTTATCATAAAACAAGAACTTATCATTTTTCTTACTCAATTCTTACAAAAATCTTACGTTATAAAGTCCGCTAAAAAATAACGGTGAACTTACTTTTTGGCGGACTTTCCTACACTCTTGTCGAGAGAAATATTTTATTTTTTTAGTTTCACGGTAAATGTGGTCTTCTCAAAAGCCTTACTTTCTACGGAGATATCACCATGCATTACATTGGCCAAGCGCCGAGATATGGTCAGCCCCAGACCGCTTCCTTGGTAAAGACGATTGCGAGAGTCTTCTAAGGTATATAAACGTTCGAATACCTTTTCCTGATGAATGACATCAATGCCTTTTCCCTTGTCCCAGATATCAATATAGGAAAAAAAGTCATCTGCTCTAAGGCATAACCCCAATGTTTTTCCGGCACTTCCATATTTGAGGGCATTGGAAATCAGATTATTCAGGATACGATTTAAAGCCGTTTCATTTGCAATACTGTAGACGACCTCTTCCGGAATTTGGATTTCTACTTGCCAATCCATTTCCGACAGTGATTCATAAAATTGCAAGATAGCCTGACGGCAGATTTCGTTGAGATTGATTTTGGAAAGAGGATATTGTTCATCCCCGGATTCCAGTTTGGAAAGGCTGAAAAATTCCTGAATAAGGGCTTGCAATTCCAGTGCCTTGGTATAGCTTTTTTGTACTTTTGCCTGAATCTCCGGTGAAAGGGAAGTTTCCGTGGAAATCGTTTCCAAATAGCCGACAATGACAGTTAGCGGAGTTTTCAAATCATGAGAAATATTGGAAAGCATTTTTCGCATGGATAATTCCATATGAGCATGATTTGCCCGGATTTTTTGGTTGTAGTTGAGAAGTTGGTTGAGCTCTTCTAGCAAAGCAATCAGGCTTTTGTCTTCGGTAAAAAGCATAAGTTTCTCCGAGCTGTTTTTTTCAAGGATGGAAGATAGGTCTTGTGTGATTTTGCAAAGTTCTTTTTGGTGCCTTTTGGAGTTGGATATTTGTCGAAAAAGAAGCAAGCTTAAAATGATAATGATAAATAGTAGGAGAGTGATGAAAAGATTTGGCATAAGTCCTCCTTTATTCGTTGATTCCCAGTTTGTAGCCGATTCCCCAAATGGTTTTGATATATTTTGGCTCAGAAGGGTTGTCTTCCACTTTTTCACGCAAACGGCGGATATGAACATTGATGACATTTTCATCGCCATAGTAGGCATCGTTCCAAATCAGATTGTAGATTTGTTCCTTGGTAAAGACACGTTTTGGATTTTTCAGAAAGAGCTGCAAGATTTCAAATTCTTTGGCAGTAAGATTTAGGTTCTGACCATTTTTGGAAACCCAGAAATTGGCGGTATCCAGTATCAGCTCGTGACAATGTATCACAGAAGGACTTTCTGTGACGGCGGAATGGCCGGCTCTCCGTAGACTTGCTTTGATTCTGGCGGATAGTTCTAGCAAAGAAAAAGGCTTGGAGATATAATCGTCTGCCCCCAACTCTAAGCCCAGAGCTTTTTCCACATCACTATCTTTGGCGGAGGTAATCAGTACAGGGACCATGCTACTTGAACGAATGGCTTTCAGAACTTCGATACCGTTTAATTTCGGCATCATAATATCAAGTAGTACCAAGTCAAAATTTCCCTTTTGAAAAAGCGAAAGACCTTCCTGGCCATCTCCTGCAAGGCTGACTTGATAATTTTCCCTTTCTAAATATTGTTTGACCATTTCACTGACGGCTAGGTCATCTTCGATGAATAAAATATGATATTGCATAACAGACCTCTTTTATTGTATTGTGATTTTGTACCGGCGGCATACAAGATTGAAATCTCTGTATTTTTCCCTATACCGGTTATTTTATAATGTGAAATCAAAAGATTTTATAAACAATAGGAATAAGGAAAGTATACCACAAAATAGGTATAACGTCTTTATAAAAATATGGAAATATACCATTTCGAAGATAATTTTATATAATTGTCGATTATAAACAGATTATGTGTTTATAATTGAAAATTGTGGATGGCTGCAGTATACTAAGTACACATAAAGTGTGCATAATAGTTTCTGTAGAAATAGTACATGTTAAATGTAGCTTTGTACAATTGCTTTTGCAGGAATAAATGCAACCAGAAAAACAACTATGTTACGCTTAATATTCATTTAATTTATGATATTTTTAACAGTAAAAAAACAAATCCAAATGCTGTGATGTTAAGCATATTTTGATTATTAAAAGTTAGAATGAAAAAACAAAAAGCACAGAAAGGAATTCTTATGAAACACTTTTATATTGACCCTAAGATGCTATTCGGAGGCATTGTCTACACCGCAGAAAAGCAAGAAATTGTGCATTTATCCCTGCAAAAGGGGAATACCGTTCCGGATTATGTTTGGACAAATGAAGTCAATTTATTTGTCATCGAAGGAGAAGTCGAGCTTCATCTGGAAACGGAAACCAGAGTCTTAAAAGCAAGAGAGCTGGTGGTGATAGAGCCTTTCGCAAAACATAAGATGATGGCTTTGGAAAACAGCCAAATATTGGTGATAAAGATAAAATAACGGCAGCCGGAATAAGGCATACAATAGCTGGAAAGGAATAAATTACCAGAAATGATTCATTTTTTTCTCTGTTTCGTTCTATGGAAATTTATAAAAAACTATACTATAATATGAAAAACAACAATATTTACGGAGCAAATGGAGGATACGATGTTTAAGGCAGTAGAACTGGGTTTGGATCAGCCGGAAAAAATGTGTAAGGTGGCAAAGGCGTTGGCCTCAGAAACCAGAATTGAAATCATCAAACTCTTAAACGGTGCAAGTTTAAATATAAATGAAATTTCAGAAAAATTATCCATTCCTGCCTCTTCGGCGGCTTTGAATGTCAAAGTTTTGGAAGAAGCGGGAATTATTCATACCGAGCTACATCCCGGAGTTCGTGGTGCTATGAAGCTATGCAGTCTAAGCAGAAATATCATCAAGTTTACCGTCAATAACTCAACTTGCTTTGCAAGATTGCTTTCGTTCCCCACCATTTAACCTATCCTGTCGAAAAACTTCGTTTTTCTGCCCGGGTGGGCGACCTACCTAAAAAAGACTGTTCCAAGGAACGTGGGGAAGTTAAGTAATATATTTAAGATACCACAGATACTATGTACTGATATCAAAGAAAGGACAGGAATATGAAACGAAAGAATTTAAGCAAAATTGCAGCATTTTCTCTAGCATTTACTCTTGGCATTGGCAGTGTCGGTGTAAATGCCCTGACACACACCATTCAAAAGGGAGATACTTTATGGCGACTGGGTAAAACGTATCAAGTGGACTGGAAAGTTTTAAAGGAAATCAACGGTATCAAGGATGTTCGTAAGCTGAGAGTAGGGAAGACCTTGGAAATACCGGTAGCGGAAGAAAAAAAGCAACAATGGAAGTCGCTAATCCGGTAGCAGAAAAGAAAGAAGAGAAAAAGGAATTCAAAGAAATGAAAGTTAAGATTTCCAATGGCAAATATGATATTCCGGTCAGAAAAGCCTCCACCAATGAAAAATCCAAAGCATTGCTGCTGGAAAAAGCAGACCATACTTTCCATATCTTTACCGATGACAAATCAACCATAGAAGGATTGATTCAAACGACAAAGGACTGGTTTGTCGAAACCTTGAAATAAGAGCCGGATTTCTGACAGTTTTTTTATACTTATAAGTCGTTTTTAGTGATACAATTTACTTTAGAGGTGTGAAAATGAAAAAGGTCTGTTGCAAAATACAGATTTCATACAAGAGGAAGTGAGAAATCACTGGAATTTCATCCAAACTCTTGTATGAAAATCTTAAAATGTAACAGTCCTTTTTTTATACATAAATGATTGATATAAGAAAAATCCAAGGCAAATTCAATAGAAAGCTTTAATTAAATCTACCATCATAGGTTGGCATATTGACAATATATTCATCAACAATGGCAGGAACATAGTATGCACCGTATGTTTTCAGGCCTTTTTCTGCAGCGTATGGAGGAGTTTCTTCCGGTAACAGCACATAAAAACGGTAGTAAGGCAGCAGGATTTCTTCCATTGGTCCCCTGCGATAAATCAACTCTTTTTTAGCAATGAATTCTTTTAAACTAAATTTGTAATGATAGAATGAGCTTATTTGATGTAAGCTGATTATGATAAAAAGATTAAAACTCGCATCACTGGTGCGAGAAATTAGTTGGACTAATAATATTGTCATTATGGAAAAATGCAAAGATGGCTTAGAAAGAGAATTTTATATCCGGATGACTAAAAGATATGGATGGACTAAACGAATATTAACCAACTTTATTGAAGCTAAAACATATGAAAAGTATTTGCTAAATCAGAATAACTTTGATTTGACACTTCCGCAAGAAAGAAGAAATCAAGCAAAATTGGCAATTAAAGATGAATATACATTTGACTTTGCAGAACTATCTCCTGAATATACGGAACATGAGCTTGAAGTACAACTTGTAAATAATGTAAGAGCTTTTTTGATTGAAATGGGTGGAGATTTTACCTTTGTTGGAAATCAATACCATATAAAAGCAGGCTCAAAAGATTTATATATTGATTTATTGTTATTTCATAGGAGATTAAGGAGTTTAGTAGCAATTGAATTAAAAATAGGAGAATTTGAAGCAGAATATGCAGGGAAAATGCAGCTGTATTTAGAAGTGTTGGATGAAAAAGTAAAATTACCGGAGGAAAACTCATCAATCGGAATAATAATATGTAAGAGTAAAGACAAAACATTTGTAGAATATGCTTTAAGACGAACAAATGCACCGATTGGAGTTGCAACATATCAGTTAAGAAATACTTTACCGGAAGATATGAAAAATATGTTACCGGAACCAAGTGAAATAATAGAGAAATTAAAAATATTTGACGAAAAATAATATAGACAAAAATACATGAAAAAATGGTGGTTATCTTTTTTTTATTGGAGAACTATTTAAAAAACTTTGTTGACAAATATCGACGGGAATAGAACGTTTGTTCTTGTGTTGAAAGGTTTTTTGTGCTAAACTTTATCATGAAATATTTTGAATAGATAAAATGGCCTGTGGAAGAGTTTTATGGAAGGGAAATAGGATGAAAATAATACATTGTGCCGATTTACATTTGGATTCGGCATTACATACGCATCTTTCGCCGGAGATGGCAAAACAAAGAAGACGAGAACTATTGCAAACTTTTCGGCAGATGCTGGAATATGCAAAGTTTCATGATGTAAGGGCAATCATGATTGCAGGAGATTTATTTGACAGCAAAGCGGTTTCCGCTCTTGCCGGAAATACGGTTTTAGAAAGTATCAAAGCACATCCGGAAATTGAGTTTTATTATTTAAAAGGAAACCATGACGGAGATTTTACCAAACGGGAACAAGAACTACCAATCAATTTGAAATTATTTGGCAAAACCTGGCAAAGTTATGAACTGACCGGAAGCTCTGTTGTTATCAGTGGAGTGGAGCTTTCAGAAGAAAATGCAGGACAAATTTATGATGGACTGGTTCTAAATGAGAAAAACTTTAATATTGTCATGCTCCATGGACAGGTAAGTCGTAGTATGAGTAATCATCCGGAAAATATAAATATCGTGGCATTGCAATATAAAAATATTGACTATCTGGCACTGGGGCATATTCATAGTTATCGCTGTGATAAATTGGATGAAAGAGGAATTTACTGCTATAGCGGTTGTCTGGAAGCAAGGGGACTGGACGAAGTAGGAGAGCATGGCTTTGTCCTTTTGGAAACGGATGAGAGCGGTCATTCCTTCACGCAGCAATTAATTCCTTTCGGGAAGAGGAGTTGTCGGCAAATTCGTGTGGACATCAGTGGTTGTGTAAGCACGGAAGAAATGGCACAAAGGATAGAAAATGATTTGAAAGAAGCGGCAATTTCCAAACAAGATATGCTGAAATTGCTGTTAACCGGAGAAGTGGAAGTAGAGGCCGAAAAAGACCTGGCCATGCTGACAGAAAGATTTTGTCCGATGTTTTATTTTATGAAAATATATGACCAAAGCACATGGAAAGTGGACTTCCGGCAGTATCAACCGGAAGCGTCATTGCGAGGAGAATTGATTCGCCGGATTCAGAATCAGGGAGATATCTCAGAAGAAGAAAAAGTCGAAATGATACGGTATGGCTTACTGGCATTAGCAGGAGAAGAAATAGAATGAGGTTGCTGAATTGTTATATAGAAAATTTCGGAAAATGGAAAGAGCAAAACTTTGATTTTTCCAAAGGATGGAATCTTTTTTGTGAGGAAAACGGATGGGGAAAAAGCACGCTGGCAAGTTTTATCACAGTGATGTTTTACGGCTTTGGCGGAGAGCGAAAGCAAGATGCATTGCAAAGAGAGAGGGCAAGATTTCGGCCTTGGCAGGGCGGTCCGTATGGAGGAAGACTCAGTTTTGAACTGGATGGCAAGTCTTATCAAATCTATCGCAGTTTTGGAGAGAATCAGGCAAAAGATGTCTTTGAATTGCGAGATTTGTCCACGCATTTGCCCTGTGCGGATTACTCGGAAAGACTGGGAGAAGAAATTTTTCAAATTGATAGAGAATCTTTTCGACGTACGATTTTTTTTCAGCAAAACAATTATACACAAATAGAGCCCACGGATAGAATTCATGCCAAGTTAGGAGATTTTTCGGATTTGACCGGAGATATGGCACAATATGATAAAGCGATGGAAAAGCTCAGTAAAAAAATTGCGGAACTGGGAGGACGCTCTGTAAATGCTGTCTTGAATCAAAGAAAACAAAAAATTTTGAACTTGAAAGAAAATCTAAGAAGCCGTACCTCCGTTGAAGAGCGGTTGGAAGGACTTCATCAAGAAAAAAAACGGAAAGAAAAAGAGAAAGAAGAAAAGGAGAGAGAATATCGGGACTTACAGCAGTTGCGGGAAAAGATTGCTTTTCAATCGGCAGAAGCCAAAGGAATGCTGCGAGGTATGGAGCTGACGGCCATTGAAGAAGCGGAATACCAAAGATACCATTCACTATTTGGAACAGGAATTCCGCCAAAAGAAGAGCTGGAATGGGCAAAAGAAGAGGCCAATCTGGTTCATAAGGCAAGAGAGCAGTTGCAGGAAATGTCGTCGGAAGAAAAGGAAAGACTGCTATATTTGGACAAGTTTTTTGAGCAGGGAATATCTCCCGAAGAGGAAATAAAGGAGCAAATGGAAGGATGCCGGCAAATGGAGACAAAGCTAAGAGAGCATTCGGAAAGCAGAGTCATGTATAGTCAACTTCAATTACAATTTGAAGAAGAGAACAGAAAAGGGAAAAAGTATCGTATCTATCGTTCTTTTGCAGTGCTGTGTTTTTTTGCTTGTGCCCTTGCGTTTTTGGAATCTATCGGATGGGGATTGCTTTTGTTTCTTGGCGGTGTAGTTATGCTCGCTTTTATGTACCGAATAAAGAAAAACAGTAATTTGAATACGATAAATCAGGAGATTGCCGATTTACACAAAAAAATGGCGGAGGAATCCAAAGTAATAGCGGAAAATGAGCAGGCTCTACTCAGTTTTTTTGTGAAATATCAAATTCCACGGCAGCCAAACAAAGAATTGGACATCCTGTATCAATGTGATGCCTATTGGAAAGAAAAGAAGAGTTTGGAGCAGAAATTAGAAAAACTGAATAAGCAGAGAGAGGAAATTCAGGAAATGATAAAAGGAATTTCTGCCTTTTTGCAAGAATTCGGTTATGATAGGAAGGAAGAACAATGGGAAGAGGACTTAGCTGCCTTGACTGTGTATGCTGCTTTGGCAGAGAAGAAACATAAGTTTATCGAATTGGATAAAAAATGGAAAGAGGACATGCAAAGGGAAATCCGGCAAGAAATCACAAAACGACATTTGACGGAAGAGAAAAATGAAAACGTGGAGATTCAAAGCTTGGAAGAACTGGAAGAAAAAGTGGTAGAGTTACAAGACGAAGTAGAAAAGATAAAAAAAGAAATGCTTGTCATTTTGCCGGAATTACAACAATTGCAAGAAAAACAGGAAGAATTTTTTGGATTGGAAGAACAGTTGGCAGCTGAGCAGGAGTTTTTGGAGGAGGAAGAAAGGAAATATAGGCTTTTGCTACAAACTCGTGGATTTTTGGAGCAGGCAAAAATTTCCTATTCACAAAAGTATCAAAATCCATTATTTCTTGCTTTTGAGAAATATTACCGCAAAGTTCAACCGGTTTCCCCGGAATGGCAAGGAGAAAAAGTATTTGTATTGGATGCCAATCTTCATCTGACTAGAGAAGAATATGGATTGCCAAGAGAAATCGCTTATTTCAGTGCAGGTAATCAGGAATTAATTAGTTTTTGCATGCGTCTTGCCATGTTGGAAGTGATGTATCCTAAGCAAAAACCCTTTTTGATAATAGATGATTCTTTTTCCAATTGGGATGAAAAGAACCTAAGAAGAGGACTGGCACTTCTAAAAAGTTTGGCAGAGGAGTATCAGATTCTTTACTTTACCTGCCATGAAAGCAGAGTGTAGAACAAAAGAAAGCAGTCTGATAAGGTAGAGTGAAACAGGAAGAACTTATGAAACAAGACAAAGCGCATTCATAAACATCTTTTGTAGGTAAGGAAAATACATAAAAGAAAACAGCCTATTGATTCTAATAGGCTGTTTTCGAGGGGAAGAGAATCTAATTAATCGTCTTCGCGCTCTTGGTCGAAATCTAAGATTTTACCGCTGAGAGCGTCGATTTCGTAGTCGTATTCTACATGGTTTGCTCTAAACTCAATTTCAAAAACATCTCTGCCATCATCTTTGGTCAATCTTGCTTTTTTGAATTGTACTTGATTTGCAGACAATCCTGCATGGTTTAAAGCAATACCTTTTGCTTGCTCTAAGCTGATAGCTTGAGAAGCGTTGTTATTGTTGTTTTGATTTGGAATGTTGAAGTTATCAATATCCAAGTCTTTTTCCAAGATTTTGCCGGTAAGAGCATCGATTTCATAATCGTACTCGGTTTGACCGAAGTAGAACTCTACATCATAAACTTGTTTGCCATCATCATTGTCCAATTTAGCCTTGACGAAAGTAACTTGGTTTGCCTTCAAACCGGCATCTGCCAAAGCGATATTTTTTGCTTTTTCCACACCGATGACTTGGGTGTTGTTATTGTTGTTTTGGTTTGGAATGTTGAAGTTATCAATGTCCAAGTCTTTTTCCAAGATTTTGCCGGTAAGAGCGTCGATTTCATAATCGTACTCGGTTTGACCGAAGTAGAACTCTACATCATAAACTTGTTTGCCATCATCATTGTCCAATTTAGCCTTGACGAAAGTAACTTGGTTTGCCTTCAAACCGGCATCTGCCAAAGCGATATTTTTTGCTTTTTCCACACCGATGACTTGGGTGTTGTTATTGTTGTTTTGGTTTGGAATGTTGAAGTTATCAATGTCCAAGTCTTTTTCCAAGATTTTGCCGGTAAGAGCGTCGATTTCATAATCATACTCAGTTTGGCCAAAGTAGAACTCTACATCATAAACTTGTCTGCCATCTTCTTTTTCCAATTTAGCCTTGACAAAAGTAACTTGGCCGGCCTTTAAACGTGCATCTGCCAAAGCGATATTTTTAGCTTTTTCCAGACCGATGACTTGGTTGCTATTGCTGTTGTTATTATTGTTATTGTTGTTTTTTACAGCTTTTACTTCTTTATCTCTGATTTTGCCGGTAAGAGCATCGACTTCATAATCGTATTTTGCACTACTTGTAGTGAACTCAATATCATAAACTTGTCTTCCGTCGTCTTTATCCAATTTTGCTTTTCTGAAAGTAACTTGGTTGGCCTTTAAGCCGGCATCGGTCAAAGCAATCGATTTTGCCTTTTCTAATCCGATTAATTGGGAATTGTTTGGAGCGGTATTTTGATTGTTTCCACCTGGGATTTCGAAGTTTTCGATATCCAAGTCTTTGCTGACGACTTTACCGGTCAAAGCATCAATATCATAATCATACTCGGTTTGACCTTTGTAGAACTCCACATCATACACTTTGATTCCGTTTTCTGTTTCCAGTCTTACGTTTACAAATTTTACATCTTTACTCTTTAAGCCTGCATCTCTAAGAGCAATGGCTTTTGCTTTATTGGTACCGATATATTTCTTTCTGGCAGGTGCTGCAAATGCAATCACGGAGCCGGAGATAATCGTAAGGGTTAAAACTAATGCGATTGCGATAAAAGATAATTTTTTGTTTTTATTCGTTTTCATAATGGCCATGAGCCTCCTTTTTATACTTAATTTTTTGGCGTAAAAGCAAGTGGTAAACGCAACTTGATTTTTACTGTTTCTTTCAATCATACTGATAATAACTTCGCCGTAAAACTGTCTGTAATCTGAATCATGATTTTTCAGAACAGCCTCATCACAACAAACTTCGCCATCCCCTTGAATGGAAGGGTAGCATAAATAGACAATTGGATTGAACCAGTGCAAACTTACAGCCAGAGTACCCAGCAAGTTGATGTATAAATCTTTGTGCTTATAGTGTGTCAACTCATGCTCAAGGATTAATTCCATTTCATCTTCATGAATCTCTTTATTCGGAAGAAGAATGGTTGGCTTAAAAAAGCCGGTCAGCATTGGTGTAGTGATAGACGGGCATACCATCAATTGAATGTTTTTCTTGTGTAAGCCCATGTCTTCTTTTACTATGTCAAACAATTCCAAGGTTGCAAGATCTTCGACCGGTTTTGACCAACGACGCACCATCTTCTTAAATTGATAATAATGATAGATATGTCTGGAAAAAGAGAAGAATGCACCAAGTAGCCATATGCCTAGAATAAGGGCAATTGGTGTAAGATTCTTTTTCATCAGGTCAAAAACACTTTCTTTTGGAGTATCTGTTGCCTCGGTATTCGAAGAAGGTGCCAAACTCTCAGAACCGGTAACATTTGCATTGGAGTATACAGTTGACTCATTGCTAATATTACTTGGATTTTCCGTAGTGATATTGCTTGCGGCAGCCTCTTTGGCCAATTGCGCTTCCAGCACTTCAAGGGATTCCGTTTGCCAAGGCAACTCAATGGTAATGAGGCCATTGCCGATAATCGGTCGCACCGGTATAATCAATCCGATAAGGATGATAATCCAAATAAAGTATCTGGTCTTTCCGGAAAATTGTTCCGGGAAGAAAGAGAAGAGAGCCAACGCTAATAATATGATTAAGGACATCAATATACTAGTGGATATAATAAGAAAAAGAAAATTCATTTCATTCATCCTTTCTGAGAAAGCAGAGCACGTAATTCTTCAATTTCTTTGTCTGATAAATCATTATCCGCACAGAGCGCTTTTACTAAATCTCCGATTGAGTTGCCGGAGTATCTGCTTAGAAAGTTTCCTGTTTCGATTTGGAGGTATTCTTCTTCGCTAATCAATGGGGTGTAGCAACGCTCTCGTCCTTTGCGTTCACTGCTTAAAAAGCCTTTTTCTGTTAATCGGGCTAATATGGTCAACAAGGTTTGCGGTTTCCATGAGATGTCCGAGCTAAGATGTTCGTTAATCACATGGGTTGTTACTGGTGACTCTGAATGCCAAATGGCTTTCATTACTGTAAATTCTGCATCCGGTAATCTTTTCATTGTATTATCCATAATATTTTCTCCATTCGTTCTACAACTGTCTAACGACATTCTACATCTGTCTAATATAAAAGTCAATACCTTTTTCGAAGATTATTCTTTTTTAAATAATCTTTTATGGAAAATGACTTTTTGCAAAGGGAAAGAAACTATCAAATCCTTGTTTGCAAAGGGTTTGAAGACGTTTTGAAGAATGTTGGTAAACTTGTTTTTTATTGTTTTTTTACATTAAGGGATATTATACTTGATATTAAGATGAAATTCCACTATTATCTTTATTATAACAATGAACAATCTAAAGGAGAGATTATGTCAGATTATATTATTACTTATACAGGTACCAAATTTTATCCGGTCACTCCGATTGCAAAGGACATTCATATAGAAGATATTGCACATGCTCTATCGCTGATGACCAGAGCCAACGGACATTTTAAGCACTTTTATTCGGTGGGTTTGCATTGTCTTAATTGTGTGCGAGAGGCCAAAGCCAGAGGATTTTCCAAAAGGGTTCAGCTGGGCTGCTTGCTGCATGATGCCAGTGAGGCATATCTTTCGGACATTACAAGACCGGTGAAACAACATTTGCACAAATACAAGGAAATTGAAAAACACTTGCAGGATATGATTTTTGCATATTTCGGCTTAGGAGATTTAAAGGAAGAAGAAGTGGAGCAGATATTTCAAATGGATGATGTCGTTTTGCATCATGAGTTTTTGTTTTTTCGTGAGGTAGGAGTTTTTGACAATATGCCTCCTATGATATCCGAGCCGGATTTTGAAGAAAGAAGATTCAAGGATGTGGAAGATAGATTCTTAGCATTGTTTAAGGAATTAAAAGTATAGTTTTCTACGAAATGCCGCCTCAAAAGAGGAAAAGCAGAGGAGTGCACTCTATTCGAGAATAGAAAAGGAATTGGAATAAAAACCGGAAACAGGAAAAGCTTTGAATAAAGAGAAATCTTTGTTCAAAGCTTTTTGATGTTGTATTTATGGAAGTGTTAGAAGCAGGCTCCTTTTGAAAGCTAGTTTCCTTCTTTATACTATGGAAGCAGGGATTTACGGCAGTCGGCAAGCTCGTGCATCAAGGATTTTAGTTGTGGATACATACGCTCGTAAATCGCTTGGTATTTTTGGTATTTTCTATGGTTTTCCGGATTTGGTTTGTAGACCTTATCCGGTTTGATATGGGCAGAAAGGGCGGCAAAGTCTTCAAAACCCTTGTATTTTACAGCGGTAGCAGCCATTAAGGCATCGCCAAAGCATGCTCCGATAGTAATTAGCGGAGCGTGTAACTCTCTGCCTAAAACATCGGAAACGATTTGCATCCAAATATCATTTTTGACACCGCCACCTACAATATAGATTTGCTCGATTTGCACTTTTTCGTGTTCTTCCATCATTTTAATTTGTTGATGAACAGAATAAGCCACACTTTCTAAAGCGCTGCGGTAGAGGTGAGCTCTGGTATGGGCCAGAGTCAGTCCCAGAATACAACCACTGGCAAAAGGATCGTTGATAGGAGTGCGTTCACCGGCAAAATAAGGCAGAGTAATCAAATCGTCACTGCCGATAGGAACATTCTCGATTCCCTTCATCATAGTTTGATAAGCATCTTCTCCGCCTGAACGCTCCAGTGCCAGTGCATCCGGAAATAGGCAATCTCGATACCACTTGGTCAGAGAACCGGCTGTATTGGTGCCGGCAGAGATGTCACACAGATTCGGAACAATAAAGTTCTCTCTCCAAAGTCGGTCGTCATCCACCAATTCTTCTGTTCCCAAAATCATATAAATCGAAGAACCGAATTGAATCATCATTTTTCCGGCAGAAACAACGCCCACACTGATGGCCTCTGCACCGGAATCATCCGTGCCGGTGATGACGGGAGTGCCTACGGCCAGTCCGGTTTCCAAGGCAGCTTTTTCGGTTACGCCGCCGGCGATATCATTGGCCTCCAGGATTTCTGCCAATTGGTCAGGGCGGCAAATCGGAGCGCAAAGTTCCGGATTGGGGCGGCCATTCGCATCGTAGAGAGGATTAAAGCTGGCAAGTCCCAGAAAGCGGTCTACTACATAGCGACCCGTCAATTTGGCGGTGAGATAGGTGGAGGCAGTAATAAACTTATGGGTTTTTTCATAAACTTCGGGTTCGTTGTTCTTAATCCATAAGATTTTAGGCATGACATCCGAGGAGCAAAGGGGTCTGCCGTACCACTTCTTGATTTGTGCCTCTCCGTACATTTTCGTTAATTGTTCCATTTCTTTGATGGCTCTGGAGTCAATTCCATATAAAATTGCTTTTCTAAGAGGAGTGCAATGTTCGTCCACAGGCAGACAGTCCGCCCCCAAAGCACTGATTCCGACAGCCAGAATATCTTTCGGATTTATTCGACTTTTTTCAATCAGAGCTTTGCTGATAATACAGAAGTCACCCCACCAATCTTTTTCGGCATCATGCTCATAATGTCCGGGGCATGGATTGGACATAGCGTGCTCTGTAGAGTGAGTGGCAATGATTTCGCAATGTTGGTCGATTAATACGCCTTTACTGGAATTGGTACCGGTATCAATTCCCATAAAATAATGTGTACTCATAGAAAACCTCCTTGGAGAACAAATCTCGGGATTGCCATATATCGGGATGTTATGTCGCGATATATGGCAATGAAGAAAAGTGCTTCTTACATAATTTTGTGATAAATAAGAATGTTTTAAATACATACCACTTTTCTTGATAATATCATATTTAAAATAATGATTCAACAATAAAATATAATATAAAACTATTTTAAAAAGAAATTAGAATAATTTTGTAAATAGATATTTATATCAATAATTAATTGATTAATTATTAAAAACTTGACAATATACACAAAAAATGATATCCTAAAATCGGTATATAAAATATATATACTTATATAATTTATCTTGATGGACAAAGGAGGAAATTATGCTTTGGGTGGAAGAATTATTTAAAACGAAAAAGCCTATTATTGCGATGTTACATTTAAATGCATTACCTGGAGATCCTTTGTTTGCACCGGAAAAGGGAATGGCGGATGTGGTGGAATGGGCGAGAAAAGATTTGCTGGCCTTACAATCCGGTGGAGTAGATGGCGTGATTTTTTCCAATGAATTCAGTCTTCCTTATGAAAGGAATATGAGCTTTGTAACACCGGCAGCTATGGCTAGGGTCATTGGTGAACTGAAAAGGGAAATTAACATTCCGTTTGGTGTAGACTGTATTTCTGATGGGCTGGCGACCATTGAGCTGGCAGCTGCGGTGGATGCTGATTTTGTTAGAGGAACCTTCAGTGGTGTTTATGTAGGAGATGGGGGGCTATACAACAATGATTTTGCCAAATTACTAAGACGAAAAGCCGCCCTTCCTTTAAAGAATTTAAAGATGCTTTATTTTATCAATCCGGAATCGGATCAAAATTTAGATAAAAGAGAACTGGTCAGCATAGCAAAATCAACTATCTTTAAGGCAAAACCGGATGGACTTTGTATTTCTGCATCTGCAGCGGGACAAGATGTAGACGATGATTTGATTTATCAAGTCAAAGAAGCTCTGCCGGAAACCGTAGTTATTTGCAACACCGGATGTAAAAAAGACACTATTATACGCAAGCTGCAATATGCCGATGCGGCAGTGGTCGGCACTACATTTAAAGAAAATGGCGATTTCACGGCGCATGTGAACGAAAACAGAGTAAGAGAATTTATGCAGGTGGTATGGAAGTATAGAAGTATAGAAAATCATTGTGACAACATAGGAGAAGAAAATGAGAGTAGCAATGATGGGTGATAATTGCATTGATGTCTATGAAAGGTTGGGGCGTAAATATCCTACAGGAAATGTAGTCGATACCGGTGTAAATATGGCGAAGTTGGGAGCGACAGTTTCGGTGATAAGTACCACAGGATCAGATGAAAACGGCAAGTGGATGCGAGAGACTCTTCAAAAAGAAGGCGTGAATCTATCACATTTTAAAACCTCAGAAGGCTCTACGGCAATCACCTATATGGACATGGACGGTTTGGATAGAGTGCATGGTGACTATATGGAAGGCGTTATGGCAAGTATAGTTTTTGAGGAAGAAGACATTTGTTTTGCAGCCGGTCATGAACTGGTTCATTCAGCCTTATGGGGAAAAGCGGAGCAGGCTCTACCGAAAATAAAAAAGAAAAATTCGAAATGTCTCATCAGCTTTGATTATGCGGATCGGCTAGGGCATGAATTAGTGGAAAAAACGTTGCCGTATGTAGACCTTGGATTTTACTCCTATCACAAAGGTAGGGATAAATGGATAGAAGATTTTCTGGCAGACAAAATCCAAAGAGGAATGAAAGTTGCGGTGGCGACTTTTGGAGAAAAGGGAAGTTTGGCTTATGATGGTAGGCAATATTGTGAAGGCAGGGTTTATCCTGCCGAAGTGGTCAATACCGTTGGTGCAGGAGATAGCTTTATTGCCGGATTTTTGTATGAATATTTGAAAGAGAATGACTTGAAAAAATGTCTGGAAACCGGTGCGAAAATAGCAGCACAAGTAGTTTCCGTCTTTGAGCCTTGGGTCAGACATCGGAAAAAGAGAATTTTGTGTTTTGGAGATTCCAATACTTGGGGATACAATCCAGAAACAGGAGAACGATATGAAGAGGATGAGCGATGGACCGGGGTATTGGCGAGTGAACTGGGAAAAGACTATCGTATCGTGGAAGAGGGGTTGAACGGCAGAACAACTGTCTTTTCTGATTTGATGGAGCCGGAACGTTGTGGTATTCAACATATCCATCCTTTAATTTTGTCACACTTACCTTTAGATTATCTGATTATCATGTTGGGAACCAATGATACCAAGACACATTTTCACGTGAATGCTGTGGAGTCCGGATACGGAATGGAAGAGTTGCTTTTAAAGGCAAATTATGTGTTGCAAAATAAAAAGGTGAAGACACAAGTTATTTTGATATCTCCGGTTCCGATAGAACCAAATAACGACAGCATGTTTGATGAAGAGGCCATTCTCAAAAGCAGGGAAATTCCAAAAGTATATCGTGAAATAGCAAAAGAGCATCAATGTCTATTTTTTGAGGCAGGTAGTGTCATTGGCAAATTGGGTAATGACGGAATCCATTTTGATAGAGAAGCGCACCGAAATTTGGGAGTAGCGCTTTCACTAATGATAAAAGAAAATGACGAAAGGAGGCAATTACAGTGAAGTTGGGTTTATTTACATCAGGATATCAAAGAAATCCGTTGGAACATTGTTTTCAGGATGCCAAGAGATTTGGGTATGATTTCATAGAATTGTGGGGAGGCCGTCCTCATGCTTATGCCTATGATTTAAAGGCCGGAGAAATCAAACAAGTATGGACATTAATCGAAAAGTATAACATGCCGGTTCGTGGCTATACACCGGAGCATAATGCTTATCCGTACAATTTTATGATTGGCAGTGAACTGCAAAGGCAGGATGCGGTGAATTATTTGAAATGTTGTCTTGATATGGCAAAGGAATTGGAAAGTGATTACATGCTTATATCTCCTTCCCATGCCGGATATTTGACCACTTATCGGGAAATATGGAGCAGAATGGTCAAAACCGTACAGGAACTGGCAGAGCATGCAGAAAAAAATAATGTGAAATTGGTGGTGGAGACCTTGACTCCATTTGAGAGCAATGCCTTCAAAAGTGCCAATGATGCAGTGGAATTATTTGAAAAAGTAAACTCTCCTTATGTGGTGGGAATGTGTGATTTGGTACCGCCTTTTGTTCAGCACGAAAGTATTTTGGCATACTTTGATAAACTAAAAGACAAGATGTATCATCTGCATTTGATAGATGGTGACTACGGTACGGATACGCATCTGGTTCCGGGAGAAGGCTCGATTCCGCTAAGAGAATTGCTCAAGGAATTAAAAGAAATGAACTATCAGGGAACAGCTACTTTAGAGCTTGTGACCAATTACATCAATGAACCTAGACTTTATGCCAGACGTGCCATTGACAATGTCCGCAGTATGATGGAAGAGGCAGGATTTTAGGAGTTTAGTGTAAATCTTGAGAAAGGAAGAGTAAATATGTTTATTGATATGCATGTTCATCCTACTTTTTATGCGCCGATTAATCAGAATAAGGAAAAAGAGGGCATAAGGCATGAAGCGATTCATATCTACAAAAACGGTACAGCATCTCTCGAGCATATATTCAATCAGATGTATTGTGCAAAACTGGATTATTTGTGTTTGCTTCCCCAGGATTATCGCTCGGAATATGGTAGTCCGCTTGTCAGTAATGAGGAAATCAAAAGTTTGGTAGATATGGCGCCGGATAAATTTATCGGATTTGCGAGCATTGATGTAAAAAGTGAGAATGCAGAAACGGAACTGGAAAGAGCTTTTACGGAGCTTTCATTAAAAGGCCTGAAGTTAAATTTATCAAGGCAGAGAATGTACCCTTATGATGATAGATTGAACAAAATTTATGATATATGTGAAAAATATCGAAAACCGATTATCTTTCATAGCGGATTTTCCTGGGAACCAAATTGTCCGGCTAAATATTCTCATCCTTTGGAATTTGAAGAACTGGCGATAAAGCGGCCGAAACTGAATATGTGTCTGGCTCACTTCGGCTGGCCGTGGGTAAGAGAAACCGCAATGTTACTGTTGAAATATCCAAATATCTATGCGGATATGGCAATCCTTTATTTTGATAGCGCCGAGGAATTTTATAAACAAGTATTTCAAAAAGACATTCCAAGTACATGGATAGATAGAAGTCTCAGGCATCAGGTGATGTTTGGTAGCAATAATCCACGGTTTGAGCAAATTCGTATGGCAAACAGTTTGGAAAAATTGGGCTTTCGAGAAAGTACATTAAAATTAATAAAAGGAGAAAATGCCATTGAGTTTTTGGGAGGTATCTAAGGAGGTGGTGAAATGGTAATTTTAGAGTCGTTGACCATTCGAACAACGCAATATAATCAATGGATTTGCATCACGAATAAAGTTACCGAAGTAGTAGAAAGAAGCGGGATAAGAGAAGGCATTGTAAATGTTGTCAGCAAACATACGACTACAGGTATTATGGTAAACGAGAGTTTAGAATGTCTGGAAAGTGACATCCATGATTTTTTGGCAAGATTGGTACCGGAAGGAGATTTTTATGCTCATGCCAGAATGCTGAGAGATTATGGCTCTACTGCCGGCAACCCGACAGGGCATTTGAAATCTCTTTTGACAGGAAATCATTGTCATTTGATTATAAGTGATGGTGAGATTGTCAAAGGAGGAGCACAGGATGTGTTTTTCTGTGAATTTGACGGTCCGGCAGAACGAACTATCCTGATTCAAGTAATGGGAGAATAGTAAGATGTGTTTTCTGTAAAAAAAGGAAGTAAGACTTTATTTCTTGTTTGGTAATTCTAAGAAATGTGAAACGATGCATATTAACATTAGGTGAAAAATAAGGAGAAAGCGTATGTCAAACAAAAATCAAGAAGTCGGCACAAATGAATTAAAACGAAAATTAGGCCTTGGTGCGGTGATTGCATTGGGTGTAGGTACTACAGTAGGTTCCGGAATTTTCTCCTCACTGGGAGAGGTGGCCGGAGCGGCAGGCAGCAGTATGCTTTTGGTATTGGCTTTCCTCATTGGCGGCTTGGTGCAAATTCCGGCTAATTTTTGTTATGCGGAATTGGCCAGTGCTTTTCCGGAAGATGGCGGACAATATGTATATTTCAAAGAAGCGGGTTCCAGACCGCTTGCCTTCCTATGTGGATGGATTAGTTTCTGGGCAACCGATCCACCGTCCATTTCTATTATGGCACTTGCGATTGCCAATTATTTAGGCTTTTTTATTCCGACAAAGGGAATCGTATTACGATTGGTAGCGGTTGCTTTGGTGTTGATTTTTATGGTGGTACATCTGCGTTCTGTAGAAAGCGGAGGTAAATTCCAAACTTTTATCACAGCTTTAAAAATTATTCCTTTTGTATTGATTATTGGTATGGGTATTTTCTTTATCAGAGGAGAATTATTCTTGTCGGCAACTCCGATTGCAGGTGCGGCGGCTACAGGATTTACAGCATTGTTGGCCGGTATTTCTGCTACAACTTGGTCTTTCGACGGTATGGGAGCCCCTTGTTATATGTCCGGAGAAATCAAAGAACCGGAAAAGAATATGCCAAAAGGACTGATTTTGACGGCAATTATCGTCTTGGCACTGTATGTCGGATTGACGGTAGTAGCATCCGGTTTATTAAGCGTGGAGGAATTGGCAGCATCTGAAGCACCGATTGCTCTTATGGCTTCCAAGATTCCGGTTATCGGCAGCTATGCAGGTACTGTGGTGGCAATTATGGCGGTAATTGTCGTCATCGGTTCTTTATCCAGTTGTATTATGTTTCAACCTAGAATTGAATATGCCATGGCTAAAGACGGACTTTTCTTCAAGTCCTTTGCCAAAGTACATCCGAAATATGAAACACCTTATTTTTCCATCATCGTACAGTGTGCAGTTGCAATTATTTTGATTTTCGCAACTTCATTATCGGATTTATTGGGCTACTTTACTTTGGTAGCATTGCTGAAGAATTTCTTAACTTTCGGTACCATCTTAGTATTGAGAAATAAGCCGAATTATAAGCCTACTTACAGAATGCCGGCCAGATTTTTAATGGTGGGAATCGCCATGTTTATGACCGGTACATTGATTTGGTCAACCTTCGTTTGGGCACCGATTCCCGGTATTATCTGTGCTATTTTAGCGGTCGTAACCGGCCTTCCGGTGTATTATTTCTGGGAAAAAAGAAATCAACAGGTAAAACAGTAGCGGAATAGGGAATCCTTGGCTCTAATGTTGACATTTACAAAAGGATGTTCTAAGATTATTTTAAAGCAATGTATGCAATAAAATGATGGATTGGAGAATGTCTGCCATGAATGAAAAGGGTATAAAACCACGTGAGGAAGCCATAGAAAAAATTGAGAATTACATCGTAAAAAATGCATTGAAGGCAGATGATAGACTTCCTTCTGAAAGAACGATGTGTGAGCTTTGGAATTGCAACCGTTCCACCCTCAGAAAAGCAATAAAACAACTTATTTCAGAAGGAAGAATCTATAATAAGAATGGCTCGGGGACATTTGTAGCACCGGAAAAGCTGGTGAGAAATTTACAGGATACCAGAGGATTTCAACAAGCGGCAGAACTTGCTGGCCGGCAAGTTTCGACCAAGGTTTTGGAAATAGGCTTGACAGAAGTAAACAAAAGTCTTGGCAAGAAAATGAAACTGCCTTTGGGGCATAAATTATGGCTTTTAAAAAGAGTAAGATATTTGGAGAATGTACCGGTAGTGATATCTACGGTATATCTGGATTCGGATATTTTTCCGAACTTGAATCAGTACGATTTTTCTGTGAACTCGCTCTACCATATTTTGGAAAAAGAGTATGGCATCTCTATCAAAAATGGTGTTTCCAAGCTCAGCATTTCCACCTGTGATGAATGGGAAGCGACTTTGCTGGAAACAGAGGTCGGAAAAGCGGTGATTTATCAATCCGGCATTACTTCGGATGAAAATGACAGAATCATAGAATGTTTCAAAGAAATCATCAAATCGGAAAAGGTTTGCTTTGCCAGTGAACTGACAAGAAAATAGAAAATTGCGGAGGTGAAAATATGAAACTGGCTGCAGTGGGAGATAACTGTATCGATGTATATGATTTAGATGGAAGGGCATATCCGGGAGGAAATCCGGTCAATGTGGCGGTGTATTTCGTCAGACTGGGTGGGAATGCATCTTACACCGGAGTTGTGGGCACAGATACTTATGGCAAGTTGATGAAAGACAGTATTGCTCAAAAAGGAGTGGATGCCTCTCATGTGCGTTTTGTGGAAGGGAATACAGCCATAACCCATGTGGAGCTTGTAGATGGTGAAAGAGTCTTTGGCGATTATGAAGAAGGGGTATTGGCAGATTTTCAATTGACAGAGGAGGAAATTGACTTCTTATGCAGCCACGACTTAGTGGTGACCGGTCTTTGGGGAAATGTGCACCATGATTTACAGAAAATAAGACAAAGAGGAGTGAAAGTTGCCTTTGATGCGGCTACCCGTCCGGAAGATGAAGCGGCACAGGTGGCAGTTATGCAAGCGGATTACTTCTTCTTTGCCTCAGATTTTGGAGATACAGAGGAATTAAGGCAAAAAATGAAAGAGCTTTATGCTAAGGGGCCAAAGCTGGTGATTGTCACTTTGGGAGAAAAGGGCAGTCTTGTTTACGACGGGAAAGAGTTTATATCCTTTGGCATTGTGCCCTGTCAAGTAGTGGATACTATGGGTGCAGGAGATAGCTATATTGCCGGTTTTTTGAAGGGAATTATGGAAGAAAAGTCTATTAGGGATTGTATGAAATTGGGTGCGGAAAATGCCAGCCAAACCATCGGATATCATGGTGCGTGGTAAAGGAGATTTATGTTGCAAAAAACGGAAGAAAAAAACCAGGATATAAAACAGGAAATAGATTATCAATCGCCGATTTATCTGCAATTGAGGGAAGTGGTTCGCTCGAAGATTGAAGATGGAGAATATCCGCCGGGAACGGCGATTCCATCTGAAAATGTATTGGCAGAAACTTATGGTATCAATCGGCTGACGGTCAGAAATGCGATTGACGCTCTTGTCAAAGAAGGACTACTGAAAAGAGTTCATGGCAAGGGGGTCTATGTGATGGTCAAATTTGAGAGAGATTTGGAAGTATTGGGCGGTTTTTCTCAAACCATGAATGAAAAAAATGCCAAATCGGCAAAAAAGATTTTAATACGGGAATGCAGGGTGGCAGGTGAGCATATTGCTGAGATTTTAAAGATTGCGCCGGAAGATACCGTCTATTATATTAAGCGTTTGGATTATGCCAATGAAGAGGCTATTGCCATGCAGGAAATTTATATTCCTTACAATTTGGTACCCAATTTAGAAGAAGTGGATATTTCAGTGTTCAGTATGTTTGAAATCTATAAATTTTATGGGGTAAATCCCGTCAGAGCATGGCAAACACTTGATTTGGTACAGCTTAGTCGGTCGGATGCTAGACTGATAAATATTGAGGATACGCAAACCGTGTTTTTATTTTCCTGCACAACCTATGACGAGAATCAACGAGTGATTGAATATTCAAAATCATACACTCGTGGGGACAAGTGCAATTTTACAGTTCATTTTCACAAGTAAGAGGAGGAAAAGAAAATGCTGAAATTTGATGAACAGAAGCAAAGAGAAAGCGTCAATGGAGCGCTGGCTTTAAGACCTGAAATAGAAAAGGTGGTGGACATTGTTCAAAAAGAGGGGTTTGACCATATTTTCTTTCTGGGCATCGGTGGTACTTGGGCATCCGGAATGCAGGTGGAAGTATATATGAGAGGGAAAAGCAGTTTGCCGGTTCTGGTAGAAAGTGCGGCTGAATTTAACACCACCGGTAATAAAAGGCTGACTAAGGACTCTTTGGTGATATTTTCCTCTGTTACAGGCAGTACGGAAGAAATGATCAAAGCGGTTGAGAAAGTCAAAACGATTGGGGCAAGAGTGTTCGGCTTTGTAGATAAACCGGATTCGCCGATGGTAAAGCAATGTGACTGGTGTATTTCTTATCCGATGAATGAGCAATTAAAATTTTTTATGGTGGCTAATCGCTTGATGTATAATAACGGAGAATTTCCGGAATATGAAAGATACAACAGGGAGATGGAAGCACATTTGGCGGATGCCCTGATTGAAGTGGAAAAAGCAGCAGATGGTTTTGCGAAAAAATTTGCAAAAAAGAAGTACAAGGCATACAAAAAGCATCCGGAAATGCCGCATTACTTTGTGGCAGCAGGTAGTACCTGGGGCAGTACGTATTCTTATGCTATGTGCTACTGGGAAGAACAACTTTGGATTCGCACGAAGTCAATTACTTCCGGGGAGTTTTTTCATGGTATGTTTGAAATTGTAGATGCGGAAACACCGGTCACCTTATTTCTCAGTGAGGATGAGCAAAGACCTTTGAGCGAAAGAGTGAAGGCTTTTTTGCCGCGAGTTTGCCGCAACTATACCATTATCGACAGTAAAGATTATGAATTAAAGGGAATCAGTCCGGAATTCCGAGGCTCGATTTCACATTTGGTGATTCGAGCGGTCAATAATCGAGTGGATGCGTATATGGAAAAAGAATTTTGTCATCCGATGACCATTCGCAGATATTATCGGCAGTTTCCGTACTGATGAAGAAAGAAGTGTGAACCGAAAGGGAAGAAATGCTATGGTAGAAAAACTTGCCTGATAAGCGAAAATATCCAAGGCAAAGAGAACTCATAAAGGATAAATGCAAAGCGATAGGAGGAGAAAAGTGGGTAAGATTTCAATCAATCAATTTGCAGTGATGAGTGTGCAGTATTTTCATTATTCGTTTGATTATTATTTAAAGTCAATGAAACAATGCGGAATTCAGATGATTGACTTATGGGGAGCGATACCGCATTATTGTCGTCTGGACTATCCTTTTGCTGAGGATGCCAGACACAAGCTGGATGAAATGAAGAAAAAAATGGAGGCAAATGGTCAAAGAGTGGTAGTATATACACCGGAAACTTTGGCATATCCATATAGTTTTGCCTCACCGGAAGAGGCAGTACGCAAGAGGACAATTGATTATTTTGCTATGGCTATGGAGGATGCACTTTATCTGGGAACGGATAAACTTTTTATCAATTCCGGTTGTGGGCTTTTGGACCGCTCCAGAGAAGAGTCGTTCGGATATTTGGTGGATACCTTCAAAAAGATTGCCAAAATGGCCGAAGAAAAAGGAATCAAATTACTTTTGGAGCAGCTTCAGCCTTATGAAAGCAATCTGGTAGTCAATTTGCAGGATGTCAAAAGAGTTTTGAGAGAAGTGGATTCACCAAGTTTTTATGTTTGTGTGGATGTGGTGGCCATGGCAGTGGCCGGAGAAAGCTTGAAAGATTATTTTGAGGAACTGGGTAGAGAGCGAATCGAGCTGATTCATTTTGCTGATACTTGTCATTATATTTTGGGAGATGGGGAATTACCTTTGGAAGAATATCTGCAAACATTGGAAGAATATGACTATGATGGAATTATAGATTTGGAAATCAATGATTCCATATACTGGGAAAATCCTCATCAGTCCGTGGAAAAATCAGTAAAGTGGCTAAAAAATTATTTGAATAAATAAGGAATTGTAGAAATATCGCCAACAAGGGAAGCGGGAAATCCCTTGTCAATGATGAAATACAAAAGACCACCTTCTAAACAATGAAACAGCAATCAGGGTATGAATGAGAATTCATACCCTGATTGCTGTTTGGAGCGGTAATAAGAAAAATATTTTTGCTAATGAGATTTGGATAAATTTTCTTGTTTTATCTTTTTAGAATCCATATATCAAAGATAAAAATAAAATTAATAAAACAGGTTGAAAAAAAACTTGTAAAACGGTATGATAGAAGTAATGGCCAAAGGGTCAATACATCGTGAAATCAAAAGGAGTCAGGATATGATAGTTTCTATGGAATATAATTCCACTTTAAGTTATGTGACATATTTGAATAAAACTCCAATTATTACCATGCTTTCTCTTATGAATGACGAAAAAGAGCGAAAAGAAGGGATTAGTCTTCGCATTACATGGGATAACAAAATTGTGGAAGATTGGACGGAAGAGGGAATTGAGCTGGATGCCGGCGAATCCCTAAAGTTTAATTTTGAAAGAAAACCTTTGAAGGTGGTGGCGACAGAACTGGCCTCCATGACAGAGGGATATGATATGTCGTTTCTGGTAGAGGTGACAGTCGGCTCGGAAAAAGTCTATGAAAAATATTTTCCGATTCATGTCTTAGCCTATGATCAATGGCTGGGCAGTAATTATCATCCTGCTTTGATTGCGGCTTTTGTCACACCGAATCATCCGGTGATTCGTCAATTGGTGCAATCTGCCGGTCAGATTTTGACGGGTTGGAATTTGGCTTTTACCGGCTATCAAACCCAAGATAAAAATGATGTCAGAGCCCAAATGAAGGCACTTTATCTGGCGATTCAAAGAGAAGCGATTGCTTATGTCAGTGCTATGCCTAGTTTTGAAAAATCAGGACAAAGAATTCGCTTGGCAGAGGATGTTCTTGCAAATCGTATGGGCAATTGCATTGAATTATCGGCTTTATATGCCGCTTGCTTGGAATATGTGGGTTTGAATCCGCTGATTATTCTTTTGGAAGGACATGCGTTTGTCGGTTGTTGGCTAGAAGATCAATCTTTTCAAAGTAGTATTGATGACGATGAAACCACCTTGAGAAAACGCCTTGCCAAGGGGATGCAGACTATTGAAATTGTAGAAACTACCGTTATGACGGCTCATCAGACAGTGGAATATGAAGCGGCTGTTGCCAAGGCGGAGGAGCAGATATTTACCGAAGATACATTTGAATATTTATTGGATGTGAAGAAAGCTCGTTCTTTGGGGATAAAACCAATTCCTCAAAAAGTAGAGCTTCTTTCCGATGTGCCGTTTATGGAGCAGGGCACAAGGGAAGGTCTATCTTTGGAAAGCCAAATGCCACAGTCTATTGTAGATAGTGAAAATCTTGAAATTACATCAGGCAAGAAGCGAAATCGTTTGCAGGTATGGGAGTCAAAACTTTTGAATCTGACCTTGCGGAATAACCTTTTGAATTTTCGTCCGACTCGCAAGAGTATATCTATTTTGGAGGGAGATTTGAGGGTGCTGGAGGATAATTTGTCTTCCGGAAAAGAATTTTCACTGGTGGCTTGTCCGCCGGAGATGGAAGCAGAAAACAGAAAAGAAAAGGAGTATTCGTATACCAGAGCTCTAAAGGACGAGTATCGAGAGTATATGAATACGGAAATGAAAAGCGGCCGTCTGGTTACCTTATTAAATGAGGACGAGCTGACAGATGCCATCAAATCTTTGTACTATACTTCCCGCACGGAGCTGGAAGAAAACGGTGCCAACACTTTGTTTGTGGCAATCGGATTTTTAAAATGGTTCGAAACCGATTTATCCAAACAACCTCGTTTTGCTCCGATTTTACTTTATCCGGTGGAACTCATTCGCAAATCCTCTTTGAAAGGTTATGTTATTCGCTTTCGAGATGAAGAAGTACAGGTCAATACCACATTGCTGGAAAAAATGCGAATGGAGTTGAATCTGGAATTTCCTGGTTTGACACCGTTGCCGACGGATGAGCATGGTATTGATATTCAAAAAGTGCTAAATACTTTTCGTACTGCAATTTTGGACAAAAAAGGTTGGGATGTCATTGAAGTCAGCTATATTGGACTTTTTTCCTTCAACCAATTTGTGATGTGGAATGATATTCACAGCCGCAATGAAGAGCTGATGTCCAATCCGATTGTCGGAAGTCTGATGCAGGGGAGTTTGGATTTTCAAAGTCCTGCCATTATTCCGGTCGAAGAGGTGGATAAGACAGAGTTTTTTGAAAAGAATGCAGTGCTGATGGATGCGGATTCTTCGCAATTGCGAGCGGTTTATTCGGCTACGGAAGGGAGTAGCTTTGTCTTGCATGGACCTCCCGGAACCGGTAAATCTCAAACGATTACCAATATTATAGCGTCGGCTTTATACAATAATAAGTCGGTGCTCTTTGTAGCGGAAAAAATGGCGGCTCTGAATGTCGTGCAATCTCGTTTGGAAAAAATCGGTCTGGGGGATTTTGCTTTGGAACTCCACTCCAATAAGACCAAGAAGACGGAAGTATTGGCAAAAATCGGGCGAGTATTGGAACGAAGGGAAAACGGCTCGATTAAAGAAATACAGAAAAGAAGAGAACATTTATTGCAATGTCACAATCAAATAAAGGAAACAGCCGAGGTGCTTCATCAAATCAGAGAAAATCAGTACAGTATTTATGAAATGATTTCTCAATATGAAGCACAGCTGACACAAACCGTCTATTCGGTTAGCGAAAGAGCAGCCCGGTTGGGGAAAGAAGAAATTTGGAATTTGACAGAAAGCATGGACAGACTACTGCCGATTTTTGATAGTGTAAAGCCGGTGCCGCAAAACGGGCTTCGTTTTATCCGAAATGCGGAGTTGTCATTTAAAGAGCAATCCCATTTAAAGGAATTAATTTTGGCTCTGAATGAAAAACTCATGGCAATTAGGCAAGAAACCGGTAAGATATCCCTGCCGGAAGGAGCCGAAAAATCGTTCTTATTGTGGCGAATGAATTTGGAAGTACAGGCTCGGATGTTCAAAAGAGATGACCTGATTTGGCATTATCTGTTGACATTCGGCAGAGAAGAAGTCGATACCTCAGTGACGGACATCTTACTGAAGGGGCAAAAGCAACAGCTAATTTATCGAGAACTGATGCAAGAATTCAATGCGACAGTTTTGGGTTTGGATGCGGCACAAATTTTGGTCAATTGGAATTTGGAGTGTCAAAAATGGTTTTTGCCGAAATGGTTCGGTCAAAACGCTATTGTCAAAAGACTGCGTGCTCATGCTAAGAATCCGGCTTTGATAAACAAGGAAACGGTCAAGGCAAAATTGGAAGGATTGGCAGAGTTTCAGTCTTTGGGCAAGGATATTGAAAGCTTTATGGCTCGTAATCAGCATATTTTTAGCACTCACTGGCAAGGTGTGGAAACGGATTGGCAAAAATTCTCGGAGGATATTTCGGCCACTATTTTAGTTGTTGAAAAAATGATGGAAATCAAAAAAATAGAGCCGACCATTGACTTTAACAATTGGTTGACACGTCAACAATCAGACCGTATTTTCTTGAAACAAAATATCAAAGAAAATGTTCTTGAGATAAATCAAAGATTGCAAGAGACAGACCGACTCAAAGAGCAGATTCAAGAGCTTACAAAGGATGATAATTTCATTGCCGAAGAAAGCTTGGAAGAAATCATTGAGAAATTGCAGCGTATTATTTATGCCTATCCGAATATGGACAAGTGGTTGGCCTATCTGCAAATTCGAAATGAATTTACAAAGTCCGGCCTGGAAGCAATGATGGAAAAGCTGGAAAGCGAAGAAATAAAAGAACAGGATTTTAAGGCGATTACTTTGAAATCTTTAATGTATCATGGTGTATTAGAGCTTTTAGAAACGAAGAATCACTTATCTACATTTAACCATCATAATTTTGAATACTTGTTGGAGCAATATCGCAAGGAACTCAAGATTGTGACGGAGATGATTCGCTTGGAGTTAATTGAAAAGCTGACTGCCAACATTCCGCAGCCATCCGGTGACGTCAATGCCGGCTCGGAACTGGGAGTACTGAAAAAAGCAGTGAAAAATGGGGGCAGAGGTCTGTCACTTAGAAAATTATTTGATATGACACCGAATGTATTAAGGAAGATTGCACCTTGTATGTTGATGAGCCCGATTTCAATCGCACAGTACATCGATCCTTCTTTCCCGAAATTTGATTTGGTAATTTTTGATGAGGCTTCGCAGGTCAATACCCATGCGGCAGTGGGAGCAATTGCACGTGGAAATCAATTGATTGTGGTGGGAGATCCGAATCAGTTGCCGCCAACTTCTTTCTTTAAGGGCAATTTTGATGAAGAGGAGATGGAATTTGATGAAACCGACCAAGAGAGCATTTTGGATGAATGTCAGGCAATTTCCTTCCCGGAACTGCATTTGAAATGGCATTATCGTTCCAAGCATGAAAGTTTGATTGCGTTTTCCAACTCGCAATATTATGAAAATAAGCTTTATACTTTCCCTTCTTTCAATGACTTGGAATCTAAGGTAAAGTTTGTAAAAGTAGAAGGCTACTATGACAGAAGCTCAACCAAGCAAAATATGGCGGAGGCGGAAGCCATTATCAAAGAAGTGGAAAAGCGTTTATCGGAGGAAGGCTCTCGCAAGCAGTCTTTGGGTATTGTGACATTCAGCTCCGTACAACAAAAGCTGATTCAAACCAAACTGGAAGAATTTTTTGCAAGAAATCCGCAGTACGAAGAATATGCACAGCAATTGAGCGAAGAAATCTTTGTCAAAAATCTGGAAAATGTTCAAGGGGACGAGAGGGATGTGATTCTCTTCTCGGTCGGATACGGGCCGGACAAACAGGGGAAAGTGACCATGAACTTCGGGCCGCTTAATCATAGTGAAGGCTGGAAACGTCTAAATGTAGTAGTTTCCCGTTCCAGAGAAGAAATGATGGTCTTTTCCACTTTGAGGCCGGAACAAATTGATTTATCCAGAACAGATGCTTTGGGAGTAGCAGGACTGAAACATTTTCTGGAATTTGCTGCAAATAAGAATTCTTTGCGAGTGGATATTCAAAATATGAAATTACATAAGGATTTGCTGATTGACGTGATTGCAGCTGAAATAGAAAAAGCCGGTTATTCTGTAGTAAAGAGAGTCGGAAAATCCAATTACCGCATTGATATCGGCGTACTTAGCAAGCAAAATGCCAATGAATTTATGGCGGCGGTCGTGATTGACGGATATCAATACCACGACACGCCGGCGGTCAGAGATAAGATTGTGGTACAGCCTTTTATGCTCAATCGTCTAAAGTGGAATGTGATTCCGGTCTGGACAATGGACTGGTTCAAGAATAAGCGGGATGTGTTGGAGCGAATCAAGAGTCGTTTGCTAGAGATAGAAAATCTGCAAAACGAGGGACAAAAGGAAACAGGAATCTCTTCGGATAAGGAGAATAAAAAAGAAACTTTTCAAATTGAGTATGTCAAAGCACAGCCGAAAAAGGAAATCTATTATGAGATGTTTCCTCTTGCGGAGAATCAATATCCGAAGGAGTTATTCTATGAGGATTTGGCTATGCCGCTTATGGTGCAATTTATTTGGGATATGGTGGAATTTGAGGCTCCTGTGGTAGAAGAAGATGCCTTTCGCCGGATTGCGGGTGTTTGGGGAATCGCACAGCTTGGCTCTAAGGTGACGGAAATCCTAAGGCTAGCAACCCAAAAAGCCGATGTATTTTGTGTGGAGGAAGCGGATAAAAAGGTACTGTGGAAGAGTGAAGCACAATACCGAAGTCAAATGCAAGCAAGGCGTTTTCGAGAGGACAAGAGAAAATTTGCCTATATTTGCCGGAAGGAGATTGAGGCAACGATTTTGGAAATCCTTTCAGAGCAAATTAGCCTGGATTTTAAAAATTTATGCAGAGAAGTTTTTAAATTTCATGGCTATATGATGATGGGTGATGAAGCACAAAGCATAGTAAATACGGGCCTGCAAAGCTTGATAGGGCAGAATGAGATCAGACAGGAAGAGGACAAGTTTATTCGGGTTTAAAGCAACAATAAAAAACCATTTCAAGAAAAGTACACTAGGAAGGGAAGAACAATGAATTCAGTGTGGGACAATTCGGGACACTCTTATGGCGAAACGGAGATAAATGAAAGCCTGAAGAGAATGATTTCCGAAAATGATCCGGATAGAGCTGTGGAGAGTTTGCTGGCATATCTGGGTGAAAAATGTCGGTGTGAGAGAAGCTATATTTTTGAAAAACGGGAAAATGAAACAGTTTGTAATACCTATGAGTGGTGTGCCCAAGGAATTGCACCTCAAAAAGATTTTTTGCAGGAAGAGCCGCTGGAGTCGATTCGCTGGTGGTGGGATTTATTTGAGAATGACTATCCGGTTATTATTCGGGATTTGGAGGATATCAAAGATAGCCATCCGGATGTGTATGCAACATTGAAGGTACAGGATATTCATTCTCTGGTGACAGTAGCGATTCGGCTGCATGGAGAATTAATCGGATTTTTAGGTGTGGATAATGCCGAAGAGGATAAGATTGACCCGATTGCGGATTTCCTGTCAGGCATTGTGTATTTTTTATCTTATGTCATAGAACGAAGGGATTTGAATAAAAAACTGGAATATTTGAGTTATCATGACCAATTGACGGGGGCATTCAATCGACATGCGTATAGCGAGTTTATTAAGGATTATGAAGGCTCGGCGGAATTGGGAATTGTCTTTTGTGATATTACCGGTCTGAAACAAACCAACGATAATATGGGACATATCTATGGCGATAAGTTGATTATACACTGGCATGAGGTCTTGAAGGCTGTTTTTCCGAATGAAAAAATCTATCGAATCGGCGGAGATGAATTTGTGGTTTTTTCCTTGTCACAAGGGAAAGAGATGTTTCATAAGTCGGTTTCTCAATTGGAAGAGTTGGTCTACAAAAATCAAAATCATATGGCTGTCGGGAGTGTTTGGGTGGATGAAGTGGAAAAGGGCCTTTCGTCTTTTATTCACAAAGCGGAAAAAGCGATGTATAAGGACAAGTCTGTTTATTATAGCCAGACGAATCCTGTTACCGGTCAAAGCAGAGATAGAAGGCAAAACAGGATTACCGCCAATGATTTTATTGCAGTGGATATCAAGAGAGAGGTGGATGTTCATAATGAAATCGGTCAATTTTTAAAGAGTAATTATTTTGACCCGATTGCCTTTTTTAAGGCTATTTCCATGTCGGATTACTATCCTTTTATCGGTGATTTGCAATCGAATTTATTTTATATTTCGGATGAGATGAGGGATACTTTCGGCTTTCAAAGTAATATTGTGTCTGATTTTCTGGGGGCATGGGAAAAGCGAATTGCCGACCAGGAGGATTTGGAGATGTTTCGCCGTGACATCACCAATGTACTCAGCGGCAACAAGGCTTATCATGATTTGCGCTACCGTGTCAAGGACCGAGCGGACAACAATCTTTGGGTACACAGTCATGGCATTATTAAATGGGATAATGAGCACAAGGAGGCTTTGTTTGTGGCCGGTGGTGTATCCAGACAGGAGCAGCAATTTATTGTGGATGCGATTACGAATTTTCCGAAGGAATTTGCTGCAGCTAAGAAAATCAGGGAATTACAACATCAAAATAGTATCATCAATATCATCGGTTTTACTTTGAATAATTTTTCGGAGTTGAATGAATTGCGGGGAAGACATGCTGCCAATATTTTTTTGAATAAGGTTTCCAAGAAGTTGCTTGCGAATTTTGGAAATAAACTGCGTTTTTACCGTCTGGATGGCTTGCGTTTTATTGCCATTGTACTTCCGAATGTCGAGGATACCTTGGAAGAATTGATTCATGAATTGAAGGATATTATCAGTAGGGTATATTACAGCAATAATATTGTGGTTCAGGTTCCGTGCTCTATCGGTATTATTCAGGAATCCGGAGATGAAAGCCTGCCACAGGATATTTTGGTCAATATGACAGCACTTTTAAATCAAGCCAAACACATGCCGGAAAAGGCTTATTTGGTACATTCGCAGAAAAATCTTTATTCGCAAAAGACCAGAGCCCAGCTTATTATGGAGTTAAATAAGAATGTGGTGGATAATTTCAAGAATTTCCGAATTGTAATTCAACCGGTAGTATCGACGGAAACGATGGGGATTACTTCGGGAGAGGTGCTGCTGCGCTGGAGTTTTGAAGGCAAGGATATTTCGCCGACTGTTTTTGTACCGATGCTGGAAAATAGCAGATTGATTTTGCAAGTGGGAAGATGGGTGCTGGAGCAGGCTATCAGACACTGCAAGCGAATTAATATGGTGATGCCGGATTTTCGACTGGCGGTTAATATCAGCTATTATCAGATTTTGGATAAGGAGTTTTTGCCGTTTTTGGAGGAAACTTTACAAAAATATAATTTGAGCGGAGAACGCTTGATTTTGGAGATTACCGAAACGCATTATGACGAAACGCCGACCATGGTACGACAATTTGTGGAAAATTGTAAGGCATTGGGGATTGAGGTAGCGATTGATGATTTTGGAGATGGTTATTCTTCCTTGGCCTTTTTGATTAAGTATCCGGCAACGATTGTCAAATTGGATAGAAGTCTTATCAGTGAGATGGTCAGCTCGGAGGACAATATCAATTTTATTGCCAGTATTGTTTATGCCTGCCATAAATTTGGAAAGAAAGTTTGTGCCGAAGGTGTGGAAACAAAGGACGAATTTGAGATATTACGTGATTCCGGCTGTGATATGATTCAAGGTTACTATTTCCATAAGCCGCTGGAACTGATAGATTTTTATTCCAAAGTCAATCGGCAGCATAGTGAAAGAGTAAAATAAGATGAAAAGAGGAGAAGAATCTCGGAAGATTATCCGAGGTTCTTTTTTTTATCAATGTTGTTTTAACAACAGTGATAGAAAAGGAAATATGATAGTATATCATATAATAAATGAAAATGATATTCATTAGAAATTATCTGGCACACGTTTAGCTCCTGTGGTCTTCTGCAAAAGCAAAACTTATGTTAGCTAAACTAGTACTTATATAAAATCAAAGGAGGAAAGAGAATGCATTCACAATCATTTGCAGGTGTCGATGTTCAAAGGATGGAGGACTTAATTCATATCAAAGCTGCCTTTTTAAAGGGTGAGATTAGTATGGAGGAAGCCAAAAACAAAATTGTGGAAAAATATCCGAGTATTTCGCCGGAGGAGTTTGCTTATACAGAGCAAAGGCTGAAAGATTTAGGGTTTACCGATGAAAAGGTGCACGAAAATATGGATGAGCTAATTGGACTATTGGATGGGGTGTTGACCAAGAACTCGTTGCAATTACCTATCGGTCATCCGATTCGAACTTATTTGGAGGAAAACACAGCCATTAAAAATCTTTTGGGACAGATGGATGCCGAGGCGGAGCGAGCCTATCAACAACAAAATTGGAAGTCTTTGACGGATAAATTATATCAATTTAATATTCATTTATCTCGTAAGCAAAATCAGCTCTTTTCCAAATTGGAAGAAAAAGGCTTTGACAGACCGTCGAAAATCATGTGGAGTTTTGACAATGATGTCAAGAAAGCCATTCGTCAACTTTGTGATGCAGTGCAGGAAGGCAAAGATAAAAATGAAGTGCTTGCCCTCTATCAGGTAATGAGAGAAGCGCTGCTGGACTTATTGGATAAAGAAGAGAGTATTCTCTATCCTACTTCCGTCAAATTAATTTCCGACATAGAATTTGCGGAAATGCGAGTGAGTGATGATGAAATCGGCTATTGCCTGATTGAAGTGCCGGCACCATATATTGTAGAAAAAAGCGAAACAATGCAAGCGGAAGAGTCGAATGAGTTTATGAAAGATTTTATGGCACTGGCTGCCAAATATCAAATCGGTAAAAATCAGGGAAAGGAAGTCCTGGATGTCAAGCAAGGCAAATTGACTTTGGAACAAATCAATTTGATTTATCAACACATGCCGATGGATTTTTCCTTTGTAGATGAAAATGAACTGGTACAATTTTATACCGATACGGCCCATCGTATTTTCCCTAGAAGTGCAGGCGTTATCGGTAGAAATGTCATGAACTGCCATCCGAGAGAAAGTCTGGATGTCGTCAAGGAAATCATCGAAGCATTTCGCAGCGGCAGACAGGACAAAGCCGAATTTTGGCTGGAAATGGGCGATAAGTTTATTTATATTCTCTATACTGCGGTCAGAGATAAGGACGGAAAATTTCGAGGTGTTCTGGAAATGATGCAGGATGTGGCGCATATCCGCAGTTTGCAAGGTCAGCGACGGCTGCTGAATTGGGATAGCGAGGATAAGGCTGTTTCAGAAAAAGCGGAACATGAGATGGAAAATAAGCCGAAGCTAGAGGAAAAGGCTCGACAAGCAGAAAATCCATTTGGATTGAAAGCGGAGAGCATCATTTATGATGTCATCAAAGAGTATCCCTTCATTCGGGAATTTATGCCGAGCATTTCACCCAAATATGAAAAGCTCCTCAATCCGATCGCTTTTAACACCATTGCTAAGATGGCTACCTTGGAAATGGTAGCACAAAGGGGTGATTTGGAAGTAAATGATTTGATTGCGAAGATGACAGAAAAAATAAAAAATACTCTTGACAGATGAAAAGAAATGAAGTAAGATATGGAAAACAAAATAAAAAACACCTATAATAGAGAACGAGTAAAAATTGTGAATTTTTTCAGAGAGGTAGCGTTTGGTGCGAGCTGCTAAAAGACAGATTTTGAAAATCATCTCTTAGGTTCATTCTGAAACATTGAAAATGCGTAGGAATTGACGGTTTGGTCTCCCGTTATAGAGAAACAGCATTGATGGATGCGAACGAGCCGATATTTTATTGGGAAAAAAGGTGGTACCACGATAATTCGTCCTTTGTATGGAAATACAAAGGACTTTTTTATTGCAGTTTAGCCGGAAGACCCGATAGGTCGGAGCCCGGACTTATGTTTGGGGAATCATTTGCAGGCCGTCAGCCAAGAATGATAAGTCAGCAACAATGAAAGGTAAGGAGAAAAAATGAAAGAAAAATTAACCACAAAACAGTATTTATTAATCAGCACTCTCTTATTCGGTATGTTTTTCGGTGCCGGTAATTTGATTGTACCGCCGATGACGGGAAAATTGGCAGGGCAAAATGTATGGATTACCATGCTCTTCTTTTGTGTGACGGCAGTGGTATTGCCTGTCATGGGCGTGATTGCAGTGGCAAAATCAGGAGGTTTGAAAAATCTGGCATCCAGAGTAGATGCAAAGTTTGCAGCTGTCTTTACCGCAGCGATTTATTTATCCATCGGACCGGCTTTGGGGATTCCAAGAGCAGGGAGTGTTCCGTTTGAGATGGCGATTAAACCTTACCTGCCGGAAATGCTTACCGGAAGATGGTCACTGTTTGTATATACTGTAATCTTTTTTGGAGTGGCCTACTGGCTTTCTCTGACTCCAAGTAAATTAGTGGAAAGAATGGGAAAAGTCATTACACCAAGTCTTTTAGGCTTGATGGCGGTATTATTTATTGTATCTTTAGTGAAAGGCATGCCGCAAATGGAAGCCCCTTTGAAAGAAGCCTATCAAACGCATGCAAGTTTACAGGGATTTATTGACGGTTATATGACAATGGATACCATTGCCGCTTTGAATTTCGGTCTGGTCATTTCCATGGTTATTTATGAACTGAAAATCAAAGACGAAAAAGAAATGATTAAAGTTACCGTCAAATCCGGTATGATGGCCGGCGGCCTATTGGTTTTGATTTACTTCTTATTGGCTTATCTTGGAGCGGCAAGTGTTTCTATGTTCCCGGATACGACCAATGGTGCGCAAATTTTGGGACGTGTTTCTATGCACTTATTGGGAACCGGCGGTACGGTACTGCAAGGAGCTATCTTTACCTTGGCATGTCTTACCACCTGTGTGGGACTGATTACTTCTTCCGGTAAATATTTTACGACTTTGTCCAATAAACTGTCCTATAAAAGTTGGGCAACCATCTGGACGCTGTTGAGCTTTGTGTTTGCCAATATCGGATTGGATGCGATTATGAAATACAATATCACCATCTTATTTATTTTATATCCGATTTCGATTGTTTTGATTGTATTGGCACTGACGGATAAGTGGATGGAGTCTAATCCATTGATTTATCGTGCGACCATATATACAACCGCTGTTATCAGTGCAGTGGGAGCTTTACAATCTGAAATGGGCATAGAAATTCCGGCAGTATATGCTTTGTTTGCCAAGTTACCGTTGCATGGCTTTAAGCTGGGCTGGGTGATACCTGCAATTGTGGTTCTGCTTGTGACTTACGGCTTAAAATTAATGGGAGTCGGTGACAAGGCGGAAGCAAAATTATAAAAACTATTTGAAGTGCGGACAGTAAAAGTAAAAACACAAAAGAGATAAATAGAATAAAGAATAAAAGCTGCTATGCTTGATGTGTTCAAAGCCGAAAGAGGAATCGGTAAGAGTGCAAAAAGCTGGCAGCTTTTTTATAAAAAAGAATTGACAATTAAAGAAAAGGGGAATATAATAACTGTACTAACACATATATAACACATAGAGCAGATAGGACAGTACAAATATCCTACGGATATTTGTACGAAAAGCTGTGAGAAAGGAGTAAGATGGATGTTTCAAGTCGATTTAAAAAGCCGGATTCCTTTGTATCAGCAAATTGTGCAAAATATCAAAACAGATATCATCAATGGCAATTTGCAGCCCGATGAAAAGATTCCGTCCGTGCGTGAGTTATCGGCAGACCTGGTCATCAATCCGAATACCATTCAAAAAGCACTTCGGATTTTGGAGAACGAAGGGTTTTTATACGCCGTTGCAGGGAAAGGAAACTATGTCATGCGTTTGGATGCGGCGAAACTAAAAGAGCAGCAGGAAATAATTTTGAAAGAAATTGTAATGATTGTAAAAAAAGCAAACCGTCTGGGGCTTAGCAAAGAAGATATTTGTGCACATTTGGACTGGTTGGAGAAGGAGGAAAAGAAATGATTGAAGTGAAGGGAGTAACTAAAAAATATGGTAATTTTGTTGCTCTGTCCGATGTAAATCTTTCGATAAAGAAAGGCTCGGTATATGGGCTGGTCGGTGCCAACGGTTCCGGAAAAACTACCTTAATCAAGACTATGATGGGGGTTTATCGTCAGGAGACCGGTGAAATCAAAATGAAGGAACAAGATATTTATGACAACGAAGAAATCAAACAAAGAATCTTTTATGTATCAGATGATTTATATTTCTTTTCCATGTATTCAGCGAAGAGAATGGCAAAATTTTATTCCGGAATTTATCCTGAATTTGACTGGGACCGCTACTATAAGATAAGAGATGTACTGAAAATTGATGAAAATAAAAGAATCAATCAATTATCCAAAGGAATGAAGAAACAGGTGGCTCTTTGGCTGGGGATTTGTGTAAAGCCGGAGTTGATGATACTGGATGAGCCGGTGGATGGACTGGATCCGGTCATGCGCCGTCAGATTTGGTCGATTTTGATGCAGGACGTGAGTAGCAGGGAGATGACGGTACTTATTTCTTCTCACAATTTAAGAGAACTGGAGGATATTTGTGATACTGTCGGTATTTTACATTTGGGCAAAGTCCTTTTGCAAAGAGATTTGGACGATTTGAAGGGAGATATTCATAAGGTACAAATGGCATTTGAAGAGGAAAATGCCAATCTGGATTTCTCTGCTTTACCGATTAAGATTATGAAAAGTAACCATGTCGGTAGAGTTCATTCTTTTGTCATTCGTGGCAAAGAAGAGGAAATCGAAAGAGTCTTTGCAGACTATCAGCCAATG
This sequence comes from Eubacteriales bacterium, assembly GCA_030535295.1. GTDB lineage: Bacteria > Bacillota > Clostridia > Lachnospirales > Vallitaleaceae > W11650. The sequence goes on along the minus strand of JAUMXK010000001.1, from coordinate 14,700 downwards.
TTTATTGATTTTATTCCGCTCAGTCTGGAAGAAATTTTTATTTATGAGATAGGAGGAGAGGGCTATGAAATCCAAAATATCCTTTTATAGTAAGGAAATCATTCGCAATAATTTGAGAATGTATGGTTTGTTATCTTTGTTTTGGGGTATTTTTCTCTTTATTGTTTATCCGCTAATCATAGCAACCGGTAAAGAAGTGAAAACCGTAGAGAATTTATCGCCTTATTTATTTAATAGTGGAATTATGATTTCCATGGTAGTACCACTTTGTATGGGAATGGTTTTTTTCGGGTTTTTAAAATCGGAAAAAGCAACGGCCTTTTATATGAGCTTACCGACAAGTAAAAATGCCGTGTTTTTCAGTCAATATATTTCGGCAGCGATTTTATATATTGTACCATTGATTATAAATACCTTTCTGCTCATGGCACTCCATGTTAGTAATCTGAAGGAGGAGCCGATTCATCTGTTACTTTTAGAGTGGTTTCTGGTGATGATATTGTTGTTTTTTATAAACTTTACTATCAGTGCAGGTATGGGCATGATTACAGGCTCGTCCATTTGGCATATCTTATTCCTGATTGCTTATTTTGCCTTGCCGACCTATTTCGGCTCCGGATTTGACTTCTTTACGGAAAAGTTGATTCGGGGATTTTCCGGAAATCATCGTTTTTTTGCCTGGTTCAATCAGATTGACATATTGTACCTTTCCATTCGAGAAAGCCGGTTTGAAGATAGACTTCGTCAGGACTACTTAATTTTCCTCCTCGTATATCTGGTGGTGGTATTGGTTTTGGCATATATTCTGTATCACCGTAAGAAAATGGAAAATAATAAAGAATGGATTAGTTATACCTTCTTCAAGTATTTCTTTATTGTCGGTTTTACTGCTTGTATGGTATTTTTGCTTTCTGTCGTTTTTTCCGATATGATTTACCCTGAATCACAAGGTGCTGTTTATTTGGGAGCAGGAGTCGGTGCAGTTCTCGGCTATATTATTGCGGCGATGATTGCCTGGAAGACAATATATCTCAAGAAAGCCTGGTGGGGGAGCTTACTTGCACTTTGTATTACCCTTGGAGTAGTTGGGGCGATTGATCTGGATATGTTTGGCTTTGAGCGAAGAATTCCGGAAACAAATCGGATTGTGTCGGTCAATATTAACCATCATGGAGATCAGTGGCTGGATATGGAAAGAGGAAAGCTGTTGAATTTGGATGAATTCCAACATAGTGGAACGTATCAGTTTAAAGAAAAGGAAAATATCGACTTGGTTCGCAGTATTCACAAAAAGATTTTAGAGCAGGAAAACAGCAAAGCCGACGATCAGCATAATATTTATGTTCGCATCATCTACCGCCTCGATGACGGCAGTGAAATGATTCGCAGTTATTGGAAGGCTGCGTATAGTCCTTTTAAAGAGGAGTACGAAAAACTGGCATTGACCGATGAGTATATGAAGCAGGAATATCCGATTTTAAATAATGAAAATATCAAGAATATTCGTAGAATTCGGGTTTCCACTGACTTTACTTCCTCAGAGGAATCCTTTACGGATGAGAAAATGCTTGAATTTATGAGCGTTCTCCAAGAAGAAGTCAGGGATTTCGTTGATCAGAAAGAAAATGTGCCAATTCATAAGGGTGAAAATCACAGTATTCTTCTGTTGGAACAAACTCCGATTCACGTCATTTTTGAAAAGGTGGAGGTAAAAGATCAAAAATTCAATCCAAACTCCTACGGAGAAATCGAGTGGTCAGAGAAGGACAAGTATTTTGTCAATGAATATCGTCTGAGCTTTAAAGGTAAGGCTCCGAAACTCAGAAAATGGTTATTGGAGAACAGTCGTTTCCATACCGTAATGAAAGTACAGGAAGATATGATTGAGCAGATGAACGCATATCATGTCGATGGCTATACGGCTCTGGGGATTGAGTACAAGACCAGATGGAAAGAGTATGTAAACTTGGCCACGGAAGATACGGAAAGCAATCCGAGAAAAATCATGGAATATCTGAAACTTTCCGGTGAAATGATGTATGGTGCTACGGAACCGGTGACGATACTGGATATTCGTCTGAAAAATGGAAACTCTTTTCTCAGAGTAATGCTCAAGGAAGACTATGAGAAGCTAAAAGCAAATATAAAATAAAAAAATGCAAAAAAAGTCCCGTTCCGGAAGGAGCGGGGCTTCTTTTGACGAATTAACTTTATCAAAAAACACAAAGGGTGTTGAATGATACAAAATAGTAGGGGATATTCCCGAGAGAGTTTATACTTTGAATAAATCAACCTCACGTTGCAGGGAATTGGAAATTTTTGCCAAGGTATCTACGGTATGAGCTACTTTTTCCGCTTCTGTGATTTGCATTTGTGCGGAAGAAGAAACTTCTTCGGCAATGGAAGCATTTTCTTCGGCGATAGCTGCCAATTCCTCTACGATGACGACCAGATTGCTGTTTTGAGATTGAATATTTTTCGAAGTTTGCTCCAACTTACCGACAATGCCGTTGGCTTCTACAATCGCATTGGAGATATTATCAAATCTTGTTTTGGTCTTATTGACACTTTCATCTTGTTTTTCAACCATTTCCTGAATCGTAGCCATAATCTCCACTGAGCGAGTGGATTTTTCTTGTAAATTACCGATGACTTTCTTGATTTCAGAGGTAAAGCCGGAAGATTGTTCCGCCAGTTTTCGGATTTCTTCGGCGACGACGGCAAAGCCTTTTCCGGCTTCGCCGGCACGAGCGGCTTCAATTGCGGCATTGAGTGCCAGTAAATTGGTCTGGTCGGAAATAGATTGAATCATGACGCTGGCTTTTTCAATTTGCAGAGCACTTTGATTGGTTTCGATAATTGCATGATTAATTTCTTTTGTGCCTGTAGTACTTTCTGCCAGAAGTGCTTCCAGTTCTGCTAAGTCTTGCTTACCATAGTCTTTCATAGACTCTACCCGATGAGCTACTGTTGCCAGCTCGTTGAGTGTATCAAAATTGACATCTATGGCATTGGTGATGGCATCTAAAGCAACGGAAGCATTTTGGGTTTTTTCAGCTTGGTCATAGGCAGTGTGGGCAATATTTTCAATTGCTTGAGCTACTTCTGTGGCTGACTTATAAGATTGCGTAGCAATTTGTCCCAATTCATCGGAAGTCGTGGTAGCACGGCCGGAGTTTCGGGACATATTTCTTGCCAAGTGCTTGAAATTTTCGACCATATTATGAATACTGCCGGAGATATGTCCGATTACATCATTACGATTGAGGGCGGCGGCAATCTTCGCTTGTACCATTTCATCTCGCAAATCATATTCGGAAACGGAATTTAATACATGTTGCAAATTTTTAAGAGGTTTGCGCACCATTTTGATAATGCTGAAGCTAATGGCTGCGATGGAAATAAGCAGCGCAAGAAATGCCATTAAAATGGTGGTACCGGTCATTTGGCGAATCTGCTTGGTAAAGACTGCAGAGTTTGCTTCCGCAAGCAAATACCAGTGATTATCAGCAAAATTAAAAGCAATCGGTACAGCCAATGCAACATATTCATTTTTGTTTTCCTTTAAAATATAATTTTTATGCTCTCTTTTGCCGGAATCGGAAAATAGAGAGTCACTATCCGGAATCACCTCCGATACGGAAAGAGTATCGAATTTCGGATAAAGTCCATGTAAAATAAAATGTTTATTTTGGTTGACAACGCTGTAAAAATAGTTTTCGCTGCTTTCTTGCTTCAACAATTGTTTAAAATCATCCAAGTTTAAATCTACGGCAAGTACACCTAAGAACTGGTTTTCCTGTTTGATGGGAAAACTCAAGGTAATTAAAGTATGATTTTCGAAATCGTAGGGTTCACTTAAGTAAATCTTATTGCTTTCTTTTACTTTTAAATACCATTCGGCTTCGACTCCGGACTCATAGTATTTTTTGTCCAACATTTTGTAGGCTATGCTGTCACCGTTTTGATACCCATAAACAACCACTCTGCCATTTTCATCTCGGTATTGCATGTTTTTGGAGAGAGCATCTTTGCCGTCGAAGGCATCCGGCTCAAAACAAACGGTCGAGGAAATCAAATTTTGATTGGACTTTAAAGTTGCTGAAAGAGTTCGAGCTAACTGCTTGACATTTCTGGCAACAGGAGGTGACTGTAATTGTTCATCAATATTATAAAGAGCTTGGTTTCCGGTCGTATAAACTTTTTCAATTATCTCTTTTAAAAATTCCGCATGTAGTAAGCTATCTGCATGGTTGTACTGCAACTGCTTTTCTAAAAGGACATTATATGATTTCATCGAAATATATGCTGTCAATAAAGAAAAAATAATCAACAACACAATGGCTGCCACACCACTGATTTTAAATGCCAATGAGTGCATGATTGAAGGTTTGATTTCTTTTTTTTCCATTTGTGCCTCCTAAACTAGCTGAAAAATATATGTCCTTACAAAGCAGTGACTGTTACCGTTGCACCTGACACAACAGCTTCTGCGGTAGATAAAAAACGAAAAAAGAATTCTGGATTATTTTATAATCAAAAAGCAGGATTCTTTTTCCGAACTTTTATCCTGTCTTTTAGAATTATCGGATGACAAAGATACTTTACTTAGCCTAAAATATAAGAAATACTTTAGTTTTTTTTAGGTTTTTAGAAATGATATAATAGCAGCCAATAGAATACAAGAAAGTTCCAACCGGAAAATTTGCGAAATAATAAACGGATAGCATCTTGACAAGAAGAGTGAGAAAGACTATACTTGAAAACTAATAGAGAATTTACTCCAAAAGAGCAAGAAATTTACATCTGCTTTTTTTAGGGAAAAGGGTCACATTGAAAAAGAATATTTTTGAATATGGATTGTTGGATTGTAGCCAAGTATGATATAATGTAATAATAAAAATCGAAAGGAGGAATGGAAATGCAAACATATACGCCGGATGAACTATATCAAGTTCTAATTAATAAAATTCGTAAGTATCATCCATCGGAAGATGTCACTATGATTGAAAAGGCCTATCATTTGGCAAAAGGTGCGCATGAAGGACAATTACGCAAATCCGGTGAACCATACATCATTCATCCTTTGTCGGTTGCCTGTATTTTGGCAGATTTGGAGCTGGATAAAGAGTCGATTACTGCGGGTATCTTACATGATGTGGTGGAAGATACTGTATATAGTATAGAAGAAATAAAAGAGATGTTTGGTTCGGAGGTTGCGCTGTTGGTAGATGGTGTAACCAAATTGACCAATCTTCCGTATAATGAGAGCTCCAAAGAAGAAATTCAAGCGGAAAATTATCGTAAAATGTTTCTTGCCATGGCAAAAGATATCCGAGTAATTCTCATCAAATTGGCGGACCGCTTACACAATATGCAAACAATGCGCTCTATGCCGAAAGAAAAACAACTTCGAATTTCTACGGAAACCTTGAGTATCTATGCACCGCTTGCCAACCGTTTGGGTATCAGCAGGATTAAGGCAGAACTTGAGGATTTATCCCTAAAATATCTGGATGATATTGCATATAATGACATCAAGGAAAAGGTGGCAAAGAAATTCAGCGAGCGCAATGACTTTATTCAAGGAATTGTTCGGGATGTCAAAAAGCATATCGAAGATGCCGGTATTAAAGCGGAAGTCATGGGCAGACCAAAACATTTTTTCAGTATTTACAAAAAAATGGTCAATCAGGATAAGACCATTGACCAAATCTATGATTTGTTTGCCATTCGTGCAATTGTGGATTCGATTAAAGATTGTTATGGAGTGCTTGGTGTCATTCACGAAATGTACAAACCGATTTCGGGTAGATTCAAAGACTATATTGCTATGCCGAAATCCAATATGTATCAATCGCTGCACACGACTTTAATCGGGCCGGGCGGTGAGCCGTTTGAAATGCAAATCCGTACCGTAGAAATGCATAAGACTGCAGAATACGGTATCGCAGCCCATTGGAAGTATAAGGAAAATCAAAGCGGTGTCAGTACGGCGGTCAAAGAAGAGCAAAAACTCAACTGGTTGCGTCAAATTCTGGAATGGCAGAGAGATATGTCCGATAATAAGGAGTTTATGGATGCCTTAAAAACAGACCTTAACGTGTTCAATGACCAAGTATATGCATTTACGCCGAAAGGGGAAGTATATAATTTGCCAAGCGGCTCCACTCCGATTGACTTTGCCTATATGATACACAGTGCCATTGGAAATAAGATGGTGGGTGCCAGAGTCAACGGAAAAATTGTCACTTTTGATTATACCATTGAAAATGGCGACCAAATAGAAATTTTGACTTCCCAAAATTCCAAGGGACCGAGTCGGGATTGGCTGAAAATAGCCAAGAGTACGCAGGCGAAAAACAAGATTAATGCTTGGTTTCGTAAGGAAAACAAAGAAGAGAATATATTGCGTGGCAAGGAATTGCTGGAAAAAGGTGCAAAGGTAAAGAATATTCCGTTAGATAAAGTCATGGTTTCGAAATATCAGAAAAAGGCCATGCAGCGCTACGGCTTTCAGGACTGGGATTCGATTTTGGCAGCAATTGGCCATGGCGGGCTAAAGGAAGGTCAAGTTATCAATCAGATGCTGACCTACTATGAAAGAGATATTCATAAGGAACGGAAACCGGAAGAAATCTTAAAAGAAGTGGTAGAAACCCAAAAAGTCAGTCCAAAGAAAACCAAATCAGGAATTGTGGTAAAGGGTATCGAAGATTTGGCAGTGCGTTTCTCCAGATGTTGTACGCCGATTCCGGGCGATGAAATTGTGGGTTATGTGACACGTGGCCGTGGAATCAGTATTCACAGAACGGATTGCGAGAATATTATCGGAATGAGTCTGGACGAAAGAGAACGTCTGATTGATGCTGAGTGGCAGCAAGAAGCGACAGAGAAGAAAGACTTGACCTACAAGGTAGATGTCCAAATTGTTTCGGCAGATAGGCCGGCGCTGGTTGTTGATATCAGCCGTGTGATTGCCGATGCAGGAATCAATTTGCTCAATTTCAGTGCCAGAAAGGTCGATGTCACCCATGCGGTAACGACCTTGTCTCTTGAAATTCGAGGGAAACAGGAACTGGAGAATTTGCTTAGAAAAATCAATGGTATTGAAGGAGTCTTTGAAGTGATTCGTACCAAAGGATAAAGGAGTTTCAGATGAAAGTTTTAAAAAAAATTACCGGTCCTTTAAGAGAAAATTGTTTTTTCGTCATCAGCGAAAATAAGACAGCAGTAGTTGTAGATCCGGGTGACGATGCGGCAGACTTGATACAGGAAATCCGAAATCTTGAGTTGACGATTAAGGCCGTTTTGGTGACACATACTCATTATGACCATATCGGTGCGGTCGATGCCATTCGAGAAGCCTTCGGGGTACCATCCTATGTTCCCAAAGGAGAAAAAGAAATGTTGGAAGATAAAGACTCCAATCTTTCCTCCATCTATGCCGGCAGAGCGATTACCGCTACAGCTGATTATTTGGTAGATGGTGGACAAAGGCTGGACTTTGGAGATGGATTGGTTTTTGACACTCTTTTAGTTCCTGGGCATTCTCCCTATAGTATTTGCTATTATATGAAGGAAGCCGGTTGTGTTTTTTCCGGAGATACTCTTTTTCGCCAAGGTGTTGGCAGAGTGGATTTATATGAAGGAGAAAAAACGGATTTACTAAACAATATCAAAGAAAAATTGTTGGTTTTACCGGATGAAACCGTAGTTTATTCCGGGCATGGCTTAAATACCACAATAGGTAATGAAAAGGCAACCAATCCTTTTCTGTCGGAAGAAGGTTTTTGGTTATTATAAAACAAGGCGGCTGCATTCCAAGAGGGAAATGCAGCTTCTTTTTTTGAAAAAAGATTGTTAAGATAAAAAACACAGAGTTCAAATGTTGAACGTTAGAAAAAAGGAGTTATGATGAAAGTAGGATATAGCAGTGAAAGGCTTCATCATACCATGCACCCGTTATTTTTGACACTAAGCAGAGAGGCGGAGTGGTTTGTCGGACAAGATGATGGACAAGCGGAATGGTATATAGAAGAAAAAGACCGGTATTTTCGGGTTAGGCATAAGCAGGAGGAGCATCAAATCGAAAAGGATATCTATGCCGTTAAAAAGTTTTGCTCTGATTATTACCGAGAACAGGAAGGCCGAACTTTGCCATGGGGAGTCATCAGCGGTATTCGTCCAAGTAAGTTGGCTCGCTTGATTTGGCAAAAAAATCCGGATTTAAATTTGGAGGATTTTTGTGATACCCTATGGCAGGGGTATCGAATCAGTCGGGAAAAAGCGGTTGCTTTATGGCAGGTGTTACAAGTGGAAAATAAATATCTCTTTCAGAATACGAAAAAAGTATCGGAGAAACCGGCGGCACACATATACATTGGAATTCCCTTTTGCCCGAGTCGTTGCTATTACTGTTCTTTTGTAGCAGGTGTGGTAAAAGAAGGAGATGAGAAACTGGAGAGATATGTTAATTTATTGGAAAAAGAAATTGACTATCTAAAGCCATTGTGGCAACAAAGAAGAATCCGCAGTCTTTATATCGGGGGAGGAACGCCGACTGTCCTAAGCGCTGAATTATTGGAACGTTTGCTTGTTAAGATTAGGAGTGAGTTACCTTTGATCGATTTGGAAGAATTTACCGTAGAAGCCGGCAGACCGGACACGATTACAGAGGAAAAACTGGATGTAATGAAACAATATGGTGTAGATAGAATCAGTATCAATCCGCAAAGTTTCCATGACCAGACCTTACAGAAAATAGGACGAGGGCATAGTGTAGAGGAAGTGATAAAGGCCTATCATTTGGCAAAGCAAAGAGGATTTACCGTCAATATGGATTTGATTTTCGGGCTCAAAGAGGAGGGGATGGAGGAAATTCGGCAGTCCCTTTCTCAAGTGCTTGAACTGGGACCGGAAAACATAACCGTTCATACCCTCACTCCCAAAAGGGGAGCAGACTTAAGCAGCAGAGATAAGGAGGAGATGAGTGCCATCAGTCAGGAGATTGGCGATATGCTTCAGTATGCACAAGAAGTCTTGCAAAACAGCGGTCGAAAGCCGTACTACCTTTATCGGCAAAAGAATATATATTTTGAAAATGTCGGTTATGCTTTGGAGGGAACAGAATGTGCTTACAACATTGAAACCATGCTTGAAAGAGAGCCTGTCATTGCATTGGGGGCAGGTTCTATTTCCAAAAACATAATCGGTAAGAAGATTACTCGTTTTGAGATGCCGAAAGAATGGCATGCTTACGAAATATCGTTGGAAGAGAAACTAAAAAGTAAGTTATCTTTTTTCTTGTAAAATATTAACCTGTGTTAAGTGAATTTAAAAAGACAATTTTTCCATTGTAAAAACCACCAAAAAAAATTATTTTTTTTGGTGGTTTAATCAAAAATAGTAAAACAACTTGAAAAAACATTTCAAAAATTGTAACATATAAGGGACGAATTAACTTTTTAAACTACATTACAGAAAGGGTAAAACATGAATGCAAAATTAATCAAAAAGTGCATGGCGTTTGGCATGGCATTCAGTATTGGACTAAGTTCCTGGTCGCATACTGTTTTTGCTGACACTCCGGAGAACAGTGCGACACAAATCCGGTCTGTTCAAGAGTTTGTGCCGATTAGCAGACTTGAGCTGAAAGATGGTAGAAACTTATTGATGGATGACTGGAAATTCCACTTAGGTGAAGCGGATTCAGCAGAGCAAAATATTTTTGATGATTCAAAATGGTCTTTGGTAAACTTACCGCATGATTATAGTATTCATCAAAACTATACTGCTTCAGGAGAAGCGGAAAGTGCGTATCTTCCTGGTGGTATCGGTTGGTATCGTAAGACTTTCCAAGTTCCTGCCGAATTGCAAGGCAAGAAAGTTTATATTGAGTTTGACGGTGTATATATGAATGCCGAAGTTTACTTCAATGGAAGAAAGCTCGGCGTACATCCTTATGGCTATACTGCGTTTTCTTTTGATTTAACAGGAGATCTTCGTGTAGGGGAAGAGAACGTATTGGCGGTAAAAGTAAACAACAATGTTCCTACCAGCCGCTGGTATTCCGGTAGCGGTATTTATCGAAATGTTTACTTGAATGTAGAAAATCTTGTACACATTGAAAAAGATGGAGTTGTAGTGACGACCCCGAATGTATCGAGTAACCCGACAACTCCGAATGTAAATGTAAAAGTAAGGGTGAAAAATAATGCTGATGCGGCCGCTGCTATTGGCGTAAAAGTGGATATCCGCAAAAAAGGTACGGAAGCGGTATTGGCGACGACGACTCTTGATGCTCAAGATATCAACGGCGGACAAAGCATGGACTTCACAGCGGTACTTACAGTCAATAATGCACAATTATGGACTTTGAGCAATCCCGATTTGTATCAAGCGGAAGTTACCGTATTAAGAGAAACGGAAGTACTTGATAAACAAGTGGAAGATTTCGGATTCCGCTGGTTTAATTTTGATGCTCAAAACGGATTTTCTTTAAACGGCCAAAATTTGAAATTACAAGGTGTTTGTATGCACCATGATCAAGGCTCTTTAGGTGCGGCTGCTTATGCAGAAGCGATTTCCAGACAGCTTGATATCCTAAAAGAGATGGGTGTGAATGCCGTTCGTGCATCCCACAATCCGATGTCGGAAGACTTTGTCCGTTTGACAAATGAAAAAGGTATTTTGTTAATCCAAGAGGCATTTGATACATGGACAATTAATAAAAACGGAAATAGAAATGATTATGGCGGATTTTTCAAAACTGTCATCGGAGCGGATAATGAGATTCTCGGCAAGACGGCAGGAATGACGTGGGGTGAATTTGATACCAAGGCCATGGTAAAAAGAGATAGGAATGCTCCGTCTGTCATTATGTGGTCTACCGGTAATGAGGTGCTTGAAGGCAATGACTGGGGACAACCGACCGGTGATTATCCGAATATTGTAGGCAGAATTGCTACTTGGATGAAGCAAGAAGATGATACACGTCCGGCGACCATCGGTGACAATAAGATAAAGGGCAATGACTGGACAGCGATGAGCATTGCTCGAAAGTTGCATGAACTGGGCGGCATCATCGGATACAACTATGCAGACAGCAATCAGTTGTCGTCCGGACATAGCAGAAATCCGCAATGGAAAATCTATGCATCCGAAACCTCTTCTGCGGTAAACAGCAGAGGTGTGTATACGCATAGAAACCAAAGCAATCAAAATTTTACCTTAACTTCTTATGACGAAAAAACCGTAAGCTGGGGGCAACTTGCATCGCAGGATTGGTATAATGTGATTACCAAAGATTATGTTGCCGGAAATTTTGTGTGGACCGGCTTTGACTACATGGGTGAGCCGACTCCTTGGAATAAGACAAGTGCCGGTTTGCTGAACGGAATATATAATTTCCCTGCACCGAAATCTTCTTATTTCGGCATTGTAGATTTGGCAGGATTTCCAAAAGACAGATACTACTTCTATTCCAGCCAATGGAGAAAAGATGTTACAACCTTGCATTTGTTGCCGGCTTGGCATCAAGGCATTGTAAACAGTGCGAACAATGTTGTAGTATACAGCAATGCTCCGAAGGTAAAATTATTCTTTACTCCGCAAGGAACAGATAATAGACAATTGGTAGGCGAGCAAACGATGACCAAGGTAGTGACTACCGCCGGTCATAGCTATATGACAACAGGAAAAGAAAATAATCATAGAGACTTATACTATAGATTCAGCAAGCCTTATGAAGCAGGCAAACTGGAAGTAGAAGCCTATGACAGCCAAGGTGACAAAATAGAAAATACCTTTGGCAGAAACATGGTGCAAACCACAGGACAACCTGCAAAATTGAAAGCAACCGTGAAAAAGACGGAATTGACTGCAGACGGTCGTGATTTGGCTTATGTGGAAATTGATGTACTGGATGCCGACGGAAATATCGTACCGACGGCCCAAAATAATGTAACCGTTCGTGTGAGCGGTGCCGGAGAGTTAGCGGCGATGGACAATGGTAAACAAAGTGATGTGACCAAATTCAATGCCGGACATAGAGAAGCGTTTTCGGGTAAAGTATTGGCAATCGTACGTAGCAAGCGTGAAAACGGCAGTATTAATGTCAACATTAGTGCATCAGGCTTAGAAGGAACAAATGTGACTTTAAATGCAAGCGGTGCAAAAGAAGACTCTTCCGATATTTTGGGATTCCGTTATAGCAAAAACTACTATGTAAAATTGAGTAGCCAATTGACTTTGCCGGAGCAAATCAAAGTCGTGAAGAAATCCGGGGAAGAAAATGTAAATGTAGTGTGGGATAAAACAGGCTTGACAGACAAATTAAACACTCCGGGTAATTTTCAAGTAAAAGGAAATGTAGAAGGTGTCGGCAGTGTAGCGGTAAATGTTCAAGTGCTGGATGAAGTGGTGGCACTGCTTAATTATTCCACATATACCAGACAAGGTGTCGTACCAAGCTTACCAACCGTACGTCCTGCAGTGGACAAGAATGACAATATACTGGATGCGTTCTTCCGAGTGACTTGGAATGAAGGGCAATTGGCGGAAAGCCGTTTTGCAACTCCGGGGATTGTAAAGGTGGAAGGAACAGCGACCGTATTTGACAATACTTTTAAAGTAATTGCTACAGTTCGGGTTGTCGAAGCACAAGTAGAATACAGTGCCAGTGTAACAGGTGCGGCACTCGAAGTACGCTACGACAATAGTGCCTTCAGTGATGCCGAGAAATTGTCTGACAATGATAAAAATACCGTTGCTCTTGCAACGCAAACAAATGGAGAATTGGAATTTACCTATGCAACAGCGGTCAATATCGGCAGAGTGGTTGTTCACTATACCGGAACGGAACCTCAAGTAAGACCGGAGTGGTCTTTGGGCTCCGGATTACCATATTCCGGCTTAAATGCGAAGGTTAGCAAAGAAACAGATAAAGTAATCTATGATTTCCAATCGGTTTCAGCAGTCGGCATGAAATTAAAATTTGCCAATGCGTCAAATATCACAGAAGTGGAATTGATACCGGCGACAGAAAGTGTGACGGTAAATACGAAAGCGGAATTGGAAAGCTTATCGGTCAATGATATACCGGTCGCTACGGCTTTGCTTACTTTAGATGAAATTCCGGCTGCACAAGAGGGAGTCGTCAAAGCAACAGGTAAAGATAACACAGCAGTTACTGTATTGCCGACGAAGGAAAAGAAAGCCGTTCTTGTGTTAGAATCGGAAGACCATAAGACAAGATTGACAAAAACAGTATTATTAGGACAAGGACAGCAGGATATCCTACTTTCTACCTTGCCGGATGCAAAAGCATTTGCCTACTTTACCAATGACAAAGATCCGGGATCGAATGACAGAATCCGTTATATCAATGACGGTAAAAAGGAATTCCAAGGCGACAGTACTCCTCGTTGGTCAGATTGGCAAAGAAATAATAAACTGAGAGAAAACTATATCGGTATTATTTTGCCGAAAGAAGGTGATATTTTGCCGACGGTCAGCCAATTGATGTTTATGCCTTTTAAAGATGGCGGATGTCAAAAGCCGAGCAGACTGGAAGTGCAAGTATATGTCGGTGAAGATTTTGAAATGCCGGAAGAGAACAAATTATCTCAACTGCGAGAAATTCCGACACATGCTCTGGCAACGGAAAGTAATTGGAAGACGGTTAAAACGGTTGAAGGTAGCGAGATTCAAGATTTGGCACAAAATAGAATCATATTACCGGAAGCGGAAGAAACACAAGCGATTCGTTTGAAATTAAAGCAAACAGTTTCAGGACAATGTCTGGCGGCAATCGAGCTGGAAGTCCATGGAAAATACGTGGAAAAAGAGCCGGTCTTAATTTCCCAAAGAGTTTCCGAAAATAAATTACCGAAAGCGATGGCATCGTTTAGCAATGATGCAAAAGTAGACGGTAACAGTGCAGACAGAATTTATCTGATAAATGACAACCGATTTGGATATACGCCAAGTCAGGCGGCGAATCGCTGGACAAACTGGCAAAGAAATCCTAGAACGGGCACGGAATGGGTCGGTATTTTGTTCGGTAAGGAAAATACTCCAAGCTTGCACAAAGTAAGTTATTTGGATATTTCTTTCTTTGAGGACAATGGCTGTAAGATTCCACAAAGTTTCAAAGTACAATATTTCTCGCCGAAAGAAGCACCGGAAGTACCGGTACAAGACTTTGAAGGTCATGTTGCTTCAACAGATTTTAGAAATTCACAAGGCGTTAATGTCGTCAATCCGAATAAGAGTTTGGCACTTGCTCAAGATTCCAATTGGGTTGATGTAGAAGAAGTACAAGGTGGAACAACTAAAGATGAGATTCGTGCAACGGAAAAGAATAGAGTCAGCTTCAAGCCTGTGGAAACCTATGCACTTCGCATTTTGATGACTCCACAAAGACGGAAATCTCTAGCAGTGACGGAGCTGGAAGTCTATGGGTTGGAGGTAGGAGGAAATGGTTCTACACCAACTCCACAGCCACAACCGGAAAAAGATGCACACTTAAAAGTATTCCCAAGCTTAAGAGAATACGAAACCGTAGACGGCTCCTTTGAGAAAGCGGCTCTTAAGAGAATGATCATTGTTGACAATGACCTTGCCAAAAAGAACAATAAAGCAAAAGAAGCGGTACAACTGGTCAATCAGGAATTTGCCGCTTACGGTATTCCAAAT
>JAUMXK010000072.1 GCA_030535295.1 Eubacteriales bacterium | reverse complement strand
CCTAAGTTCCAGTCAGACCTTAAACCTAGAACTTACTTTGGGAATTAACTTAATCTTTTTTTATGCTTTCCGCTTTAAAATAAGGTTTACATCATATTATTTTTTTAGTATACTAAAGATATCTTATATTTAAGCAGAACGAAGGAGGTTTACTATGAGTTTATTTATCGGCTCAGGTACTGCAATTGTGACACCATTTCATCCATCCGGACAGGTTAATTATGATAAATTGGAAGAAACTATCGATTGGCAAATTCAAAACAAAACAGATGCCATCGTCGTTTGCGGAACGACCGGAGAGTCCGCCACCATGAATGACACAGAACATTTGGAATGTATTCGTGTTGCCGTATCAGCTACCGCAAAACGTGTGCCGGTCATTGCCGGTACCGGTTCGAACGATACCGCTCACGGTATAAAATTATCGAAAGATGCCGAAGCACTCGGAGTTGACGGCTTACTGCAAGTCACACCTTACTATAATAAAACTAGCCAAAAAGGTTTGATTGCTCATTTTGGTGCTATTGCCAACGCAGTCAATTTGCCAATTATGCTGTACAACGTTCCTTCCCGTACCGGCATGGCGATTTCTACTGCAACCGCCAAAGAATTGGCATTGACCCACAAAAATATTGTTGCTATTAAGGAAGCTTCCGGCGATATTTCTCATATTGCCGATTTAGCACACCATACCCATGGTTTATTGGATATCTATTCAGGAAATGATGACCAGATTATCCCTTTGATGAGCCTGGGAGGCAAAGGTGTGGTATCCGTTGCTTCCAATATTATGCCAAAGGAAATTCATGACTTGGTTATGCTTTTTCTGGATAACAAAATCGAAGAAGCCTGTCAGTTACAATTGAAGCTGATTCCATTGATTCAAGCATTATTCTGCGAAACCAACCCGATTCCTGTCAAAGAGGCTATGAATCTAATGGGAATGGAAGTCGGCCCTTGCCGTCTGCCTCTCTATGAAATGGATAAAACAAATCAAGCAAAATTATTAGCAGAACTCAAAAAATTGGCACTGGTATAAGGCCTTGAGAGAGCTTTCAAAAAGGAGTCTGATATGACAAGAATTATTTTACATGGCTGTTCCGGTAAAATGGGGCAAACCATTGCACAATTGGCAGCCGAAACAAAGGATATTGAAATTGTAGCAGGCATTGACCGAACCCCCACCTCTGCCGCTTTTCCGCTCTTTTCTTCATTGAAGGAATGCGATGTGGATGCAGATGTTGTGCTTGATTTTTCAGTTGCCGCCGCAGTAGATAAGTTGATGGAGGAATGTACGGAAAAGAATTTACCTCTTGTCCTTTGTACTACGGGACTGAGCAAAGAACAAGTCGAATCGGTACACCGCACCGCTGAGCGGATTCCGGTACTCTATTCTGCCAATATGTCCTTGGGTGTCAATTTGATGAGCAGTTTGATTCAAAAGGCTGCGTTGGTTCTGGTAAATTCCGGTTTTGATATTGAAATTATCGAAAAACATCACAAACATAAAAAAGATGCCCCCAGCGGCACTGCACTTTATCTTGCGGATTCCATCAACCAAGTACTGGATGATCGCTATAGCTATAATTATGACCGTTCCCCTCAAAGAAAGGCTCGAAAAAAAGAAGAAATCGGCATTGTCTCACTTCGGGGCGGCAATATTGCCGGTGAGCATCAGGTCATTTTTGCCGGTGAAGATGAAATCCTTGAAATCCACCACAAGGCAGGTAGCCGACGTATTTTTGCGGTCGGTGCTATTGGTGCAGCCCGCTTTTTAAAAGGAAAAGCAGCCGGACTTTATACTATGTCGGATGTAATCGGCTAAAAGCCCGCCATAAATTTAAAAAGTGTGTCGAATAAAGTCCAACACACTTTTTTTATTTATTCCGCCTATTGCTTATTGAGTCATCCAAACAGTGAATGTTTATCAGTAGCCTTTCCTACCGACTTTCATCCTGTAAAGATTTCGGTTTTCCCAATATTTCCATCATTATGATTCCCTTTTTAAGAGAACCCGGCTGACGGAGCAGATTTTTCTGACGCTGTTTTACCACAGAGGATTTCTTTTGTTCAAAGCCTTTGGCCTTTATCTGATAAGCATTTTTTCTGGCAATATCCTGTTCGTCGGTCAAAGCATTTTGAATTTCATTTCTATGGTAGAAATTGTCCGCTCCTGCTCGGTAATCTCCTTCACCGAATTCCTCCGGAACATATTCTTCAAAATACTCATCCGCCACATTTTCCTGAACCTGATATTTCTCCCGGCGAAACTTCTCTTCTTCCATATATTGGTTTTCTGCCCACTGTTCATTGGTATAGGCATTCCCATACATATATTGTCTGTCACTAGCTTGATAAGATATTTGACCATTTCCATATTGAGTGTCACGTGACTGCTCTGCATTATAGTAAACGGTTGTTTGCTGCCGAATCTTACCTTGATCCCATTGTTCCCGTTGATACTGGGAA
The DNA here is from genome assembly GCA_030535295.1 of Eubacteriales bacterium. GTDB lineage: Bacteria > Bacillota > Clostridia > Lachnospirales > Vallitaleaceae > W11650. The sequence continues at coordinate 10,245 of JAUMXK010000072.1, read as the reverse complement.
TGGTTTCTTCCGTTCCATTGTGGATTCCTTCCGGGATAATTCGGATACTGACCGGACTGCTGTCCACCTTTTTTTCCGACATTTTTATTTTTCTTGGCTTGTGACGAAAAGAAAGAAATGAGAATCATAATAATCGAAAACAAAATCATCCAATTGGAAGATTTACTTAATAAGATTATCAGCATATTCTTCACCTACTTCTCAATGCTTAATTGGCATCCTTGCTGATTGCTTCTCTCATATCGGTGTCAGCCTTTACATTTTGCATTCTGTAATAATCCATAATCCCCAAATTACCGTTGCGGAATGCTTCAGCCATAGCTTTCGGTACTTCGGCTTCCGCTTCTACTACCTTAGCCTTCATCTCTTCTACTAAAGCCTTCATTTCTTGCTCTTGGGCAATCGCCTTAGCTCTTCTTTCTTCGGCACGAGCCTGTGCAATTTGTTTATCCGCTTCTGCTTGCTCTATTTGCAATCTTGCACCGATATTTCTACCTAGGTCAATATCCGCAATGTCAATGGACAAAATCTCAAATGCAGTACCTGAATCAAGGCCCTTACTCAATACTCTCTCGGAAATAGAGTCCGGATTTTCCAATACTTCCTTATGACTGTTACTGGAGCCGACTGTAGTAACAATACCCTCACCAACTCTGGCGATAACGGTTTCTTCACCAGCACCACCGACCAAGCGGTCAAGATTGGCACGAACTGTAACTCTGGCAATTGCTTTTACTTCAATACCGTCTTTTGCTACTGCTACAACAGCAGGTGTTTCGATAATCTTTGGCTTAACACTCATTTGTACCGCTTCTAATACGTCACGACCTGCCAAGTCAATGGCCGCCGCTCTTTCAAAGCTCAAAGATAAATTGGCACGATGTGCCGCAATTAATGCATCCACTACTCTGCCCACCTTACCGCCTGCCAAGTAGTGAGATTCCAGTTGATCAATATCTACCGGAATATTCGCCTTTGTCGCACGAATTAGCGGTAATACAATAACTGCCGGTTTTACTCTTCTCAATTTCATTCCGATTAAGGTAAAAATCCCTACTTTGGCATTGGAAGCTACTGCCGAAATCCAAAGCCCGACCGGAACAAAGCTAAAGAAAACAGCAAGCACGATTACCACAAGGGCAATCAATAAAAGCATACCGATGATACCACCGTTTTGGATAAAGTACATTAACTCTCTCATAATTACATCCTCCCAACAATAATATGATTATTTTCCACTGCTACCACTTGAACCACTTCATTGGTATTAATAAATTCACCTCTTGTCAATACGTCAAAGCGAGTTTCTTTTATTTCTACCGTACCGGATGGACGTAGCGGTGTAAGTGCTCTTCCTTTTTCACCGATTAATAAATGATAATTCGGTGTGCTATCTTCTCGCAAATTGTTTTTTAATGCAATTCGGGAGTTTCCGATTAAATGATATCCCACAATTAAAAAAACAACAGATGCAAAAAGCATTATCACAAAATACAACATTCCTTGGGCAAAGCTCTTGGCTGTCATAATAATTCCCAATGTCATCGCTAAAAACCCTACTCCACCGGAAACACCGAAACTCGGCAAGAATATTTCCGCTATCATAAACAAAATACCAATGATAAAAACAATCATGCCGATTATCTGAAGACTTTCCATAATATGCTCCTTTCCTGATGAATATTATTGAATATATTTATTATATGTTATTATATCTCTTTTTTCAAGTAAAAAGCATTGGATTGGCTCCATAACGTAACGATTTAATGACATTCTAGTAATTTTCCAATCAAATCTTAAATTATAGCTCATAAAGCGAGGGACAAGATTGCTCTTGTCCCCCATCTCTTCATTCATTTTTACTTCTCTTAAAACTTACTTTTTCAATAAGCGATAGAGAATTGCTACTACTTCCGAACGTTTTACAGATTTTTCCGGCATAAAGCTTCCGTCTTCATAGCCTTTTAAAATCTCTGTTTCATTCAGATAATTGACAGCATCTGCATAATTTGCGGATACTTTAGCACGGTCAGTAAATTGCGCTTCCGCTTTTGCTTTTGGAGCTTCCGCCAATTGTTGGGTTTTAAATGCGTATGCCAATGCTGCTACTTCTTCTCTGGTCAATGCTTTCTTCAGATCAAATGTAATTCCTTTCAACAAAGCAGTTTTTTCTGCAACCGCTTTGTATGGTGCAAACCAGTCGTATCCACTTTGCTCTTCCACCGGTATTTCCAATGCTCTTACCAGGAAGGTTACAAATTGTTCTCCGGTCACTTCTTTTTCTGCACCGAAGGTTTGATCATCATAGCCTTTGACTAAGTTCAGCATACGAATGGCACTTAGTTCTTTTGCATACCATTTGCTTGATGCTTCATCTTTGAAAGTTTCACCGACATTACCGGCATATTCTTCCAGAGCTTTGTCACTGATTTTATTGACAAATTCTTTTGCTGTCACTTGTTTGCCCACCAATTGCTCTATCAATTTCTTGTCTTCTACAGATTGAATTGCCTTGGCCATTTCCTCTACCAATGCTTTTTCTGCTGAAGACAGGGCAATTTCTTCATCTTTGATTTCTTCTTCTTTTGGCTTGGAAGGTTGTGTCACAACTTCTTCCTCATCTTTTGAAGTTTCCGGAATATATGGAAGAAGAGGCGCAACCGTTCTGGTTAAATCCAGAATTGCTTGTTTCAGTTCTCCAATGACTCTTTCCAGTACCTCATCTTCCGCTCCGGTCTGTACCAAACCTTCTGCAATCCGAATGATATTTTCAAGTCCTTCTTTGGCAACATCGCTTGCACTATTAAATGCTTCGCTTTCTCTCGCTTCTTTCGCTCGATTCAGTTCTGCTTTCAATTGCTGCATTAATTCATTGACTTTTTCGGCAACGGTTACTTCAATAGTTCCAGCTTCAAAACCTTTATAGGTTACGGTCAAGTCTTGTGTTCCCGCTTGCTCAGGATTAAAAGCAACCATATCCGCTGTCATGGCAACCTCTTCTTGACGCTCATTGCGATATGTCACTGTTAAGAGTCCGCCTTCCGGATTGAACGCTTCGCCGAATTGATATTCCACTTTTGACGGCTCTTGCTTTATTTTTACATTGCTGATTGCATTTTTCTTATAATTCTCAATGGCTTCAGAAAGTTCTGCAACCGCCGCTGCTACCGCATCACCGTCTGCATCATCATTTTTTTCCACTTCTTCCGCTTTGACAATCTCCACTTTCAGAGCATCTTGAACTTCCTGATCCGCTTTTGCAAAAATCTCTTCTTCGGTTAAGTGTTTTGCTTGCGCAATCGTTTCTTGTAACTTTTCTTTATTAACCAGTTCCTTGTCCGATACGCTAACCGTATAGTTGGTTGTCTTAGCTTTGTAAGTAATGGTTAATTGTTTTTCGCCGACTTGGTCGGAGTCAAAACCGGTAACGGAAACTTCACTGTCTTGCATGCTCACTTCGTATGTAGACAAATTTTCCAGTACTACTTCAATCGTTGCACCGCTTAAATCAAGCTCTTCTTGTAATAAGTACTTGTTTTTCGGCGGATTTTTGACCTTAATTTCCGAAATTTCCAAATCTTCTTGATTCTTGACGGTTATTTGGAACGTTCTGTCCGCTTTTTTGCCTCCGAAATAAACTTCCAATTCTTGAACGGTCAATGCATTTGAGTTAAATCCTTTTACCATGCTAGGAGTTAATCTCATTTGCTTCGTTTCCCCGTCACTATAGGAAACTTCAATCTTACCGCCGGTAACATTCAAAGGCTCACCTTTGGCATACACGCTCTTATTTGGTGTTTCCGTTAATTTCACCGACTCAACTGTCGCTGTTTTCTTATGATATACCATGGTCATCCGAATACTTGGTAAACTATTCGGTGTTTGGGTAACATAGTAAATCTTACCGTATTTTTGACCTTCCGGAATTTCCAATTCAACTCCTGAGAAAGTAAGATCTCCCTTTGTTGTCGCCGTCTTTTCTTGAATCAGATTTTGTAATTCATCATCTTTGTACAATTTTACGGTATAGTCTTTTTCCACGTTTTTAAAGGTAATATCATATTGATTATTCTCCGTATTGGTCGCTGTTACCCAACGCATCGGGATATAATCCGCTCTATTATCTTTTAATGTTTCGAACATTTGCCATTCATAAATACGAATTGCCGTCCATGGAGAGGTATCACCTCTGGTAATATCCAATTTCCACTCTCTGGCAGTAATCGGCGTAGCCAGCGGGAAGTCAGTAACCGCTTTGCTATTATTTCTTATGGTGTGTGCTATTTGCCACTCTCCATTTTTATCCTTGTATTGAATGGTAAAGTCACGAGTGTTCATGGCAGCACCTTCACTACCGGCTTGGGCATGATATACAGCCACACGACGAACTGTCTTTTCTTCTGTCAATTTAATCGACATATGACCTCTGTTGTATCCGGCAGCACACCATTTATCCGTATTGCCGCTAATCGTTCCATTAATCGCATTGCGAGCAGGCTCGGAATCATTTTGTGCCGATACGTCGGTTACTTCCGCTCCCAAACATACATTAATCGCTTTCTCCGGCAAATCCTCGGTATCATTTACCAACATTTGCCAATCCAAAGTAATGACTGCCGGTTCGGATTTCACACCGTTCTTACCTACGGAAACAACATAGAGCTCTTGGGTTGTTCCGCTCATTTGGGCATCTCTGGTAATTTTTTCCGCATAGAAATACTTACTTGATGTTGCATTGATGATACTCTTTGTACCATTTGAATTTTGTTGATACACTTCATAGTATTCCGCATCGGCAACCGGTGTCCAAGAAAGTCTGGCTTCCGCATTGGAGGATGAACGGAAAATAACTTCATCGACCTGTCCGTCTGTCACCATCTCCGGCTTCCCGCTGTCGTTATAAAGCGCTAATTGTCCTAAATTAAAACTAAAATCGGATTTCTCTTCACTACCTACCAAACGCAAGCGAATCGAATGAATCTTTTGTCCAGAAAGAGCCGCCACAGGAAGTTCCGCCACTTTCCACTCTCCATTTTCCGCTTTTGGTAATTCAAATGCGGTAAATCCGTTTTCAGAATAATCTTCCGCTGTTCCTAAATCAATATAAGCTGTTGCGCCTTCGCCACCCTTATAAGCAACTTTTAATTTGGTGTCGGCACTCGCATCCAATCTGGTGCTGTAAAGCATAATTTTATTGGTTTCACCCGCTGATGAGTTGCCCGTAAACAGAAGAGAGTTACCACTGTTATAAGCATCTGTAAAGTCGTATTTTGCAGTTAAAGGCGAATCATCGCTGCTGCGAATCCACCATCTCCAAGTAGGGAGAATTTCTTGGACTCCGCGGCTGTTCCACTCTTCATTTTTCGAAAGAGCGCCGTCGATAAACCATTTTCTACCATGTCCGGTATTAAAATAAGTATTGAACGGCATTTCCATAATCGCTGATTTATCGGCTACAAAACGTGCCATACCTCTCCACCATTTGCCTTTGCTGTTGGTGTCTGCACTGGTAGTAGGGTCGCCGTCAAAACCAACCCAGAAGTTTCTTTCTTGCTCGTGATAGTCTTCCGGTGTCAATGCCATGCCACGGATAGAATCAGGTGTATAAAGCCCGATAGAAACTCTTAATTTTTTATCAGGACCTAATAAATCAGGATATCCGATGGATGTATTGTAGCTTCTTTGTTGCAGTTCAAAACCGGCATAAGCATCAAAAGGATCTCTGTCGATGCTTTGCATATGATTAACTGTGCCGGTCGTTTTTCCCATCCAGTTGAAGTTGATGAAAAACTCATCCGACGCATACTGTTTATCATCACCATAACGTTTCATAAAGAAATCATTGCCACTTGTAACAGCATCATAGTGAACACGAGGACCGCTGTTGCTCATCGCATCATACCACGAAAAGCGAACCCTTGTTTTCCTTTCTTTCGCTCGGCGTTGTGCATACAGCATAAAGTCTCTCATGACAGCACCCCAACCGCTATACATACTGGTTTCCTGATTGATAAAATAGCCGTCAAATCCGTAAAATTCAACCATATCTATCAATTTGTCCGCAACCGGAAATACTTTTTTCCCATTTACCATTTTACTGGTCAAGAATTTTTCTACCACTCTTCTGTCTTCTGCACTGGTCGACCAGTTAAAAAACAAAGTTCCGTATACCGGTACACCGTTTCTGTGTCCGGCATCAATTACATCGGCGGTCGGAATCGGACCGTCCCAAAATACCATTTGGTCTACATATTGCCAAAAGTCAAACGCAAAAACATCAAAATCATCACCGTTGACCGAGTTGTCTTCATCATTTTTAGAATTCATAAGCGGTACGGATTGAATCTTTGCCTTATCACTTGCCAAAGGGTTTACCACATGACCGGTGAATCTCGGTCTGAGAGGCACACTCGCTCTGTTTAAGTCATCATCCGGGCTACTCCATTTTTCCCATTCCAAAATTCGGTCTAAGTGGAACATCTCGGAAATCGGTCTTAATGTCTTGCCGGCTAAATACTCCTCATTTTCTCTAACCTTTACAGCATGAATATTTTGAGGAAAAACAGACATTATCATTAACAATGTTAACGATAATGCAGCTATACTTTTTAAATGTTGCTTAAAATTCTTTTGCGCTTGCATTGTAAGCTCCTTTCTTTTTTGCAATAGAATGTGCCTTTTAAATAAAACATCGTTTTATAGGCCTTTGGTCATCTTTCTTTCCTTTTCATTTATTTCAAGCTGTTTTCCCTCCTTTTTTCGGAATTGTCGTCCTGTTTTGCAGATAATTAATATCGCTTCTTATACTAATCTTTAATGTTTCCTCATGGATTTATTATATATTTTTACAGATAAAAGGTCAATAGCTCACACAACATTTATCTATATTTCTATATTTTTCAATTATATTTGTTTATTTTTGATTATAAAAAGTTAATACGCTTGTCTTTCTTTTTTCTCAACTTTATAGTATTTGTAGCTTTTAAACATTACTTTGTTAACTTTTTTAGCAATTAATCGTTCCGTTCCTTCAAGCTTTTTGTTTAACACCTAAGGTTTCTCTGCTATATTGTTTACAAGTCACGCCTTTCTTATTTTTAATAGATTTTATTCAAAAAAAAATAGTGTAAACAACTTTCATGCTGTTACACTATTTAAAAATATCCTGATAAGATTGATGATATGCTTGATTAATCTGAAAATCTTTTATATGCAAATCATCTTCCATACATTAATAACTTAACTTTTTGTAAATTACTTTATTCAAACTTATACTTCAATTTTCCACAAACGACACGCATTTTGCCAAGTAATATTTTCCACTTCTTCCTTGGAGATTCCCTTGATTTGTGCCATTTTTTCTACTACATAAGCTATCATCGAAGAATCATTTCTTCTTCCTCGAAACGGCTCAGGACTCATATATGGGGCATCTGTTTCCAGCACCAGATATTCCATCGGAATGGCATCCACCACTTCTACCAATTTCTTACCGTTTTTGAATGTAAGAACACCGCCAATCCCCAGATAAAATCCATTTTTCACATATTCCTTGGCCATTTCCAAACTACCGGAGTAAGCATGAATCACACCGCCGCAGCTCTGACCGATACCGGATTCCATCAGAATATCAAAAGTATCCTGAGCGGCATCTCTGGTGTGAATACTTACCGGCAATTCCAAATGCTTAGCTAATTCCAGCTGACTGCGAAACCACATTTTCTGTGCCGGCCTCGGCGAAAAATCATAGTAATAATCCAGCCCAATTTCACCAATGCCGACTACTTTCGGAAAAGTAGACATCATCAGCAACAACTCCAAATCATCATCGTGCATATCCTTCACCTCGTGCGGATGTACGCCGATTGTGGTATACATAAAGTCATATTTTTTACACATTTCAATGGAATACCGTGATGTTCTCAAATCCGTACCGATATTGACTACCGCTCCGATATTTTGGGCTCGAAGTCCTTTTAAGACCGCCTCTCTATCCTCTTGAAACTTGTCGTCATCATAGTGTGCATGTGTATCAAAAATCATAATTTCTCCTGTCTTCCATCCTTGTTATTTTATCGGCATACCGCTTTCTACAGAGCCGTCAAATGTTACTGCCTTTAATTTTCCGTCTGCGGTATCCGCAAATAAAATCATTCCTTGAGACAATTCTCCTCTTAATTTAATCGGAGCGAGATTCGCTACCACTGCCACTTCTTTCCCGACCATTTCTTCCGGAGTGTAGTGCGTGGCCACTCCCGACACGATTTGTCTGATTTCATCCCCCATCTTGACTTGGGAAACCAAAAGTTTATCTGCTTTCGGATGTCTCTTACACTCCAAAATATGACCAACTCTCAAGTCAATTTTGGCAAAATCATCTATCGTGATTTCCGGCCTTTCTTCCTTTTGCTCTTCTTGCGGCTTTGCTTGCTCTTGTGTATTTGCTTGTGCTGCTGCCAATTTTTGCTCTATTATCTTTTCCACTTCCGCCAATTCTTTTTGTTCATCAATTCTGGCAAAAAGCACTTCCGCTTCACCGACATGGCTTCCGCTGACCATTCCGTCAAAGCTTCCTAAGCTATCGAGGCTTTTTTTCTCGGAATTAATTTGCGCAAAGATTTTCTCTGCCGTTTCCGGTAAGAAAGGCTGAAGCAATACTGCCGAAAAACGAATCGCTTCCAGCAAATGATACATTACCGTACCAAGTCTTTCTTTATTCTTCTCTTCTTTTGCTAAAATCCAAGGCTCTGTCTCGTCAATATACTTATTGGTACGACGTAGGAGCGCCCAAATTACATCCATCGCATCTGCCACACGAAGCTCTTCCATCTTGCTTTCTACTTGTTTCGGTGCATCCAGCGCCATTTGAATCAACTCGATATCAAGCTCGGTCTTGGCAGTTGGCGCCAAAATTTCTCCGCCAAAGTATTTCTTTTGCATAGCAATCGTGCGATTGACCAAATTACCTAAAATATTGGCAAGGTCACTATTGATTCTTTGAATCATCAGTTCATAAGTCAATGAACCGTCACTGGCAAAAGGCATTTCATGCAAGAGATAAAAACGTGTTGCATCCACTCCATAGCGCTCCACCAAATCCTTGGCATATATCGTATTGCCTTTGGACTTACTCATTTTATCTCCGCCCATAAGTAACCACGGATGACCGAAGACTTGTTTTGGCAACGGCAAGTCAAGTGCCATCAGCATAATCGGCCAGTACAGTGTATGAAAACGCAAAATATCTTTTCCGATGACATGGACATCCGCCGGCCAGTATTTATGGAAAAACTCGCTAGAGCCATCCGGATCATAACCGATACCGGTGATATAGTTACTCAGCGCATCTATCCAAACATAGATAACATGGCCTTTATCAATGCGCACCGGCACTCCCCAAGTAAAGGAAGTACGACTCACACAAAGGTCTTGAAGACCAGGCTTTAGGAAGTTATTTATCATTTCATTTTTACGAGATTCCGGCTGAATGAAATGCGGATTTTCCTCAATATGCTTCATCAGTCGGTCTTGATATTTACTAAGACACAGGAAGTAGGCCTCCTCCTCGGTGGCATGCACCGGTCCGCCACAATCCGGACATTTTCCATCTACCAGCTGAGAAGTTGTAAAAAAGGACTCGCAGCTTGTGCAATAAAGCCCTTCATACTTTCCTTTGTAGATATCTCCCTGTTGATATAATTTTTCAAAAATCTTTTGCACTACCAGCTTATGGTCTGCATCCGTGGTACGGATAAATTTGTCATACGATGTATTCATCATATCCCAAATTTCTTTGACTTCACCGGCAATCTTATCCACATGTTCTTGCGGTGTCAAACCTTCTGCTTCTGCCTGCTGCTGAATCTTCTGTCCATGCTCATCCGTGCCTGTCATAAAGAATACCTCTTCCCCTTTCAGGCGATGGTATCTGGCAATACTGTCGGTCAAGACCGCTTCATAAGTATTTCCGATATGCGGTGTTCTGGAAGTGTAGGCAATTGCCGTTGTGATATAGTAGGGCTTTTTTTCCATGATCATTCCTCTTTCCTTTTATTTTTGCTGCTAAGTGCTTCTTTTTTTAGCATATTATCTTTCATTATATAAAAAAAAGATATAAAAGTAAAGAGGTGGCAAAAAAATACTGTTTTCCAAACCCCGTCTTCCGTCGTAGTACTAGGAATATTCCGTAGTTCCCTAGTTTAACAGCAAAAATTTAAAACTAAATCTATAGACAAAAGTAATATC
>JAUMXK010000071.1 GCA_030535295.1 Eubacteriales bacterium | reverse complement strand
CTAAGTTCCAGTCAGACCTTAAACCTAGAACTTACTTTGGGAATTAACTTTTTATAAATCTTTTGTTAAAAACGCAAATAAAAGACTTGAAAAGTCCTAAGAAATAAAGTAAAATAGAGAATGGGTATAGTTTAAACGGATATTTTATTATTCAATCTTTTTGAGGAAGATATAAAAAGCAAATTTAAGGAAGTTAGGCTTTAAAATTGATTTTTAAGGGGTTTCTTAAAAGGAAAGAAGATAAAACCAACTATCATACACAAGTCGATTTTTATATGAGGTAAGACATGAAAAAAATAACAATGGAAGAAATAACGCTAAAGGTGAATCATATCCCTGTCTTTCCGGCGACCATAATTCAATTGCTGAAATTGATGGATGACCCCAATGTGGACGTTCGCAATATCAAAGAAGTTATGAAAGCGGATGAGGGTTTGACGACAAAGCTGTTGCGTATTGCCAATTCGGCATTTTATCGTGGACGTAGAGAAATTAAAACAATTGAAGATGCCGTTGTTTTATTGGGGCTTAGAACTGTAAAATCTATGATTTATTCAGCGAATGTCGGACCACTGTTATCAAAAGAACTAAGCGGCTATGACCTGAAAAAAGAAGAATTGTGGAGACAATCCCAAATCTCGGCAATTACCTCACAAAAAATTGCGAAAAAATGCGGATTCAAAGAAGTGGATTTGGCATATACCGCCGGACTTTTAAAAGATATCGGTAAAGTGGTTTTGGATGAGTATTTGAAAAATAATCTTGCGGAAATCATGCATTTAGTAGAAGAAAGGGGAATTGCTTTCTCTACTGCCGAGGCGGAAATCCTTGGTTTCAACCATTCGGAGGTGGGAGGCAAAATTGCCGAAAGATGGAACTTGCCAATAGAAATTGTGGAAGTGATTCGGCTGCATCATACACCGGAGCTGGCGGAAGTCAACCCGACTTTGACCATGATTTGCCATTTGGCAGACAATTTGATTATGATGATGGGTGTCAATGTCGGTGTGGACGGATTGGCATATACCTTCCATGAAAATGCCTTGACGGCACTGAATCTAAAAGAGCAGGATTTAATGGAAATCATGTCTGAAGTGGCAGAATTCGTTGAAGTGGAAGACACCTATTTTTAGCAGGATAGAAATATGAACAAAGAACATCCTCCCCGAAAAGCGAAAAAGTTATGGCTGGCAAAGTTAATCCGTTTATTCACCAATGAAGAAGAAATGGTCAGTGACTTTGAAAAAATACAGCGAATTTTAAAATGGATACCGATTGTATTTTTTGTTGTAATTATTATTCTGTTTTATCTCTTTTATATGGTTCTGAGTTTGGAACTTCCGGTGTTTATCATTGTCATTGTACTGGTAGTGATGGTGATGAAAGAAATCATTACTATTTTCTTTTCCATGCAGATGAGAAAACGCCTGCTGGAGCCGCTGGAGAAAATGAAAGCGGCTACCGAAGAAATTGCCAAAGGCAACTACGGAGTGACCATAGATGACTTTGAGCCGAATATGATTGAAGACTTGATTGATTCTTTCAACGATATGAGTCGGGAGCTGAAAGAAGCCAATGAATTGAAACTCCGCTATGAAAGGAACCGCAAGAGATTAATTGCCGGTATTTCACATGACCTGAAAACACCGATTACTTCCATTATCGGTTATATCGATGGGATTCAAAGCGGAGTGGCAAAGAATGAAGAAAAAAGAAATCAATACTTGGAAATAATACAAAAAAATGCCCATTATACCAATGACCTGATTAATGACTTGTTTTTGTTCTCCAAACTGGATATTGAAGAACAGGAATATGAATTTAAAAAACTCCTTGTCAACGAAGTATTTGCCGACTTTTTCCTTGAAAAGCAAATAGATTTGGAAGAGCAGGGAATCGAGGTTGTGGTGGAAAATAAATTGACCAAAGATTGTTGGGTGATGCTGGACAGCAAAATGATTACTCGGGTGTTGTCCAATCTGATTCAAAACGGCATCAAATACAATGATAAAGAACAAAAACGGTTGATTTTCCGAATTTGGGATGAAAAGAATTGGTTGTTCATTGAGGTGGAAGACAATGGAATGGGGATACAGCAGAGCGACCTTAGTAAAATATTTGATGTATTTTATCGTGCGGATATTGCCAGAGGCAGGGATATTGGCGGTTCCGGACTGGGTTTATCCATTGCCAAACAATTAGTGGAGGCACACAGAGGAGAAATCATGGCTCGAAGCGAGCTTGGTAAAAGTGCAACTATCACAATCAAACTTCCGATAGGAGAAACGAGGGACTAACATGGAAAATAAGAAAAGAATCTTAATAATTGAAGATGACAAAAATATTTCTAACTTAGAAAAAGACTTTTTGGAAAGCAATGATTTTGAAGTCGTCATTGAATCCGATGGTCTAAAAGGTATGAAAACGGCATTGAAAGGAGATTTTTCTCTTATCATTATTGATATCATGCTCCCCACTGTCAGTGGTTATGATTTGTTGATGACGATTCGGGATAAATTGGACATTCCGTGCTTAATCGTATCTGCCCGTACAGATGACATTGATAAAATCAGAGGTTTGGGTTTGGGAGCGGATGACTATATCACAAAACCATTTAATCCGAATGAGTTGGTTGCACGTGTGAAAAGCCAAATTTCCAGATATGACCGTTTGTTGGGTAAAGATAAGGGACAAGAAGTGTTGGAAGTGTCCGGGCTGCGCTTGATTCCGGAATCCAGAAAGGTCTTCTTAAATGATAAAGAAGTCCAATTGACAACCACGGAGTTTGATTTGCTCAACTTCTTTATGGATACGCCGGATATTGTACATTCCAAACAAAAATTATTTGAAAAGATTTGGGGAGCAGATGAATTCGGTGATATCAATACGGTTGCTGTGCACATTCAAAAATTACGGAAAAAACTGGAAGCAGACCCTGGCAAACCAAAAATTATCGAAACCGTTTGGGGTGCCGGCTATCGCTTGAATAAATTTTAAATCGTTGTCGATTTAGCAAAAAATAGAAAAGAGAATTCATCAAAGCATGGTGAGAGCCGTCTTTGATTCATAGAATATAAAATGAAAAAAGCAAGAATTATTACGAAACAATATGATGAAAAAATAGCAGAGCAATTGGCGAGGGAACTTTCTGTTTCCTTGCCGGTTGCTAAACTTTTGCTTACCAGAAATTTAAATGACAGGGATTCCGCCATGCGTTTTTTGCATCCGGAACTTTCAGGAATGCATAATCCGTTTGAGCTTAAGGATATGGATAAGGCAGTGTCGATTGTGCTAGCGGCTATCGAAAGGCAAGACAAGATATGTATTTATGGAGATTATGATGTAGATGGAATTACCGCCACCTCCGTGCTTTATTTGTTTTTGAAAAAGATGGGAGCACAAGTAAGTTATTTTTTGCCGGACAGGATGAAGGATGGCTATGGTCTGAATGAAAGAGCCATTCGGGAAATTGCAGACAAAGGAACGCAGCTTATCATTACCGTAGATACGGGCATCAGTGCGGTCAAAGAAGTGAAACTGGCCAAAGAGCTGGGGATGAAAATTGTGGTGACAGACCATCATGAATGCCAAGAAGAAATTCCGGTGGCAGATGCGGTTATTGATCCCAAAAGACCGGATGATACCTATCCCTTTAAGCAAATTGCCGGAGTGGGCGTTGCATTTAAGCTAATTACAGCTATTAGCCGGACGGTGAAAGACAATCCGCAGTTTCCGGAAATCAATACTATGGATTATATTGAGCTGGTTGCTATCGGAACAGTTTCGGATTTGATGCCGTTGGTGGAAGAAAACAGGATTATTTTGAAAGAAGCGCTGCCTAAAATGGCAGACTCTTCCAACTTAGGATTAAGAGCACTTTTAAATGTAGCGGAAGTGGAGAAAATCAGTGCCGGTATGATTGGCTTTCGCATCGGCCCGAGATTGAATGCGGCAGGCCGAATGGGTGATGCCTCTCGAGGAGTCAGACTCTTTCTTTCACAAGAAGAAGAAGAGGCCAAGCAGATTGCGGAAGAGCTGAACAGCGAGAACAAAAAACGGCAGGAAATGGAAAATGTTATTGTGGAAGAAGCCTTGTCCGAGATTGCCGGGAGAGAGAATCTTGATAAAATCCTGGTGGTTTCCGGTAAGGGATGGCATCATGGTGTGATTGGGATTGTGGCTTCCAGACTTTTAGAAAGATTTTATCGGCCGGTTATTGTACTGGCGGACGAAGGGGAGCATGCGGTTGGTTCGGGGCGTTCAGTGGAAGGATTCAATTTGTTTGCCGCTTTGCAGCAGTGCCAAGATTTGTTTGTCAAATTTGGTGGACATGAAATGGCGGCAGGACTGACCATACCAAGTGATAAAATCGAAGAACTGCGAAGGCGCATCAATCAATATGCAGAAGCAACCCTGACGGATGAGATTCTCACGCCTTTGGAAAAGGTAGATTTTCAGGTCAATGTGTCGGAAGTGGACATTCCCTTTATCGAAGAGGTGCAGATGCTGGCACCTTATGGAGTAGGGAATCCGGAGCCTAAATTCTTTGTAGAAGCACGTTTATCCGAAATTAGAAAAATGGGAAAAGAAAATCAACATTTGCGCCTGGGATTGGCGGACATAGCCGGACAAATGGATGGTGTAGCCTTTTTCGGTGGAGAAGATGCGGACAGTTTGTACTCTGACTTTAGTGTGCAAGTGACAGGCAATGTGCAAATCAATGAATGGCGAGGAATGAAAAAACCGCAAATGATGTTGAGTTATTATACGCAGGCGGAAAGTATCGGCCGATTTGCATTGGAGTGCAAAAGGCAAATAGACGAGGGAGAAACGCAGCACCTATCAACTCGTGACTTTGGGCGGCAAGACTGCAAAGAACTATATATCAGGCTGCGTCAATTGGATAAAGCCAAGCGAAATGAACTCTCCTGGCAGGAAATGCCGGGGGCTGTCGGGAAAATGCGGAAACAGGATTTTGCTACGGCCATTGCGGCACTTGCTATTTTTGAGGAATTGGAAATATGCCGAGTTAAGTGGAAAAAACAAGGGATTGTCTTTGAGCTGGCGGAAGGTAAGAAAGTTGATTTAGAGCAATCAGCCCTGTATGCCAAATTGATAAAGGAATAAGTAAATTAAATGAAAGAAAAGAGGGACATTATGGATTTAAAAAATGAAATTAGAAGTATTGAAAATTTTCCGCAAGAGGGTGTCATTTTTAGAGATATCACTCCGATTTTACACAACCCGAAATTACTGAAAGAGGCTGTGCATCAAATGCAGGACGGACTGAATGAAAACGACTTTGATTTAGTTTTGGGACCGGAATCCAGAGGATTTATTTTCGGTGTACCGATTTCTTACAACATGAATAAAGGCTTTGTACCGGTCAGAAAAGCAGGCAAACTGCCATATAAGACCGTAGCCAAAACATACGATTTGGAATACGGCACTGCAACCATTGAAATCCATGTAGATGCTATCCAGCCGGGGGATAGAGTAGTGATTGTAGATGACCTTCTGGCAACCGGCGGAACCACCAAAGCCATCATTGAATTGGTGGAAAGCATGGGCGGTAAGGTAGTCAAACTGGCATATTTGATTGAACTGGAATTCCTCAAAGGTAGAGAAGTGTTGGAAGGATATGACATTCATTCTGTGATTAAATACTAAAAAGAAGGCTTGACAAAGTCTTTGAAATATGCTTTCTTGCAAGATGTTGCGAGAGATGATATACTTTTTTAATACAAAGCAATCAAATGCAAAGGGAGGTTTTTTATGAAAAAAACACAAAAGTTTTTAAGCTTAGTTTTAGCAATGATTTTGGTTGTCGGACTTTCTGCTTGTGGAAATACCGCCACCAAAAAAGAAGAAACCAAAGAAAGTACTGAAAAAACAGAAGTGAAAGAAGATGGCAAAAAGGAAGATGCCAAAGAAACCGGTGATTCCAAAGAGCCATCCGGAGTGGTAGTTGTTTATTCTCCGCACGATGCCGATCCGCTCAATGACGGTATCAACAGTTTTATGGAAAAATATCCGAATATCAAGGTGGAAGTGGTAGCGGCAGGTACCGGTGAATTAATCAACCGTATCAAAGCGGAAGCTTCCAAACCGATTGCCGACGTATTATGGGGCGGCGGTGCAGACAGTGTAGTTGCCTTTAAAGAATACTTTGAACCTTATGTATCTGCAAATGATGCAGCCATTCCGGCGGCTTACAAAGATCCGAATCACATCTGGGTCGGAGAAAGCCCATTGCCGATGGTATTATTCTACAACAAAGAACTTTTGGCAAAAGACGGAATGGAAGTTCCTCAAACTTGGGAAGACCTTTTAAAACCGGAATGGAAGGGTAAAATCGCATACTGCTCTCCTGCTAAATCCGGCTCGGCGTATACTCAATTATGTACCATGCTCTATGGACATGGCGGCAAAGAAGACGGCTGGAACTTTATCAAGGATTTCTATGCCAACTTGGACGGTAAGCTATTGGATTCTTCTTCCAAATGTCATAAGATGGTAGCAGACGGTGAATTCCATGTCGGATTGACATTGGAAAAAGCAGCTGTAAAATATGCGAACAATGACAATGTAGACTTCGTATATCCGGCAGATGGA
Organism: Eubacteriales bacterium; assembly: GCA_030535295.1. Lineage (GTDB taxonomy): Bacteria > Bacillota > Clostridia > Lachnospirales > Vallitaleaceae > W11650. Next base: position 6,517 of record JAUMXK010000071.1, on the reverse strand, counting down.
ACCAGTGCCGTTCCGGATGGAGTTGCATTAGTAAAGAATGCTCCGAATCCGGATAATGCCAAATTGTTTATCGATTTTGTGACCTCAGCGGAATGTCAAGAAAGACAAAGCCAAAAATGGGGACGTCGCCCTGCAAGAGAAGATGTAGAGGTACCGGCCGGTATGGCAAAACTGAACGAAATCAAATTGGTAGACTATGATTTTGATTGGGCTTCGGCAAATAAAGAAATTGTAATTGAAAAATTTAATGACATTGTAACAGGGGAATAAAAAAGTAAGCAGAATAGGAATCTGAATATTTATTGACTGTTTCAAGTAAAAAGTGAGAGAAGAAGCTGCCTTTTACCGTGAAAGGTGGCTTCTTTTGGGAATAAGGAGGAAGTTATGAGCCATTCAGTTGTCATAAGAGATGCTGTAAAAAAATATGGAGATTTTGTTGCCCTAAAAGGAGTGAGTCTGGATATCGAATCCGGAGAGTTCTTTACCTTGCTTGGACCGAGCGGTTGCGGAAAGACAACCTTGCTTCGTATGATTGCCGGTTTTAACTCAGTGGAAGAAGGAACAATTTCTTTTGATGAAACTGTAATCAATGACTTGGCACCACATAAGCGGGGGATTGGTATGGTTTTTCAAAACTATGCGATTTTTCCGCATTTGACAGTGGAAGAGAATGTTGCCTATGGCTTGAAGGCACAAAAGGTAGCACCCGAGGAAATCAAAAAAAGAGTGGCTGCTGCTCTTGAAATGGTGCAAATCGAGAAACTCAAAGACCGTATGCCGAATGAACTTTCCGGCGGTCAGCAGCAAAGAGTGGCATTAGCCAGAGCTTTTGTTATTGAACCGAGAGTGCTTTTGATGGATGAGCCTTTGTCAAACCTCGATGCCAAGCTGAGGGTACAAATGCGTACCATTATCAAGAAACTGCAAAGAAGACTGGGAATCACCACCATCTACGTAACGCACGACCAGGAAGAAGCACTTGCGATTTCCGACCGCATTGCTGTCATGAATTTGGGGGAAGTCATGCAGGTCGGTACACCGGAAGAAATCTATAAGAATCCGGGCAATCAATTTGTTTCAGGATTTATCGGTACCTCCAATTTCTTGGACGGAAGAATCGAAAATTCGGTATTGACTTTAAAGAACGGTTTTCGAAAAGAAGTTTCCACAAAGCATTCTGGAGATGTTATTTTATCGGCACGTCCGGAGCAAGTGATTTTCTCTGATCAAGGCATCACCGGTACCATTATTATTTCTACTTTTTTGGGTGACTTCATGGAATATGAAGTAGAGCTCAGTGACGGCCAATTAATTCAGGTCAATGAGTATACCAAAGATACACCGACTCTTCGCAAAGACGGTGAAAAGGTGTTTGTCAATTTTGACTGGAACAAGATTCGCATTTTTGAAAGCAAGAATGGGGAGGCGATTGAATGAAGAAAATCAAATTAGACTTTTGGTTTTGGGTAAAGATTGGCGTTGGTTTGATTTTACTTGTCTTTTTGGTTTATCCGTTTTTTACCTTAATCAGCCGAAGCTTCTTTTCCACCAAAGAAGAGGGCTTTACCCTTTATAATTACCTGAGAATCTTCAGCAAAAAGCATTATTATCTGCCGATTATTCGCTCGCTTTTTATGGCGGTTGTCACGGTACTGACCACCACTGTTATTGGGGTGCCGATGGCCTACATTATGACCAGGTATAAACTGCCGGGCAAAGGACTGATTCATGTGGCGGTCATCATGAGTTTGATGAGTCCTCCGTTTATCGGTGCATATAGCTGGATTACCCTTTTCGGTAAATCCGGTTTCATTACCAAACTTTTGGAGGGATTCGGTATCACCATGCCGACCATTTACGGCTGGGGCGGAATCCTCTCGGTCTTTGCATTTAAACTCTTTCCGTATATATACCTTTATACGGTAGGTGCACTTGGCTCGATTGATTCGAGCCTGGAAGAAGCAGCGGAAAATCTAGGCTCTTCCAAACTTAGGAGATTATTTACCGTCACTTTGCCTGTGGTGTTCCCGTCGATTACCGCCGGAGCCATTATGGTCTTTATGACCTGTCTGGCGGATTTCGGTACTCCAATGCTTTTGGGACAGGGAGATAAATATCGTGTGCTTGCGGTACTGATTTTTGATGAATATATGAGTGAAATGGGCGGAAATGCCAATTTGGCGAGTGCCCTATCCGTGATTGCAGTAGTGATTTCCGTATGTGTTCTGTTGGTACAACAATATCTGGTGGCACGTAAAAACTATGTGATGAGCACCATGCGACCTCCAAAGAAAGAAGAGCTGAAAGGCTGGAAGAAAGTAATGGCCATGATTTTTGTGTGTACCGTTACCTTCATTGGAATTATTCCTCAAATTGTTGTCGTGGTCAGCAGTTTTATCAAGACGGATTTTGCCGGTTTCGTAGGTGGATTCAGCTTGGATAGCTATATCACCATTGCCAATCGTTTGGGTACCAATATTGTCAATACCTTTGTCTACTCCGGAGTTGCCATTGTCATCATTGTACTGATTGGCGTTTTGACCAGCTACATTATCGTACGCCAAAGAGGCTTTGTCAGTAAGGCAATGGACTTAATGATAATGTTCCCTTATGTTATTCCGGGGGCAGTTCTGGGTATCGGCTTAATCGTTGCCTTCAACCGTCCGCCACTGATTCTTACCGGTACAGCGGCGATTATGATTATTTCTTATGTGGTCAGAAAATTGCCATATACCGTGCGTTCCGGTAGTGCGTTTTTAGAGCAAATGGATAAAAGTGTGGAAGAAGCTTCGATTAATTTGGGAGTTTCTCCGATGAAGACCTTCTTTACCGTGACCGCTCGACTGATGATGCCGGGGGTCATTTCCGGAGCAATTTTGAGTTGGATTAACTGTATCAACGAATTATCTTCCAGTATCATGCTTTATGGTGGAGAAACATCGACAATCGCTGTAGCCATATATACTGAAACAGCCAGAAATAGCTATGGTACGGCAGCAGCCATGGCCTCGATACTGACCGTAGCAACCACTGTCAGCCTGCTCTTATTCTTAAGGATAAGCAAGGGTAATGTATCAGTAGTGTAATCTAAGAATTTCAAACAAATTGAGTAAAATACTAAAAAATAGGAGATGCTTTCCCACAGCCTAGCTGAATGAAAGTATCTCCTGTTTTTTAATTCAAATCCATAAAATTCTTGACGGCTCCAATCATACCGGCATCATTGCCCAGCAGTGCGGTTGTAATGATCAAATCTTTTCCAAATGCAGGCATAACCTTTTTTAGAACCTTTTCCCTTAAAGGTGCCATCAAAATTTCTCCTTGAGCGGAGATGCCGCCACCAATGATAATGATTTCCGGATTGAATAAGTGGACAAAGCCGGTGATGGCATTGGCATGAATTTCCAAAAACTCATCAATATACTGCTGCATTTCCTTGCTTCCGGCTTGTGCTTCGTCAAAAATAATTTTACCGTTGAGGTCACTGCGGCCGGTGGAAGTCTTGACCTTATTTACGAAGGCACGGGCTGAACCGTACTTTTCAAAACAGCCATGATTACCACAGCTACATTCTTCTCCGCCGGCAAACAAAATGCTGTGTCCCAATTCGCCGGCAATCCCATCTCTGCCGGATAATAATTTTCCGTCTACCAGAATACCGCCGCCCACACCGGTTCCGATAGTATAAGCGACAACATGACGATAGCCTTTGCCGTTTCCCAGCCAACATTCCGCCAGTAAAGCACAGTTGGCATCATTTGCTACGGTCACCGGTAGCGAGAATTGCTTTTCCAAAGTGTCTTTGATTGGTGTTCCGATCCAGTTATCAATATTGCCACAAGCACCGATGACCACACCGTTTCCGGTATTGATTTGGCCGGCCGAGGATACACCGATTCCGGAAAGAGTCAATTGCATTTTCTCGGCTTCTTCCTTTACTTTCTCGGCGGTCGTCCAGATATTGTCGGCAAAGCCGGCTGAAGAGCCTAGGGGTGGAGTGTTGGTCAAACAGCGATAAAGCACTTTGCCGTTTTCATCAATTATGCCGGCTTTAATGGCAGTTCCACCGATGTCGATTCCCATATAATATTTCATAAAGATACCTTTCTTGTCAATCAATGCGTGGAAACAGGATTAGACCATTTTGTCAAGGATGGAGCGACCGATTCTTTCACGCATATTTTTGGATTTTTCACGATTACTGAGGGCGACTCCGGTCACCAGAAGGTCGACCGTATATAATTGGGAGATACTGCTGGTCAAGGTACCACCCTCCATTAAATGTTCCTGACCGGCGGTTTTTAGGACAATATCCGCCAGTTTGGTAAGAGGAGAACGCAGATAGCTGGTCAAGGCAATGACCGGTACCTTGTTGTCTTTCGCAATTTGTACCGCTTCCAAAATATCTTTGGTCGAGCCGGAAAGGCTGAAAGCAACCAGTACATCTCTTCCAGTCAGTATCGAGGCAATCATATTTTGATGATGGCCTTCCATTGCGACATCCGTCATGATACCGATTCTCAGGAAACGCTCTTTTGCGGTCTGAGCACTGATACTGGAAGAGCCGATACCAAAAAAGAAAATACGTTCTGCATTTTTGAGCAGGGCGATGGCTTTTTCAAGTTCAGCCATATCCAGAAAATCATGGCATTCATTGATTTTTTGGATAATGTTTTGCCGGATTTGGTCCGGATAATGTCCGGAAGAGATATCCTTTGCGGCTTCTTTGCGAGTGACATTGTCTTGTGCTAATAACAGTTTCAATTCGGGATAACCCTTTAGGCCGATTTGTTTGCAAAAACGAAAAACAGAAGTATCACCGACGCCGGAAAGCTCCGCCAGCTCCGTCAAAGATAAATACATCACATTTTCGTAATTGTTTAGAATATAGTCGGCAATTTTCTTTTCTGCATTGGTCAAAGAAGGGTAATAACTTTCCAACAGCAGTTTGATATTTGTAGTTTGTTGCATTTAAAAACTCCTTTTTAAAATAAACCGGATTGATTTGCAACTCAGATTTTCTGTTTCCTTTGCTTATGCCCGTACAGAGTAGGCGAGCGGTTGAGATAAAAAGTGTTGTGCCGAGGAAGCAGGAAAATCAAGTATGAAAATATATAATGATAGAATGATTATACCATTAAATAGGCTAAAAGAAACCTGTAAATCTCAATTTTTTTTAGAGAAATAAAGATTCTCTATTTCAACCAAAAATAAAAAAACATTTTATCGAAATGTGACAAAAAGGAAATAAATTTCATTTTGCTCTTTTCAAAAGAGAAAATAAAAAGTATAATGAGGAAAACCATTCACAATGATAATCGGAAGAAAGGATAGTATGATTTTCATACAGGAGGAAATATGAATTTAGAAAAGTATTGCGGAGTGATTCCGGCATTTTATGCATGCTATGATGACCAAGGAGAAGTAAGCGTAGAACGAACAAAGGCATTTGCGGAATATTTGGTCAATAAAGGGGTAAAAGGGCTTTATTTGACCGGCAGCTCGGGAGAATGCATTTACCAAAATGTAGAAGAAAGAAAACTTGTGATGAAAGCAGTTGCTGAAGCGGTCAAAGGAAAGACGACCTTGATTGCACATGTGGCGGCCAACAATACCAGAGACAGTGTGGAATTGGCAAGGTATGCAGGAGAATTGGGAATGGATGCCATTGCGGCAATTCCACCGATTTATTTCCGTTTGCCGGAAAAGGCGATTGAAGAATATTGGACTGCCATGCTGGAAGCGGCGGGAATTGATTTCTTTATTTACAATATCCCTCAAACGACAGGATATACCTTGTCGGTTGATTTGTTCAAGAAGATGATGGCAAAACCGGGAGTGGTCGGAGTGAAGAATTCTTCGATGCCGGTAGAAGACATTATTAAGTTCAAGTTGGGTTCCGATAAGAAGGCAATTGTTTTCAACGGCCCGGATGAGCAATATCTGGCCGGCAGAATGGTGGGAGCGGATGGCGGAATCGGCGGAACTTATGGAGTCATGCCGGAGCTATTCTTGCAGGTTGATAAATTCATTGAGGAAAAGAGAATGGAAGAAGCGGCTGCCTTACAGCAAGACATTACAGCCATTATTTATCAGCTTTGCAGCTGCCAAGGCGGACTGTATTCGGTAATTAAGGAACTTTTACGCAGAGATGGTATGAATATCGGACAAGTCAGAGAGCCGTTGCCTCGAATTGTGGAAAGCGATAAGGAAAACATTGATAAATGCGAAAAGATGATTGCAGATGCAAAGGTAAAATACTGCAAATAGAAAGCAAAGACGATAAATGCTTACGGTAAAAGAGTATAATAGAAATATGCGATAAGCAGTATCAAAACAGAAAAGAAATGGAAAAAGAACGAATGGTATGAAAAAAATTCGTTCTTTTTTTATGAAGATTTTTAAAACAAGAGCCGTTTTATTTGAAAAGAAAGGGCTTTTATCATAATATAGATACATTTTATAAATAGGTAAATTTTCAAAGTAAGTTCTAGTAGGGCTAGAAGTTGCACTAAGT
>JAUMXK010000070.1 GCA_030535295.1 Eubacteriales bacterium | reverse complement strand
CCTTGCGTTTCTACGGATTTGTTTGTGGGTATGTAAAAAAATGGGGAAACTCAAACATCTTTTGAGCATTGCCAAAGCGAAAAAAGTATAGTAAAATAAAAATAATTATGAGAATTGTTACTTTAAGGGAGTCGGTAGCCAGCAAGTGGGAATGTATGGAGAAATAATTACATGACAATGTTTATGAATGTAAATAAAAAGACAGGAAATTGTTTGATTACCACAGTTTCGTATATTCTATGCAATGCAGCAGGAATTGTGTTTTTCATGAGTTATAACTATTGGAGAATCGTCGAAACTTGCTCCCTACGGTCGCTTCGGACAGTCGGCTCATCTTAAAAAGTTATATCAAACTTGCACAATGGCCAGTGCCCTAACATCTAAGAATAGCCTACAAATTCCGTGAGCCGGTGTCCTACAATCCCTAAACTGTAGGGCTGGTGACAAAAACGGCAGCCCGATAACCCCAAACTTGTCGGAATAAACGATACCACAACGCAGAAATAGAGGTTTGTAATAATGAAAGATTTAAAAATATTATTAGAGAATTATAGTGATTTCGATGACGAATCAAAATTTGCGTGTATTTCGGATGATATATGGCAGATGGGAACACTGGAGGAAATCAAAAAAGAAGTTAGCCCGGAAGCTTTTATTTTTCATATTGCTGTAAATATGATAGGCAACTGGAAATGCGATGGTTGGCATTTTATTTTTTTGGAATGTAATTCACTGTTGCCATATATATCAGGAGCGTTAGAGGAATTAGAATTATTGGAATTAAAGCATCAATTCAATCATATTTGTACTTGGCTAAAAGAATATTTTGCGAATGCCGGTATTGAATTTCTGGATTTTGAAAAGGAATGTGATGAAGAAACATATTACAATGTAATGAATTTTTTAATCAATTCGAAATTCCAAGTGGAAAATGAGAAGCTAAACCATATCAGCAAGGATGATAGGGTATTGATTGGCAAAAAATATAAAGCTGAAATAGAAAAAATGGATGAGCTTGCACAAAAAATTTGGGGTTATGGGGCAAAGGATGACGGCTGGAAAAATATTTTAGATTATATCAGAAAAATCTATGCAACATAATATCACAGGTGCAACTCCAAAAATAATTTAGAAAAAGAGGCAGATTATGCGAATTAGTAATGATACCGTAGTGGTGGGAAAGATTACCACCACGCATGGACTCAAAGGAACGGTTAAGGTATTGCCTATGACCGAGAAAAAAGAACGTTTTTATGATTTGACGCAAATTATGGCCGAGCTTGCAGACGGCAAGCAAAAGGTTTTGACCATTGAGGGCATCAGTTCATTTAAAGAGGGATTTTTGATGGACTTTAAAGAAATAAAGGATGTCAATGCCGCTCAAAAGCTTAGAGGAGCTTATCTTCAAATTCCACGCAGCCAGGCAATGGAGCTGGAAGAGGGCGAATACTATATCTTTGAAATCATCGGGGCGGAGGTCTTTACCGATGAAGGAGAGCGCCTGGGGATTCTCGAAAATGTGATTGAAACCGGTGCCAATGATGTCTATGAAGTAAAGACGGAAGATGGTAAGGAGATTTTGATTCCGGTCATTCCGGACTGTGTTCTGGAAGTGAACACAGAAGAAAAAAAAGTGGTAGTGCATTTATTGGAGGGAATGAGAGAATGAAATTTCATGTACTTACCTTATTTCCGGAGCAAATTGAAAAGGGACTGTCGGACAGTATCTTGAAAAAAGCGATGGAAAAAGGCCTGATTTCTTTAAATGCCGTCAATATCAGAGATTATGCGGAAAACAAACATCATCAGGTAGATGATTATCCGTTTGGAGGTGGTGCCGGTATGCTGATGCAAGCACCGCCCATTTTTCGTGCCTATAGAGATTTGCAAAGAAAGGGTTTAAAGACACGAAAGCTGATTTATATGTCGCCGCAAGGCAGAACGCTCAATCAAGAAATTGTCAAAGAATTGGCGCAGGAAGAGGAATTGGTATTTTTGTGCGGACATTATGAAGGCGTGGATGAAAGAGTACTGGAAGAATTGGTGACAGAGGAGCTTTCGATTGGCGACTATGTTTTGACCGGCGGAGAATTGGCCGTAATGGTAGTGATTGATGCGGTCAGTCGCTATGTCGGAGGGGTTCTTTCCAATCACGAATCCACCGGTGATGAAAGCTTCGAGCAAAACCTGCTCGAATACCCTCAATATACCAGACCGGCTGATTTTGAAGGAAGAAAAGTGCCGGAAGTTTTGCTTTCCGGACATCATGCCAAAATCAAGGAATTTCAGAGAGAACAGGCTATTTTGCGGACGGCTGCCAAAAGGCCGGATTTATTGGAAAAAGCGGATTTGACGGAAAAAGAAAAAGCTATGGTTAAGGAGTATTTAAAAAACAGAGAATAGGAGAGAGATATGAATATCTTTGGAGTATATGTACCGACGGCTGTGATTATACTGATTATATTGTTAATGGTGGGATATTTTATCTGGCAAAGCATTCGCAGAGCTATTTTTCGCTTTCAAGGTTCAGCGTATGGCTTTTTGTTTCAGTTTTTGGGCAAGGCCTTAAAAGAAGAATTACAGGAAGAAGGCGGAATGGATTTTAAGGAATATAATATCAAAGAGGAAATCAAAAAAGTAGATGATGACTTTGATGAAGCGGCATTTCTGGCCATGGTGGAAGATGTCTTTCGCAAGTATTGTCAGGCATTCAGCAACAATGACAATCGCCTTTTGAAGTCTTTTGAAACGGACAGCTTATTTCAAAGACACAATGCCATGATAAAAAATAATCAAGGAGCCAAAATCAAAGAAGTACAAAAAATTCACAATTATATTGGTGCCAGAATCATGCAGCTTAGCCAAAATAAAAAAGGGGAGCTGACCGTGGAAGTTCGGGCAGATATGTGTCGTTATAAGGTCAATCAAAATGGGAGTCTGATTTCGGGAAGTATGACGGATAGCCGGAAAGAAGTGTATAAACTCAAATTTTCCAAGGAATTGGAGAAAAAGGAAAGACAGGAAAGTATCAATTGCCCCAATTGCGGAGCACCTCATTTGGTACACTCCGCAGGCATTTGCGAATATTGTGGCAGTATGATTCAAACCTACAAGGACAATTGGTTATTGGCGGATATCAACCGTGCATAGGGAATAGAAAATGAATTTTAAAGAATTAAGAGAAAAATATTTGGAATTGTGTTTTGAGAGTTATCAAATCGAGCAAAAGCAAGATAATCTGTTGCTGACGTTTCACTATACATTGAAAGAAGAGAGCGGAAAAATCGACTTTTCCCATCAGCTGATTTATGAATATAAAAAGCAGGGAGAAAATCAGGCATTTGCTTTGGAAAAAAATCGAATAGAGGAATTGGAAAACTTTGTGTTTCAAATCGGTGTAGCCGAAAGTATCAGCTACTGGAAATTAGCTTGTCCGAAGACCTTGCGAATTGCCTGTGGGTATCTGAATGAAGAGCAGATTGCTTTTTGGAAAAAGCTTTATTACAATGGTCTTGGCGAGTTTATTTACCTCAATCGCATTCATTTGGAAGAACCGGCTGTGACCGAGGAAAATCTGGTAGAGATTGTCTGTGAGGGCAATGCTTTGCCTTGTGTAAGCGGTGCGGAGTATCACGGTACATTAATACCGGTGGGAGGTGGAAAGGATTCCGTCATGACCTTGGAATTGCTACAGGATTCTGCGGAGGATAATTTACCTTTTGTGATGAGCCCACCGCAGGCTGCCTATGACTGCATTGCCGTGGCAGGTTATGAGCACTATCTTTTGGTGACACGCAAACTGGATGCACAAATTATCCAAATGAACAGCCAAGGGTACTTGAACGGGCATGTACCGTTTTCAGCGATTTTGGCTTTTATTGCAGCACTTGGAGCAGCGCTGACAGGCAAGAAATATATTGCTCTGTCCAATGAAAAATCTGCCAATGAACCGTCGGTAGTAGGGACCAATTTCAATCATCAATATTCCAAAACCTTGGAATTTGAAAGAGATTTTACGGACTATTTCCAAAGCTATGTCATGGAAGGAATTGCCTATTTCAGTCTGCTCCGCCCACTATACGAAATTGAAATTGCCAAGGCTTTTGCAAGATATGAGGCCTATCATGAGGTCTTTCGTAGCTGCAATCGAGGCAAGAAGACGAATGACTGGTGTGGCAGCTGTTCCAAATGTTTGTTTGTCTATATTATGCTCAGTCCTTATATCGAAAGAAGACGTTTGGCGGAAATTTTCGGTAAGGACTTATATCAGGACGAAAGTTTAGCACCGATTTTATTGGAGCTTTTAGGCCTGACGGAATCAAAGCCTTTTGAATGTGTCGGTACGATTTGGGAAGTGCGGTATGCATTGGCGGAAACGGTGGAAAAATACGGCTATGGCAAGGAGAATGCGGAAACTCCTGCTCTGATTAAACTCTTTTTGGAGCAAGGAGAGTTAAGCGCCGTGCCACAAGATAATTATGAAACGGGGCATCTTGTGCCGAAGGAATTTCAAGATTTGTTCCCCACTCCCATAGGAGAAAAAAGATGACAGATTATCAAACAAAGCTTAGGGAAAATCTAAGACAAAGATACGAGAAGAAAAAGATATTGGTTTTGGGTTTTGGTAGAGAAGGGCAAACGACATATCACTTTTTAAGACGCTTATTGCCAAATCAACATCTGTGGATAATGGATGCCAATGAAATGAAAGCCGAGCAGCCGATTTTTTGGTCGGAAGGAGAAAACGGCTATGATAGTAAGGTTTCTCTTCTTTATGGAGAGCACTATTTACAGAATTTAAATGACTTTGATATGGTCTTTAAGACTCCCGGTCTGCCTGCTTTTTTGCTTGGGGATTTGGAAAAGGAAAAAATTACTTCGCAAACCAATGAATTTGTAGCTGCTATCGGTGAAAAGGTTATCGGTATTACCGGCACCAAGGGAAAAAGCACGACATCATCACTGGTTTCTGAAAGTCTCAACGCACTAGGGAAGGATGTGACCTTGGTTGGCAATATTGGAAAACCTGCATTGGAGCTGCTTTTGGAAGATGAAGAAGAGAAACTCTATGTCTATGAAATGTCCTCACATCAAACCCAGTTTTTGCGTTTTGTTCCGAGAGTGGCTGTGGTACTGAATCTATTTGAAGAGCATTTAGACAATTATATAGATTATGCCGATTATATCGAGGCCAAGCTGAATATCGGGAAGGCCTTGTTTGAAAATCCGGACAAAAAGAGCCTATTTATTCATGGCTGTGACAATGCCAAGCTGATGGAATATCGGGAGCGCTGGCAGCATTGCAGACATGCTGCTTTTGGGCATCTGGAAAAGAATGAATTTGCTGAGAACGGAATATTTATTGAAGAAAATCAGATTGTCAGTTTTCTTGCAACGGGAGAAAAAACCATTTTGACAGACAAAGATTTTCCCAGAAAGTTGCTGGGAGAGCATAATTTGGTCAATGCCCTAGTTGCCTTTTTGGTAGTGCAGGAGCTGGAAGGCCTGAATGCAGATAATGTGGAAAGTACTTGCAAGGCGATTGGTGCTTTTGAGGGTCTGGCTCATCGCTTGGAGTATTTTGGAGATTATCGAGGGATTGCTTTTTATGATGATTCTATCTCTACCATTCCGGCAGCGGTGATGGAGGCAATTCATAGCATCGAGAAATTGCAAACCCTAATTATCGGTGGATTTGACAGGGGGATTTCCTATGACCAGTTTGTTCGGGATTTGAACAATCATCCCGAGTTGCATCTGATTTGTCTGCCCGACACCGGACATAAGCTTTTTCCTGAGCTTTGTCACAAGGTAAAATTCCAAGCCGGAGATATGACAGCAGCAGTCGAGCTTGCCTATCGCCTGACGGATAGAGGCAGAGCTTGCGTACTTTCACCGGCTGCCGCCAGCTATGGTTTTTATCAGAATTTTGAAGAAAGAGGAAGTGACTTTAAAGAGAAAGTAAGGGCTTTTTCAAAAGTAGGAAAGAAATATGAAGAATGAAAATACAAATAAAAAAGTGCGGACAATCAGCTATGTTATGATGATTACTTTGCTCGGCAAGCTGATGGCACTGTTTCGAGATAGGATGTTGGCGCAGGCCTACGGAACGGACTTGGAAGCCAGTGCTTTTTTGGCGGCCAGTCAATTGCCGAGAGTCTTTTTTGATGCCATTTTTGCTTCGGCTGTGACCATGAGTTTTATTCCCATTTTCAGCAAGTGCATGCAAGAAGGGGGAAAGAAGAAGGCTTTTGAGTTTTCGGATACCTTTATCACCTTTGTGGGAGCTTTGATGATTGCTTTGACCGCTTTGGGTATGTTTTTTTCCGAGGCAATTGCTACGGTGCTGATGCCGAAGTTTGGAGCGGAAGGGATAACGCTGACGGCAGATTTACTCCGGATTTTATTTCCGACTATGATTTTTACGGGAATTACTTTTTCCTTTATCGGGATTTTGCAGTCAATGGAGCGCTTTTTTGTTCCGGCATTGACCAGTGTGGTTTTTAATGCGGTTATTATTGTCTATTTTTTCGGTCCGGATGCACAGTGGCGGATTTACGGACTGGCAGTTGTGTATTTGATTGGCTGGGTTTTGCAGGCGGCCATCCAGATTCCTTCCCTGCACAAGGTCGGCTATCGTTTCCGACCGAATTTTCAGTGGAATAACGGTTACTTAAAGCAGGTGGGGATTTTGATTTTACCTGTTATGGTCAGCGCTTGGGTACAGCCGCTGAATATCATGGTCAATATTCGCTTTGCTTCGGGTATCAGTGATGCAGCTGTGGCTGTCATCAATTATGCCAATGGTATTTATACAATTATCGTGGCGGTATTTATTTTGTCGATTATGAATGTTATTTTTCCGAAGATGTCAGACATGGTAAATCAGGGAGAAAAAGAGGAGATGGAGAAACTGACAGGGCAGACTCTGGGGATTTCCTTTTTGCTGGTGATTCCGATGATGGTCGGCTTAATGAGCCTTGGCAGTGAGGTAGTGGCGCTTCTTTATGGCGGTAAGAAATTTGATGCTATTTCCATTCAGGCTACGGGTCAGGCTTTGCTTTACTTTTCCATGGGTATGATTGGCTATACTCTGCAGGCAGTATTGTCGAGAGTATACTTTGCGGAAAGAAATGGCAAAGTTCCTATGATTGGTGCGATAATTGCCATTGTATCCAATATTTTACTGTGTGTACTTTTGGCTTATCCGATGCAAATCAATGGACTGGCACTGGCTTCTTCGATTTCGGGCTTTTTGTACGGTGTGATTTTGTTTTTGCCGATGCTGAAGAAGGGAAGAAAAGTAGTCAATGGAGTGTTTTTTGTTGACATTCTCAAAATGGGATTGGCGGCTGGAGTGATGGCCGGTGTGATTGCTTTGATTAAGAGTCGATTTGCTTTGAATCTGACAGGCGGTCTTGTGGAAAAGATAGTTTATCTGGGAGCCTTGGTAGCTGTCGGCGTCGTGGTATACGGTATTATGATATTGCTGCTTCGGGTGGAGCAAATGCAAGGTGTAAAAGAATTTGTCAAAAAAAGAAGAAATAAGGCGTAATTCGCCGGATATGAGCAAGAAAATGAGAGGACAATATGAAGTTAAATAAGATTTTGGTTTTAATTTTTATCGTAGGAATATCAGCCGCATATTACGTGAGTTTGGGTAGATTTCAAACGGAGAGTCATTACAAGAATTATGAAATCACCATGGACATCGAGGAAATCAAGAAAACGGCGGCAACCGAGGGCAAGCCTTTGACACAGGCACTGGCCGACTGGAAAGAGGTGGGAGTCAATTCCGTCACCATCACCGAGGCCACGATAAACAGTCTAAAGATGAACAATGACTACAAGGTCAGAACATCTTATGAGGGCTATGATTTGGTGGTGGAAGCGACACCGCAGGGCATTGATTTTGTCGAGAAGGGCTTGAAAGAGGTGCTGCTTGGCGATAGGAAAATGACTCGTCGAAGTGATACTGAATTGCTGATTGAGGGGCTTGCCAGTGATTTCGGTGTAAAATATGACATTGTCAGAGATTATGCAGAAAAGAAGGTAGCCACTGCCAAAATCGGTACAACTTCCAAGTTGGAGGAAGTGGGGCTTGGTTATGTGATGGCGGAAATAGAAGCAGCAAATCAAACGGGTTTTCCGATTCGTTTTCGTCCGGTTTACATGGAGAAAATGCAGGATGCCAAGAAGTCCATTGACCGTTTTATTCGTGCGGTGAAGGAATATTCGGGGCAAAGCTATGCTATCTTTTTTGGAGATACTGTTTTAGGTACCGATACCGAGATGAAGTATTTATCGGATGCTTTGAAGGAGAATGGGATTGCCGTAGCCATGATTGAAACGGGCGTGCAAAGGGAGCATTTAGAGCAAAATGGTCTTAAACCTTTGGTGCAGGATATGGATTTTCAGGCGGTGCGTGTGTTTTCTACTTGGAACTATGTGCAAAAGCGTTATGATTATGAGATGCCTTTCCATCATCATGGTCAGGAGATCATAAGTACCTTTTATCGGGCCATCACGGAAAGAAATATTCGGGTTATTTTCTTCCGGCCATTTATTACCAAAGGCCATGATTTGATTAGCGATTATCCGGTTTATAAGCAAAGATTTGAGGATTTGGAGAGAAGACTGGCGAATCCTCATGGCATTCACAATGTCAACTTAGCTGAGGGGGAAAGGCTGCAAACAATGCCGAATCTGCGGATGCGTCCGGCATTTCAAATGCTGGTGGCTTTTGCGGTCATTGCTTGTTTTCTGATAATTGTGGACAATTTAGTTAAGGTTAAGGCACTGTATTTATATATTCTTTTTGCTTTGGCGGCGGCTCCGACAGCTCTGGTACACTTGCTGCAAATTCGTTTGAAACTTTTTAATACTGCGTTTGGATTGGCAGCTACTATTTTATTTGCGGTGCTTTCAGTGCAGTTTGTTCTGGCATACAGCAAGGAAAATTATGACAAAAAGCACAAGATAGGCAAGGGAAAGGCTTTTGTTCTGGCCAATGGCTACTTGGTGGCTGCCATGCTTATTTCCTTACTGGGAGCGGCAGCGGTGACGGCCTTTTATGCATCCAGTCATTATTTATTGGAGCTCGATGTCTTTAAGGGCGTGAAGATTTCGCAATTATTGCCGATTGTGATTGTTGTTTTCGTTTGTTTGCATTATTTTGGCAATGATATTTTGGGCGGTGAGAAAATGACCGGAAGAGAGAGGGCAATTTCTTTTCTAAATATGAATGTCAAGTTTTGGCATGCGATGGTGGCGGCGGTGCTGTTGGGGGCAGTGGCATTGCTTTTGATTCGTAGCGGTCATGAAAGCGGCATTGAGCCGGCAAATGCCGAACTTTTCATTCGTAATATGTTGGAAGAGTTCTTACCGGCAAGACCGAGAAATAAGGCATTTTTATTTGGCTATCCGGGCTTGATTTTGCTGTTTTATCTGGCATATCAAAGAAGATACAAGCTCACTTATCCGATTTTAGCTATTATGGCGGCAGTGGGGCAGGCGAATATTCTCAATACTTTTTCTCATATCCGTACACCGCTTTATTTATCACTTTGGAGATTGTTGTTTGAATTTCTCTTTTCGGCGGTTTTTGCAGCCGGCTATATTATTGTAGTGGAGTTGGGTGCATATGTATTTAAAAAAGTACAAGAAAAAATCAAGGAATAGATGGCGGCAGGTATCTTTACTTTAGCAAAATCAATCCTATTCACTATATATCCAAGGAAAAAGGGCTGTTGCCAAACGAGGATAAAATCGTTTTCGCAACGCCCCTTTTGCGTTTTGTTTCAGTTTTTCAGGGGCTATTTGGCAGCAGCCCTTGCTCAATGCAAATCATCTTGATGATATGCCTGAATTACATATAAAATTTTTTTGCTCAATGCAAATCATCTTGATGATATGCCTGAAGTATTAATTAAGATATCATTACAATGCAAATCATCTTGATAATTATTATACAAAAAATCATATAAAAATCTGGTTAAATTTGATATTGACAATCATTCTCAAATTATATAGAATTTATATTTGAAATTGATAATCATTATCCGACAGGATGACTTAATTTAAAGGCTTGGAAAGGAGCAAGAAATGACAATACCTGTAATTTATTGGAGTGGTACCGGCAACACAGAAACAATGGCAAATGCTGTTGCAGAAGGAATTCAAGAAAACGGAAACGAAGCAAAAGTTTTAGCAGTAGGTGCTGCCTCGGTAGCAGATGTAGAAGCGGCGGAAGCGATTGCTTTCGGTTGCCCATCTATGGGTGATGAAGTTTTGGAAGAAGATGAAATGGAGCCTTTCATTGAATCAATTGCCAATGTAGTAAAAGGTAAGAGAGTCGTTTTATTCGGTTCTTATGACTGGGGTGATGGACAATGGATGAGAGATTGGCAAGAAAGAATGCAAGGTTATGGTGCTGAAGTTGTGAAAGATGGCCTGATTGCAAACTTGGAGCCGGATGCAGATGCAATTGCAGCCTGCAAAGAATTAGGCAAAGCTTTATAAAATAAGATAACTCTTCGTCTGCTTGCCGATGAGGCGAGCAGACGAAATGATTACATGAAGATGTTACTTTTTTCAAGTGGAATGTAAAGGACCGTTTTATGAGAGCAAAAATTAGGATTCCGGAAAAAGAAATTACAGACAGATATTCAGATTTGGAGTATTTATGCTATATTATTGCCTTTCATGGAGCTCCTACCATTCAACGCAAAAAGGCTTCTTCGCTTATAACCTTCAAAAATAGCCACCGCAATTTACGAGAGATTTGGCTGAAGTATCAGAAGGAGTGGAGGCAATACTTTCCACTGCAATGCAAGTGTCTTTGTCAAAGAGAAGACAGCATTACCGTCCTTTTTTATCATTCGGATTTACTGGAAGCCTGCCTAAATAAAGAAGAAGTATCGGAGTTTTTGCATGCACACGGTTACCGAAATAGTATGAATTCCGAAGAAAAGTTGGAATATTTGGCAAGACGCTATGAAAAGAGCTGCCCTCATGAAATCGGGGTATTCTTGGACTATCCTTTGCACGATGTCAAGGCTTTTCAAGCATGCAGACACGAAAAATGCTTAATGACAGGTTACTGGAAGGTCTATGCCAAAGAGCAGGAGGCAATGAAAAAGTTCAAAGAATATGATTATTCCCGATATTCTATTTTGGAGGCATTGATACAGGGCGTTTCCCCTAAGATGCTGGCTTATATATAAAGCCGCAAACAAGCAAAAAGAAAAAGGCAGAAACCAAGCTTGGATTGCTGAGGAAAGAAATATTGCCGGTAAAAAATCAAAAAAACATAATTTTAACGGAGAATCGGACATTGTCCCTGTTTCCGTTAAGATTATGTTTTTACTTTTTATAGGTACAATTCACTGCCGATAACTATAATTGGATTGCAAATTACATATGAATAAAACGCTCTATGGCATGAAGCAGAGCAGTGTTATTTTCTTCTTCCATAATACAAAAGCGGAAAAAACCTTCGCCGATTTCGTCATGGAAATTGCGAATCAAAAAGCCTTCCTTTAAAAGAAAAAGGAATAAATCCGTGGCACTTTTTTTTCTTAGCTGCAACAAAAAGAAATTGATTTCGCTCGGATATACGGTCAAATCCGGTATTTGTTTCAAGTGGCTTAAGATTCTGGCTCTCTCCTTTTTTAAATACTGATGGGAAGCTTGAATGTATTCCTTGTCTCCTAGCATAAGTTCGCCGGCAAAAGCGGCAAGGGAGTGAATCCCCCAAGGATAGGTGTTTTGAAATTGCTTTAAATACTGAAGGCTCCCAAATAGTCCATATCCCAAGCGCAAGCCCGGAGCGGAAAAGAATTTGGAAAAACCTCTCAAAATAATTAAATTGTCAAACTCCGGTAAGAGAGCTACCGCACTGTAATCTTCCGGCCTATCGGTAAACTCGACATAGGTTTCGTCAAGTACAAACAGGCTGCCATTTTCTTTGGCACTTTTTATCAAAGGGAAAAGCTCGGCCGTTTTTAAAGCGGTTGCAGTCGGATTGTTGGGATTGCAAAGCAAGATAAGCTCCGCTTCCGGTAAAAAACGATAAAAATCTTCTGTAGGAAATTGGAACTTATTTTGTGGAGTCAGGGCCAGAGGAAGGACTTCTCCGCCAACCTTTTTGACTTCCCGGGCATATTCGGAATAGGTTGGAGTATAGAGCATAGCCTTTTTGGGAGCAAAGGATTGAATGATTTGATGAATCAATTCACTGGTACCGTTGCAGGGTAAAATACGCTCAAAATCAACCGACAAATAATGGCTGATGGCATGTTTTAGTTTGGCATAACTAGGATCGGGATAGTCCGTAATCAGTTCAATATTATCACGCAACGCTTTCTTTACATTATCCGATAGTTTCAATGGATTGGCATTCACGCCGAAATTGATTAGGTTATCGGGAGAAATTTGATGGACAGCGGCAATTTTTTCAATATCACTTCCATGAAATGCAGACATAGTTGGTCTCCTTTCAAGATTTTATGGAAAATAAAAAGCAAGTCACAGAAACAAAAAAAGTTCGGTTGTGACTTGCCTTAGACTTATTTGCTTTTGTCTTTTGCTGTTTGGTCTTGCTTACCCTTTACCCAGGCCCCCAATTTTTGGGTCCAGCTTTGTTTTGCCGGAACTTCCAATTTTCCGCCCTTGACACTGACAATGTAAAGGCCGGCCAATTCGATTTTTACCATTTTTTTGAGTGGTAACTGTTCGTAAACATTTTCATCACAAAGCAGAGTTACAATTTTCGGGCCGATTTTGGCTTTTACCATCGGCAGCTTACGCCAGCGTAGATAAACAGGAATTTGGTCTTGTACCATTTGCGGCAAGGACGAATCTTTGGCTTTCAGTTTCTTTTTATCAATAATCAAAGCAGAAGTAAGCATTTTGCTTTGCTCAATCATTTCTTGGCTGTCATTGGCTCTTTTTTGCATTTTGTTGCCGAAGTAGTACAAAGCAAACAGTACCACCGCCAAAACTGCAAGTACAATTAATAAAGTCAGTAACCATTGTGGCATAAAAACATCCTCCTAAACCCTTTACAAGACTGGAAAGTACACAGTCTTTTATTCACGTTAAATATATCAACATATATTTTATCAATGATTGCTGAAAAATGCAAGCATTTTTCATAGACAAATACCGAGGGCGGAGCAGTGAAAATGCTTTTAAAGTGTTGGATTCGGTCT
>JAUMXK010000069.1 GCA_030535295.1 Eubacteriales bacterium | reverse complement strand
TCATAGTTGTTCCCGTAGCTCAGCAGGATAGAGCGTTCGCCTCCGGAGCGAAAGGCCGTGCGTTCGAATCGCATCGGGAACGGAAAAAAGCAGCCTGTGGGCTGCTTTTTGCTTTTAGAGAGGAGGAGCAAAATGCTGTTATTATTGGATGCCCTTTTTAGCGACTTAAGAGGAATCAGTTTACTGGCATTACTGATAAAAACGGTTTTGGCATTGCTGGTCGGTGGACTGCTGGGCTTAGAGCGTGGTCGAAAAAAACGTCCGGCAGGATTTCGAACCTTTATGCTGGTTTGTTTCGGTGCCATGTCTGTCATGGCAACCAATCTGTTTGTCTTTAGTCATTATGAAGTTTCCGATCCCGTTCGTCTAGGGGCACAGGTGGTAAGCGGTATCGGTTTTCTGGGTGCCGGTACTATCATTACCAATTCTAAAAGTCAAATTACCGGAATTACCACGGCAGCAAGCTTATGGACAGCGGCTTGTCTTGGACTGGCTATTGGGATTGGGTTTTATGAAATAGCATTTATTGGTGTTTTAGTTGTATTTTTAATAAATTCGGTATTTCACTATGTGGAAGATTATTTTATGCGCAATACCAAACTGATTCGGCTTTATCTGGAGTATTCTTCCGGTTTGCCGATTAGTCATTTGATTGAATTTGCCAGAAACAACAGTTATGATATTCGAGATATTCAAATCAAAAGAA
This sequence comes from Eubacteriales bacterium, assembly GCA_030535295.1. Classification (GTDB taxonomy): domain Bacteria; phylum Bacillota; class Clostridia; order Lachnospirales; family Vallitaleaceae; genus W11650. Next base: position 14,500 of record JAUMXK010000069.1, on the reverse strand, counting down.
ATAAAGTCAATCAAGAGGTAGCAGGCATTATTTTGATGTTGCATTCTGCAAGAAAGAAAAATCATTCAGAAATCATTCAGGAATGGGAAAGTATACAGGGAGTGGAATTTATCGAAGAAATAGATTAAACCTGAGGATGTAGAAATGGAAATCAACTTCGGCAGTGCGATTTTAAGAGCAGTGGGTGATACCAAAAGACCGCTTTATTATTTAGCGACGGCTGGAGTAATCAATGTCCTTTTAAATCTGGTTTTTGTAGTAGGATTTCAGATGGGTGTAGCCGGAGTAGCTTTAGCGACCGTCATTTCACAAATTGTATCCTGCTTTTTGGTAGTTCGTTGTCTGATGAAAGAAGAAAGCAGTATTTAATTGCCATTGCAGGCAATACGGCGGCATCCGATATAGAAGGATTTGTATATATGGCCATGAACTCTTATTATCAAGCCTGTATTACATTTACCAGCCAAAATTTGGGGGGGGTGGCAAGTATTCCCGTATCAATAAAATTTTATGGAACTGTGTGTGGCTGGTAGCTATAACGGGAGCGACACTCAGTGTGTTAATTTTAGTTTTTCGGCAAAATGTTTTAAGCTTATATTCATCGGATGCAGAGGTGATTGGCTATGCCACTCGGCGGATGATTATTATTCTTTCCGCTTATTTTTTGTGTGGTGTTATGGATACATTTGTCGGCAGTTTGCGAGGTTTGGGTTATTCTGTTATGCCGATGATTGTTGCCACAATAGGTGCTTGCGGCTTGCGGATTGTATGGATATACACGATTTTTGCATGGAGTCGTTCGCTCCAAACTCTTTATCTGGCTTATCCGCTATCTTGGATTATTACTACTTTGGCACATTGGGTATGCTTTATGGCAGTGCGAAAGAAATTTCCAAAAGAAGATGCAGCGTAAGACCAACAAACCAACAGTGTTGGGAGAAGGTATGACTATCAAGAAAAAAATAAATTATGAAAACATCTTGATTTTTTGAGAAAAAAGTTTATAATTAAAGTACATTCTGAGATGTTCGATGGCTCATTATTTTGAACCAACACATTGCATACGGGAACTTTATATCTTATGGCGGATGTGGAACCTTACATAGATTTGGTAGACAGATGTTATAATGCGAGTACCCACCCAGTACATACTGGGGTCAAAATTTGAGGACGGCATTTTGGATATAAAAGGGCAATGTCAAGCAATTGACATTTCGCCCTTTTTTACGCATATAAACAAATGACAAAGGGAGGATTAAAGTGGCAGATTTTAACGATAGGGACAACATAGAACCGGATATGGAAAAAAAGTCGAAGCCGAAGACACCGCCGACGATAGATGTCAATTTTGAAAAAATAAAGAAAAATGCCAAAAGAGTGCTGGCAATTGTTTTTATTCCCTTAATTTTAATTGTGGCAGGATTAAACAGTTTTTTTATATTGGAAAATAAAGAAAATGGTGTCATATTGCGTTTTGGCCAATTGCAATCCGTTGTTACAAAGCCCGGAATTAATTTTAAGGTACCGTTTATTGATACCGTGACAAAAGTAGATGTCAGAACGATTTACAATATGGAATACGGTTTTCGCAGCAGAGAGAAGAGAGAGAACTCTTCGATTGCCGAATATGAGGATCAGGATGCCGAGGCTAAGGTAATTGTGGATGGCGCAAACAACAATGCCTCCATTGCTTTGATTGAATTAATTATTCAGTATCGAATTAAAGATCCGGTGGACTATCTTTACAAAGTGGATGATGTAGTCGGAACTCTGAATTTAGCATTGGAAGATATTGTCAGAACCAGTTTGCAATCTTTCACACTCGATGAAGCAAAGACACAAAAAGAGCTGATTGATGAGTCGATTAAGCCTCGTTTGCAAAAAAAGATTGACGATTATCAAATCGGCATAGAAATTGTTTTGGTGGGTACCCAAAATGTTCAATTTCTGCCAAGTGTAGAGGAAGCATACCAACAAAAAGAAAATGCCAACCAATATAAAAACGGTAAAAAAGAAGACGCTGAAAAATACTACAATACCATTATTCCAAAAGCCAATGCCGAAGCCAGAAAATTGATTGAAGATGCCAATGCATACAAGGCGGAAACCGTTGCAAAGGCCAATGCCGATGTGGCACAATTCAATGCTTTGTACGAGCAGTATAAGGAGAATCCGGAGGTGGTTAAGGAAAGATATTATTTGGAAAGTATGATGAAACTTTTCAAAAGCAATCAAATCGTAATTACCGGAGCGAAAGATGATAATCTACATAAGTTTTATAACTTTACGGAAAACGCAGCCAAGAATGATGTTATTTTAGGAGGGAATGCGAAATGAAAATAGTGAAAGTTTTACTTGCAGTTGCAGCCTTGGTACTCATTTTTTTGGCGAATTCCGCATTTTATATTGTATATGAAGATGAAGTGGCGGTTCTGGAAACCTTTGGTAAAATTACCAGTGCCGTGGTGAATATTGAGGATTTGGAGAAGGTTAACACCAATTTGCAAAAGGGAGGCAATCAGGATATTTCTGTTACGGCCACCAAGGGCTTGCATTTTAAGATACCTTTTGTGCAATCGGTACGAAAATATAGTTCCAAGTATATGACGTATCTATCCAATGAAGAGTTAATCAATACTTTGGATAATCGCAGGATTCAAATCCAAACCTATGCACAGTATAAAGTGGTTGATCCGGTCGGCTTTACCATTGCCGTTGGCGGAAATTCCGGTCTGGCCTACAAAAGAATGGATGAATATGTTTACAAAACAGTGATTAATACTGCCAACCAATTGTCTTTCAATGAGTTTTTCTATAAAGAAACAGTAGAAAATCTGCTGAATGAAAAATTGGTACAGTTAAATGAGAATCTGGTGGTAGATTTCGGTATCTATATTTCTGATATCGGTGTCAACCGTAAGACTTTTCCGGCCAATAACATTGCAACGATTGAGCAAAAAATGAGCAAAGAAATTGAAAAAGAGTCGGAAAAACTGACAGCAGAAGGCAATTCGGAATACGATCAGGCACAGGCCATAGCCAATCGTGAATATGCCGAAATTGTAGCCAAAGCCAAGGAAGAGGCGGCACGAATCAAAGCGGATGCAGATGCCGAAGCATTGGCGATTTACAGAGCCTCGCTAAATAAAGATATGGAGTTTTATCGTTTTATTAAAAGAATGGACTTGTATCGTGAAATTGTAGGCAGTACGATTTTCTTGGATGAAGACAATGCGGCACTGAAATACATAGAGGGTTATTAGAAGATAGAGATTGTTTGCCGGGGGAAACATCTGCACAACAATTGAAACGTACAAAAAGATAAAATGGAGTCAAACATGAAGAAAACAAAGGTTTTATTTGTCTGCTTGGGAAATATCTGTCGTTCACCCATGGCGGAGGCTGTCTTCCGGGATATGATAGAGAAAGAAGGATTGTCCTATTATTTTGAAATTGATTCGGCAGCAACATCTGCATGGGAAGTGGGAAATTCGGTGCATCACGGTACCAGAAACAAATTGAATGAGGTCGGCATTTCTACGGCTGGCATGAGGGCCAGACAATTAGAAAAAGCAGATAATCAAAAATTTGATTATATTATCGGCATGGAAGAAGAAAATGTCCGCAATATTCTGAGGATTTTTGGACAGAAAGAAAATAAAAAAGTGTTTCGGCTGCTGGATATTACTGAAAGACCGAGAGATATTGCTGATCCTTGGTATACAGGTGATTTTGAAAAAACATATCAGGATGTACTGGAAGGATGTAATGCTTTATTAAAGCAAATACAGAAAGAATCAGGAGAGAAATCATGATGGAAGAAAAGCTTCCTTCTATTAAGGAAATCAGAGCAGAGCTGGAGCAAATTACGGCAACAGAGAAAGAAAGAGCTTTCTCCAATTATCAGGTGGAGCAGTTTCTTATAAAATATCATAAAGATTCTCGCTCAGGCATTCAGCAACTCTGTAAAAAGGCCGAAAAATATATCAAAAGCATCTTGACGGAGAGAGAAAGAATTAAGGAAATGTCTGCATTGGAAAGGGAGTATGCTTCCCTTTGTGTAGCAGGTATGGATGAGGTTGGACGTGGGCCGCTGGCAGGGCCGGTGGTTGCTGGGATTGTTGTTCTCAATCCGGAAAAAGAAATTCTGTATTTAAATGATTCAAAAAAGTTGTCGGATGAAAAACGTAGGGAATTGGTAGAGGAAATCAAGGAGAAGGCATTGGCATATTCGGTCGGTATGATCGACCATGAGAGGATTGACCAAATCAATATTTTAAATGCCACTTATGAAGCCATGGCGATTGCTTGGAACGGACTTAAGTTTCAGCCGCAAATTCTATTAAATGATGCGGTAAAAGTACCACAGATTCCAATCCGGCAAGTGCCGATTACCAAAGGCGACAGCAAGTCGATTTCCATTGCGGCTGCCTCTATTTTGGCTAAGGTGACTAGGGATGATCTGATGCTGGCCTATGACAGCATTTACCCTGAGTACCAATTTGCCAAAAACAAAGGTTATGGTACGGCAGAGCATATCAAAGCCATAAGGGAAGTCGGACTTTGTGAGATTCATCGGCGTACTTTTGTAAAATCATTATTGCAGTAAAAACAATCAGAAATAAGCAAAGGAAATGAGGAGAAAATATGGCTATTCAATTAGAAGGCTCCAATCGTATTCAACCGTATACAAGCTCACAATCTTATATCCAGTCGAATTCCGGTGGAGATTATGTGAAACAGCAAGCGGATAGCCAAATGCAAAATTTGCAGAAAGGCGAAGTTGTCGAGGGCAAAGTCCTGCAAACCAAAGAAAACAGTGTTAGTTTGGAAGTCAATGGAAAAGTAATTGAGGCAAAACTGGACGGAAGATTTGAATTTGTGGAAGGAGAAATTGTAAGGCTGACCGTGCTTGATGCCAATGCGGAGAAAATATTATTAAAATCCAATGTTGATAGCAATGTTTTATCAGAAAAAAGGTTGGAAGATATTTTAACACAATTGAGTATCAAGGTGACAGAGGAAAACAAGTTTTTAGTTCAAGAATTGATGGCGGCAAAGTTGCCGTTATCTCCTGAACTCTTAAAAAACTTGCAGTCCGTCATGCAAAAATATCCCCAAATCAATGTTAAAACCTTGATTTTCTTACATAGAAACGGGATTGAACTGAATGATGCCAATTTGAATGAGCTCATAAAAACGCAAAATTCGCCCGACTTACTGTCCAGTCGCTTGGATGAAGTAATCGGCAAATTGGCCAAAATGATACAAAGTGAAAAAGGAAGTATGTTTTTTGGTAAGTTGGTTTCCGGCAATCCGCAAGGAGAAGCCTTATTGGAACATATAAAGTATATGCTTTCCGGGCAACAGGAAGAAAAGCCGACCACACCAAGTCCTCTTTTGTCCAAGGTATTCAGTCCAACAGAAATGGAGACTATGGTAAAGGAAATTGAAACTTTACTGCAAAGTGAATATCCGAACTTCTTTGACAAAGAAGTGATTGTAGATAATTTGCTACAAAAAATATTACAATTTCAAACCAAGGGAGAATTGACACCGGATAATCCCAAATTTAATCAGGAGATATTTCAGCAATTAAAGGGCAGCATTCTAAAGGGTGCCTTTTTGGATGATATTTTATCTAAACTTGGTGAATTTCCGAAGGAAGTCCAAGATAGCATTAAGCAGGTAATTGCAGAAAAGTTAGCTGGAAATGCACTGAGAAAAGAGCTTTTATTGAGCGGAAAAGAAGAGGATGCGGCGGAGCATCTGGAGAAGCTGTTTGATAAATTGACGCAATTAAAAGATAGCAGTGATGGCTCAATGCTTGCGAAGAACATTATGCGAGATGTGCTATCGGCTAGGGACTCCATGAATTTCATGAACAAATTCGACAGCAATTCCGGTTTTTTGCAATTGCCGTTTTTAATGGGAGATAAGGTCTTAAACGGTGAATTGTTTGTGCTAAAAGACAAAAAAGCAAAGGGACAAAAGTTAAATGACAATATATCAGCTCTTTTGCAATTGGATTTTGCAACTTTGGGACATTTGGATACCTTTATCAAGAAAGAAGGTATGAAGTTGCAAATTGATTTTTATGCCGAAGATGCAGAGAAGGAAAAATGGATTCGGGAAAAAATACATCTTCTCCACAATAGTTTGATGGATAAGAATTACCAGATAATGGCAATCAACACATTTGTCAAAAGAGAAAAAACGGATGGCTTTGCGGATTTTTTGGCAGATGAAAGAATTCAAAAAGTATCACGCTTTTCTTTTGATATGAGGGCATAATCAATGACAGAAAATAATTTATGGGCAAAAAGAATGAAGATAAAGAAAGCGGCGGCCATACGCTATAATGCGAAAGATGCTGCTCCGACGGTCATTGCCAAAGGGGCGGGGGTCGTAGCCGAGAATATTTTAAAAGTGGCTGAAGAAGAGAACATAGCAGTAATTGAAAATGAAGAATTGGTGGAAGAGCTGAGTAAAATTGATTTGGGTGAGCATATTCCACCGCAATTATATCAGGTGGTAGCGGAAGTGCTGATTTTTGTATCCGATTTGGATGAGCTGCGAGCCAAGACTAAATTATCATGATAAGGAAGGATAGAGTGCAAGTATCTACTACGCAAAAAGGGAAACTGTATGAAGAGAAAGTGGCTACCTATTTGCAGGAGAGAGGATATCAGATTATCAGGAGGAATTATCGCTGCCGTTGGGGGGAGCTGGATATCATTGCCAAAAGGGACAATGAGTATCATTTTGTAGAAGTGAAGGGGCAGCAAAAGGACAGTCAAGCGGAGATGAAGATAAATTGGAAAAAAAGACAGAGAATCATTTCGGCTTCTCAAGGCTTTATTTATCAGGAACATTTGAGTGAAGGCAATTCCTTTCATTATGATGTAGCCATTGTCACAAAGGATGAAATTACGTATTATCAAAATGCATTTGAGGAATAAAATATGATACAAAACAGAGCGGAAATATTGCAATTCTCGTTGCTACTGCAGTTTCCGGAATTAATTCATGGTACCAATACCCGAATTGGCGGAGTCAGTCAAGGAGTGTACCAAAGTCTGAATATGGGTTGGACTTTGGGTGATGATGAGGAAAAAGTAAGAGAAAATTATCAAATTTTTGCAGATATTTTAGGTTTTCCGATGGAAAGCTATACATTGTCCGATCAGATACATAAAGCGGAAATTGCAGTGATTGAGGAAAAAGACAGAGGCAATGGAGTGTCCTTTGTAAAAAAAGACAATTTAAAAGGAATGGATGGGCTGATTACCAACCAAAAGGATGTGGCATTGACGATTTTCTCGGCAGACTGTGTGCCACTTCTTTTTTATGATCCGAAAAAGAAAGTAATCGGTGCAGCACATTCCGGCTGGAGGGGAACTGTGCAGGATATCGCAGGCAAAATGGTAGATATCATGACTGGGCGATATGGCTGTCAGGCAGAAGATATTTATGTGGGCATTGGCCCATGTATTGGCAAGGACAACTTTGAAGTAGGGCCGGATGTGAAAAAAGAATTTGAAAAGCTGGGGAAATATGATATACTAAATAAAATCTTTCAGCCGAAGGGAAAGGATAAGTATTTATTGGATTTACGCAGCTATATTGCACATGGCTTGAGAGAAAAAGGAATTCAACAGATTGAAATTTCACAGGAATGTACTTATGGACAGCCGGAGCTTTTTTTTTCTCACCGTAGAGACGGATTACAAAGAGGATCTCATATATCTGTCATTTATTTAAAGGCAGAAGAGTAGTAAAAAACATGATGTTATGCCATGGGTATCATTTAGTATGTTTTAACAATAGAAAGGAAAAAAGATGGGAAAACCAATTGTAGCGGTAGTAGGTAGACCGAATGTCGGGAAATCGACATTGTTTAATTACTTAGCCGGCCAGAGAATTTCGATTGTCCAAGATACGCCGGGGGTAACCCGTGATCGTATTTATGCGGATACCGAATGGCTCAATCATGCCTTTACTTTGATTGATACCGGTGGGATTGAAATGGACAGTAGTGATGTTATTTTAAAGCATATTCGTGCTCAGGCGGAAATAGCCATTGGTCTTGCGGATGTGATTTTATTTATCACAGATGCTCGTGTCGGAGTGACGGATGCAGACTATGAAGTGGCAAACTTGCTACGAAAAAGTAAAAAGCCGATTGTCCTTTGTGTCAATAAGGTAGATAGTTTCCAAAAGCAGGTCAATGAAATTTATGAATTTTATAATTTGGGATTGGGAGAGCCGATACCGGTATCGGCAGCCAATCAACAGGGATTTGGTGAGCTTTTGGATGTGATTGTTTCGCATTTTGATGAAACAACGGCAAACAAAGAAGAGGAAGAATATCCGTCGGTTGCATTGGTAGGAAAGCCGAATGTAGGAAAATCCAGCTTGCTCAATCAGCTTTTGGGAGAGGAACGCTCCATTGTATCGGATATTGCAGGGACTACCAGAGATTCGATTGACTCGATTGTAACCTACAATCACACCAAATATGTTTTTACAGATACAGCCGGGCTGCGCCGTAGAAATAAAGTATCGGATGAAATTGAAAAATACAGTATTATTCGTACCGTAGCAGCGGTAGAAAAGTCCGATATTACTTTGCTGATGATAGATGCGACGGAAGGCTTGACAGAGCAGGATGCTAAGATTGCCGGAATTGCTCATGATAGAGGAAAGGGCATCATTATTGCAGTCAATAAATGGGATGCTATCGAAAAAGATGATAAGACCATGAAACGCTTTGAAGAAGATATTAAGAGAACCTTATCCTATTTGGATTATGCTCCGAGAGTCTTTATTTCGGCAAAGACAGGACAACGAATGCACCGTCTGTTTGAAACGATTGAAGCAGTTGTTCAAAATCAAAATCTGCGTGTGGCAACCGGTGTTTTAAATGAAGTGTTATATGATGCCATGGCTATGAATCAACCACCGGCTGACAAGGGTCATCGCTTGAAAATCTTTTACGCAACTCAGGTTTCCGTCAAACCGCCGACTTTTGTACTCTTTATTAATGATAAAGAATTGATGCACTTTTCTTATCAAAGATATATTGAAAACAAATTCAGAGATGCGTTCGGTTTTCAGGGAACTTCCTTGCGCTTTGTATTAAGGGAGAGAAAGAAGAATGATTGAGTTAATCGTAGTATTGCTGTTGGGATATTTGGCAGGTTGTTTTCAAAGTGCGTATATATTAGGAAAAACAAACAAACATATTGATATTCGTCAGCATGGCTCAGGAAATGCAGGAACGACGAATGCTCTTCGGGTAATGGGCTTTAAGCTTGGACTGCTGACCTTTTTGGGAGATTTTCTGAAGGCATTTTTGATGGTTTTCACGGTATTTTATCTTACCCAAAATGTCTTAAGTGCTCTGTTTGCCGGTTTGGGTGTTATTCTTGGGCATGACTTTCCGGTCTTTTTGAATTTCAAAGGAGGTAAGGGAATTGCTTCCACAGTAGGGGTGGCATTTGCTCTGGATTATCGGGCTGGCCTGTTTTGTGTAGCGGTAATGGTCATTATGGTGGCTGTTTCCAGATATGTTTCTGTAGCATCCATCAGCCTTTGCATTGTATTTCCGATATTTTATGCCTTGGTATATTCTCCGGGCTGGATGGGGACATTGGTAATGATTGGAATCGGCCTTTTGGGAATCTATCAACATCGTACGAATATCCAAAGACTGATTGCCGGCACGGAAACAAAACTGAAATTCAAAAAGAAAGAGAGTTAATTGAAATTAGGGGTGTAATACGATTTCCAAAAGGAAAATTTTTATAAATAACTCAACTTTCCCCGCTCTTTTTGTGCTATCTTGCTAGAAGAGAGTGCGTGACCTTTTCGGTCAAGGGGATATGCACTTTTGCACGGGTGCGCAACCAATAGATTTCTAAAATGGAGTGGGAAAGAAAAGGAAATGACGATAAGAAAGGAAAATGCCTAGTGAAAATTCATTATGCAAGGAAAAAGTATGAGAAGTAAAGAATATACAAAGGTATGGGGAGATACTGTTTGTATAATAGAGCTGTTTTTTTCAGGTGTAATCGGTATTTTAATAACCATGGGGATTTATTTGGGCCTAAATTTCGCTTTATCGAATTATACCACACTGGAGCCAAAAATTGTCAGCGGTTATGCTCTGATGGGAGGAATTATCGGCTGCTTTATCAGTGGACTTATTAGCGGTAGAAGATTTAAGCCGAAAAGACAGCTGATTGAGGGAACGGAAAGGATGGATTTGCAAACAGTTTTAGAGGAGGCAGGCACTTCCATCGAAATAGAGAGAGAGGCCCTAAAAAAGGCAGATGCGGAAACAATTGCGGAAATGGAGAGTCTGGAGCTCTATTCTCTATTGAGTCTGATTCCGGAAGGTAATGTAAATTACAAACCGGAATATAAAAAGTATGTGGAAAGGAAGAGTGAAAATGACAATTGAGTTGATATTACAGGCGTTTTTAGCTTCCATTTTAGGAGGGATTCTATTTTCTCTAATCGGTGTGATTCCCGGAACGGATGAAACAGCAACCATGGCACCGATAACTTTGGTTTTAGTTCTTTTGGGAGTACAGCCGGTCGTCTTATTTGCGTGGTTTATCGGGATTGTAGTTGCAATGCAAATTACGCATACCATTCCTACAGCTATGACAGCTTTGCCGGGAAGTACTATGGCAGTACCGATGATTCAACATTGTAAAACAGCCAAATCCTTGGGAGTACCTCATGTGGCCATGCGCAAAATGGCAGCAGGTTCTTTGATAGGTTCATTGATTGCGGTACCGGTTTCGGTCGGATTTGCTTTGTTGCTTGCTCCTATCGGAGAAGTGATTAAGCCTTATATCGGACTTATTTTTACAATTGGTGCGATTTTTATTGCGTATATGTCGAAGGCTAAATGGGGGGCGGTTATCGGTTTGATTCCCTATGCCTTTTTGATTCAAGGAATTCAGAAAATAGCTATGGAAGGAGTTGGCAAAAATCTTTTTATTTCTATTTTTATGGGAATTACGATTGGACCTTTAATAGCGGAAATCTTTAATATTTTAGTTCCGGATATCCGAAAGGATCAAAGAGAAGAGGAGAAATCGAAGGTTTATTTGGCACCGGAGCCGAATCAAAAAAATGGTTTCTTTCCAAATCCGTTTAAGCAATTTACCTCAAAGCAAAGAAAAAAAGTGGTGATTGCCTCGGCAGTTTCTGCTTGTACCTTTACTTTTTCACCGGTTGGAATGACGGTATTGCTGGGAGAGCTTTTGACAGGAAGAGATAAGGAAGTTTATCAAAATTCGACCTTGGCAGTGGGCATTCAAGATGCCGTTTCCAATGCTACCTATATAGGAGAATTAATTATTCCTCTTTTGGCATTTGGAATTCCTTTGTCGCCGGTTGCTTTGGGACCGGCAGCGCCACTTTTTAATGCACCTCCTGTCTTTACGACCGAGCCTATTATGAACTTACATAATTTTTTGAGCTGGTCGGATTATTTGGTATATGGATTGATTGGTGTTATCGGTGGAGCGGCCTTTGCCTATCCGATTGCCATGAGCAAAGCCAGAAAATGGACGGAAAGTATGCTGCGCTATGTTAGTCATGAAGCCTTAATCGGTTCGTTTTTAGGATTGGTTTGTGTATTATCTTTTTATGAAGCAGGAATTTTAGGAATTGTCATCACTTTGACCGTTTCCTTGTTCAGCGGAATTTTACACAATCGTTTTCATGTGCATACGGGGGTTCAATTTATGGGATTCTATGCTTCCGGATTTATTGTCAGTTTATTTATGTAGTTTCTGATACATACGAAAGTATTACTTTTATTGAAAAGCAGAGGGATAGGAAAGGCACTTACCGGAGTAAAAGAGTTAAGTGAAAAAATTGCCAAAAACAAATAAAAAGATGTAAAAAAAGATGTAAACAGCCACCGGCTTACTTGATTTGTGAGTAAGCGGTGGCTGTTTTTAGTGTGTATTGCAGATTGCTTGGAAAAGTGATAAAATAATAACATAAAAGACAGAATTGAAATTTACTTTGAGAATGTTTTGGCGTCTTACACCATGCTAAAAAATAAACAGAGAAAAAGAGAAGAATTAAAAAGAAGGGAGAATGGAGATGAGTAGAGTATTATTAAAAAAAGGATGGGTGTTATTATTTGCTGTAATGTTGACATTAGGTTTTTCGGGATGTTCATCCCTTGACTTTCTTTCAAAAAAAGAGGACAAAACGGCAGAAAAAGAAACCCGAAACACATCTGACGTAGAAGAAATGACATCAGCTGAAAAAAACGAGAAATCCGAAAAAAAGTTGGGTAAAAAGAATAAAAACAGTGTAAAAAGTGAATCTCAAAATAAGGTAAAAACATGGAATAAAGAAAAGGCTGAGAACAATAAAAAAAATTCGGAAAAGAAAAATACGAAAAAAAGCAATAAAACAGGAACTTTCGGCTTGTTGACAGAAAAAGAAGCCAAGCAAGCGATTATTAAGGGAGTAAAAGATCATATCAAGAATATGGAGCCGTATGGTCTGGAGAGTGCGTTTGATATTCCGACAGCCGACCAGCTGAGAACCCTGGAAGAAGTACCGGAAGAATCGGTAGAGCAAAAAAATTATGACCTTGGATTTAATATGATGCGTGAAAAGTATCCCGGCCCATATCAGCAATTTTTCTATTTTTATGGAGAAGAAAGTGAAGAGATGTTTCAAAATCCGAAATCGAGCGATATGGCTTTGATGGTTAGTTTTTATGTCAATCTGAGGACAGGGATGGTATTTTCAGCGTATCAGGACTATCGGATTTATCGCTTGCCGGATGGAGCAATTATGGGGCATATTCCTTATGTCAATATGAATTATGCGGATTTCCAATTTATGTTGGCAGGGCTTTATGAAGCCGGAGTCATTTCCAATATGGATCAATATGTTTGGGAATGGTACTGGAAAGCCAGAGAAGAAGAAACAAGTTTAAAGGAGTATACCACAGGCAATGAAGTGCAGTTTGGACTGTTTGATAAAGATAGCAAAGAATTATTTGGGATTTATAAAATGGATGTGGAAAGTAAGCTGATTACGGAGGCTGAAAGTGGACGTTTTATCTATCAAGATTCCAGAGCCTCTTATTCCTCTGACAATCAGGAGATGAGTCCAGATGAGGCGGTGGCAGCATTAAAAGATATCTTGGAAAAATTGGAAATTTTAGACTTTGAAAAAGCAGATTATAAGTTTAAAACTGTCGGAAACGGATATGTTCCTATGGATGCTACCGATGTAGGTTATGAGATTGAAGTCTATGAAGAACGTCACAGCAAATCCATAGGAACCTATATTATTCGTATTGACGGTTTGAGAGTTATGCAAAAAGATTTACCGCTGTATCGTCATAATATTATTTATGGCAATTTTATCCCTCCAATGCAGAAAGGTTAATCGGTTAATCATCTATTTTGGAATTAACATTGAGATAAAAGCCTTGTTTTTGCAAGGTTTGCAGTAAAGTAGTACGCATTGGGTTTGTGTTTTCAAGGCGATTCACCAGTTGATTGCTAAAGGCAGGCAGTGCCTTTGTCGTATCTCTTAAATCATAATAGGTTTTCATTATCGCATCATAGTCTTTGATGGCCTCTAAATAATTTTCTTGTTTTTGGTAGCTGTTTTCAAAGACTTTTAAATTTGTGGCCATACGAGGTTTAAGAGCAGGCTCTTCAGCCGGATACCCGAAACCGATACCGACGATCGGGAAGGTCAGCTGCGGGAGATTTAGGATTTTTATGATTTCTTCGGCGTTGTTTAAAATGCTGCCCAAATAGACAGCGCCCAATCCCAGAGATTCGATGGCGGTTGTCATATTTTGAGCGGCCAGGCAGCCGTCTGTAAAAGCTTGGAAGAATCGGTCCATATCCTTTTTACCATTATGAGTACAGCCTTGCTCTTCTACAATTTTGGCATTACGGTAGGCATCGGCAACAAAGATGACCAGCTCCGGCATGGTTGCGACATAGGCTTGCTTACATATTTCGGCGATTTGCTGCTTTTTTTGCACATCCGTAATATGAATAATGCTGAAAGACTGTGCTCCTGTGCTGGAGGCAGTTTGATTGGCTACTGAAAATAAGGTTTCCAGGATTTCACGGCTGATGGCTTGGTCTGTATACTTACGAATAGAACGGTGATTTAACTGAGTTTGAATGGTTTGATTCATAAACTTGGCTCCTTTCAGTGATAAAATAAGATATGCCATGACGGCATATCCTATTGACATCATAATCTTGAGTTGTTTGGGAAATCGGAATGACAGGACTTGAACCTGCGACCTCTTGACCCCCAGTCAAGCGCGCTACCAAACTGCGCCACATCCCGCAACATTTATATCATACCTATTTTTGGATAAAAAAGCAAGAGGAAAAAGAAGAAAAGCTACGCTTGCAGTAAAAGTTAATTCCCAAAGTAAGTTCTAGGTTTAAGGTCTGACTGGAACTTAGGT
>JAUMXK010000068.1 GCA_030535295.1 Eubacteriales bacterium | reverse complement strand
ATTGTTCGGAGAATCAAAACTACGGAATATTCCTAGTACTACGACGGAAGACGGGCTTCGCACTTACCACACTTCGGTTCCGGAGCTTTGTTATGACTTTTGTACGATGAAGCGGTTTACGGCAAAAACTTTGTGTTGTAATCCCTTCCTTTTTCTGATATGATGAAAAAAACATACCTATATTTGAATACATTTGAGGGATTTATGAATATCATTTGTTTTTATCCATTTAAAAAATTGGAAAAACAATATCTGGCTGCTGTGAGTGAGTACAAAAAAAGACTGGGGCGATACTGTAAAATTAAGTTTCAGCCTTACCCAAAAGGTACTCCTCCGGATTCTCCCAATATTGTTTATATCACAAGCGGACAGCCCCATGCAACCATGCTTTCTTCCGAGGGCTTTGCCGACTATTTGGCACAGAAATCAATTCATGGACAATCCGACATCCTCTTTCTTTTGACAGAGGAAAGTCCAGCTTTGGCAAACACACTTTCTCTAAGTCATGCCAAGCTGTCTTTGCCTATGTTGACCGTTCTGCTGTCAGAACAAATCTATCGTGCCTTTCGAATTATTCACAATCACAGCTACCATAAATAATCAGCCGATACCATATAAATAAAAGGTTTCTCTGCCACGGCAAAGAATATCTTTCCAAAAATATATCACAGGAGCATCTATGAAAATAAAATGGAATGAAAAATATACCACAATTGCAACCTATGTTGTCATCGTATTCTCTATATGCTACGGCATCTATAAAATCACTGACAACATCACTGTCAATCAAGAAATCTATACTACAATCATGAGTGCTTTGACGCCCTTTTTTATTGCACTGTTGATTTCTTACTTTTTGTATCCTTTGGTTGACCTGATTGAAGATAAGCTGTTATTCCAGATAAAAAGCACACGAAACAAACGTTTTCTTTCCATTATTATTTCTTATCTCTCGGTACTTGGACTATCCGTGCTGTTACTTTCTTTTATTATTCCGCAAATTTTCCAAAGCATTCGAGATGTTACCCGCTTGATTCAGCAATTTAACAACTATGTTCCGGAAATTGAGAAAATGCTGCAATCTCAAAATGTTCAAGTGTTCAACACTTCCATTTATTTGGATTTAAGCTTATTCAATCGCTATATTCGTGAAAATATTGATATTGCCAAAACGCTCAATTCTATTTCGGAAGTATTATCCGGCCTTGTCCCTTCCCTGCTGGGAATGCTCTCCCGATTTGCTTCCGGCTTTTTAAATGTTGTGGTTGGCTTAATTGTCGCAATCTACATTTTGGCAAACAAAGAAAAAATTTCGATTTCTTCCAAAAAGTTTATTCGCTCTCTCTTCTCAAAAAAAGGAGCAGAAGGAATCCTGGAAATCATGGCAGACAGTCATACCATTTTTAACGGTTTTATCATTGGTAGTTTAATTGATGCTCTGATTATCAGCTTACTCACCTTTGTATTGATGTTGATTCTACGCATCGACTATGCACTACTTATCAGCATTATTGTCGGCATTACCAATATCATCCCCTATTTCGGTCCGATTATCGGTGGTGCAATCGGCTTTGCTCTACTTATTTTTGTCAATCCGCTGAAAGCCTTGACCTTTGCTGTGCTCATTTTGATTATTCAACAATTTGACGGCAATATTTTAAAACCGAAAGTTTTCGGGCAATCCGTAGGACTTGGGCCGATTTCCGTTATTTTTTCCATCTTCCTTTTCGGAAAATTATTTGGCTTTATCGGTATGTTCTTGGGAGTTCCTATTTTTACCATTTTCAAAAATATTTTAACACGTCATTTAGAGAAAAAATATCAGGCAAAATATCCGGATGGTGAAAGTGATGTAGTGACTACTCACCACACTCCTCTCCCTTATGACATTCACAGCAAAAAATAGTTTCAAACCAAAAAGGGTAAGCGGTCATTCCGGCTTACCCTTTTCCTTTTCTTATGATATCTTTTGCGTCAAACGTACTACCATCAATTCCAAGCCGGTTTCCAAGTCGGCTTTCCCTCTTTTAAAATCCCATTCCAGCTGCACCAGCTCTTTCAGCAAATGATTTAACTCTCTTGTGTCAAATGTCCTTGCCTGTGTCATCAATTTTTTGACCACAAAAGGGTGCAAACTCAAAGAACGAGTAATCTCATCCGAGCTTGCTCTTGCAGCCTGCATCGCTTTAATTTGACACAATTGTCTCATCTGCTTACTGATTACCGCCAAAATATACACCAAAGACTCCCTATTTTTAAGGAGCTGATGATAATACTCCATTGCGGTATTTCTATCCTTTCTAGCCAAAGCATCCGTCAATTGAAAAATGCTGATTTCGGGATTTTCCATGACCAAAGCTTTTACCATTGCCACCGTAACTTCACCCTCTGCCAAAGCAACCAGCTTCTCGCATTCCATCAGCAAAGCGGTAAGCTCTGTACCGACACGGTTTATCAACTCCCGAATCGCCTTATCCTGTATGCTTCTTTCTTCCCTTCGAAACCACTTCTGAATGTAGCGAATGATTTGCTCTTCTGTCAAGAAATTTTGCTCTTCCACAATCCCTTTGGTTTGAAAGAACTTATATAGCTTTCTCTTCTTATCTACCTTTTTCTCCTTTACAATCAAGACCGTCGTTTCCGGCAAGTCCTGCATCTTTTCCAGCAGCTTATCCAGCGCATCCTTATCCTTATGCTCAAAAATACCCGTATCTTTCAAAACAACCACCCGATACTCCGACATAAAAGGCAAAGTATTTAATTGGTTGATTAATTCATAAATATCCTTGGGTAAGGTAGCCTGCACCTCCAAATTTAAGTCTTTTTCCTCTTCCCGAAGAAAGTTTTGAATAATGATGTCAACATATTTATCAATAATATACTGTTCTTGGCCATACAGTAAATATAAGCGTTTCTTTTCCTCTATCGCCTGATTGAGCTTCTTACTCATCCAAAATCACCTCTCCTTTCTTCGTATAGTGTAGGCAAATTTGTCCGTCCCATGCGGTCACCCTGATGACAACTCCCTGGTCTTTCAATACTTTTATCAAATCTTCCGAAGGATGACCATACCTATTATATCGTCCACAGGAAATGATTGCAAGAGCCGGTTGACTTTTCTCCAAAAATTCATCCGCACTGGAATATTTTGAGCCATGATGAGCTACTTTCAGCACTGATAGCGGATGAACTGCATTTCTCTCCAATAAAATTTCTTCCACTTCTCTGCTGATATCTCCGGTCAATAAAGTCTTGGCTCCTCTATAATTCATTTCTATCACAGAGGAAAAATCATTACTTTGGAAAGGTATCTCTTTCCGGTCCGGATAAACAAATAGCAACTCCAAATCATCAATTTCAATCCTATCTCCTGCTTCCCAGTATGTAACCGGTACATCAAACTCCTCTGCCAGTGCCAAAAGTTCTTGATAACTTTGATACACCTTTTGCAAACCATATTCTTCTGCCAGTTCTTGGTCTAAATAAAAATAACTGGAAGAAATACCGATTTGAGCAACCTTTTTCTTTTCTAACAGTCTTTGCAATCCCCCTGCATGGTCTTTGTCCAAGTGAGATAATAACACAAAATCCACTCTGTCACGTCCCAGATAAGATAAATAAGCCGCTAAACTCCTATTATTTGCCAGACCGACATCTACAACAATACTATAATTGCGATATGTCAAAAGCATAGATTCGGCCTGCCCTACATCCAGCATACTAAGTTGCGGTAGTAATGAATAGGGAATAAAAATAAAAACACTGAATGTCAAACCGAATAATATCCTCTTATTCTTCCACAGCAATGCAGCCAAAATCACACCATAAAAAAGCATAATCTCCCAGCCGTTCATACTTCGAATCGGCACATCCGCAAACGACAGCTTAGATAGCCAATCCGCAATTTTCAATGATATTGTCATCAAGTAATAAGCACTACCAATCAAAATATGTGCCGCTTCCAGCGAAACTGAACTGACGATAAGTGCCAAACCGCTCATTCCCAAAAAGAAAGAAATCACCGGAATCATCCATAAATTAGTAAGAAACGCCAAAAATGAAAAGCGATAAAAATATAAGCTAAAAAGAGGCAACAGCACTATTTGGCTGACCACGGTAATCCCCAAAATCTGCACCCACTTTTTCTTCTTAGCAAATAAAAACGGATGTAAAAACAAAAGCCCGGCAATGGTCGTAAAAGAAAGCAAAAAACCGATATCATAAATATAATAGGGATTGTAGAGCAGCAAAAGCAAAAGACAGGCAATATAGGCTCTTTTGGCATCCTTGGCTCTGTCAAAAAAATAAGCCGCTTCCATAATAACGAACATCAAAACCGCTCTGATGGTGGATGCCTGTCCACCGGTAAAGAGTAAATAAAAGCAAAAAACCATACCGATTATGGCAAATTGCCCACCATAAGGCAAAGGCAATTTCTTCAAAAAGACATTCAGAAACAGTAGTAAAAGCCCGACATGCAAGCCGGATACCGCCAGTACATGACTAACTCCCAACTTTTGAAAATCTTCCCGAATACTGCCATCCAAATCGCTCCTATCTCCTGCTACCAAACTAAGGAACAAGCCCGCTTCCTGAGTCGGCAATAGTGCAAGACTTTGACTTCGCACCCAATTTTTTAAACGCATTAGCCAAGTTGGCTGATTTTCTTTGATATTTTTCACTTCCGCCCTGGACAAGCGATGATAAATATTCTTTGCCTTAAAATGATTTCTTTGATTCCAATCTCCCTTGTTTTTCGGCAATCCAAAAAAAGACAACCTTGCCGTTATCTCCACATCACTATTTACTTTTATATTTTCCGGGGAAAAGAATTGAAATGTTAAATGAACGGAATGGAAAACTTGATTTTCAAATTGAATGGATTTTCCTTTTAGATAATACTCATAACCTTTGTCGGTTTGTCTTTGCCAAATAATTCTACCGCTTACGGTGCAGCTTGTCCCATCTTTTTCTACATAAAGATGACTATCCTGCCACAAACTGTAATAACGCCCTAATAGTAATATACAGTAAATCATCAGGATAAGGGATAACATCTTTTTCTTTCGTTTTTTTCCCTTATCCCGACTTTTATTCACATCTTGCAAATAATACGCCCCCTCTACTACGAATAGTCAATATACACATGATTCTTTCGGAATAAGCCTTTTAAGCTGTCCGTTTCCACATAGATTTCCGGATTTTCTCCATTTATCAGGAATTGGACATACTCCACTTCTTCCAAATTGGTCAAGGTATTGACAATGGAATAAATCAGCAATTGCTTTTTGATTCCCATTTCCGAATATTCTTTGATAAACTCCTGTCCGAAATCCACATAACAAACCTGATTACGTGCTCGGACATCATTAATCTTGATATTCGGTTTTAAAAGAGCTGTCAAACCTTCCAATTCCGGACTGACTTGCAGTTCTGTCAGAAGAGATTTTTCTCGAGAAACGTAGGCAGGTCGACTGACCTTTCTTTCTACTCCTACAAGCTTTCGTTTCCCCTCATCATAAAAATAAAGCAGCTCTTTTTCGGCAGTTATTTCTGTCAGATTTTCTTCTATATTGATAAAAGCTCCCTTTTCCGACAATCCCCAGGAACTGAGCTGGCTGATGAGCGAAAGTGGAATTCCCTCCTGATACAAATAAATTCCTTCGACTTCCGGAAAACCCATAAAAGTCTTTATCAGTGCTGCTTGACATAGCCCCCTCTGCAAATCCGGCATTCTCAAGTAACCTGATTTAAAATTGATTTCTAAATTCTTATTTCCCTGCATGGCAATACTGTAATAATCGACATAATATGGAAAAACGGCAGGAAACTTGTTATTTGCCGCTCCTTCCAACAAATATTGCATGGTTTTCTCCAAATATTCTCCTTCGGTTTTTGCCGGAATATCACTTCGAATCATTTTCCAATTTCCATCCATATCCGGTATATAAAACGAAATATAGTTCTTTGCCTCGTCCATCTCAATTTGTGCACGAAGACTTCCCAAAGCCACAAGACTCAAAAATAAAGTCAATATCAATAAGATTCTCTTTTTCATGTCGTGTACCTGTATTTAAGCGGCAAAGTAACCGTAAACACAGAGCCCTTGCCCGGTTCACTTTTGCATTGAATATTTCCCTGGTGCATGACAATCGCCTGTCTGGCAATGGCAAGCCCAAGCCCAGTTCCCCCCGTTTCCCTAGAGCGAGCCTTATCTACTCTGTAAAACCTGTCAAAAATTCTATGCTGCTCTTCCTCCGGAATACCGATACCGGTATCAATAATATTGACAGTGAAAGTTTTCAAATCCGCATCCAGCTTAGCATGAATCACTCCATTTTCTTTATTGTATTTTATGGCATTTTCCACTAAATTACTAAAAGCCAAACTGATTTGAATCTCATCAATTTCTGCGGTAATTTCACGATTGCTTTCAAAATACATTTGAATATTTTTCTTATCAGCCAACGGGCGTAATCTACGCATAATGGTTTCAATCAATTCATTAATAGAAATTTCTTCGATATTTAAAGCCTTGGATTGAAAGCCCATACGTGACAGAGTCAGCAAATCGTTGATAATCAAATTTTCTCTTTCCACTTCATGACTAATGTCCTGCAAAAACTCCTGATAAAGGGCCTCATCAATATTATTTTGCCCCAGCAAAGAATCACTCAATACCTTAATGGAGCTGAGAGGCGTTTTTAGCTCATGGCTGACATTGGCAACAAACTGTTTATGATTCTCTTCAATATCTTTTAAATTTCGAATCATGTGATTGGTCGCTTCCACAATCTCTCCAACTTCTTTAGCCCCTTTTTTTATGTTTACTTCATCAAAATTGCCTTCACGGATTCTGTTCATCTGATTTATCAACTCTGTAAAAGGTTTGGTAATGTATCTGGAAAGCCAGAAACTAATCATCAAAATCAAAATAATCAATGATACAATGACTCCCAAGCCTGCATAAATCATCATTTTTAAAGTCTGGTGGACATCTTCATTGGATGCCATAACAATCACTGCTCCCAAAATTGTATCTCTCTCCAGATTTTTAGCAGGAATGACCACCATCCGTACCTCTTCTTTTTGCCCATAAGAATACGAAGACTTTCCATTGAGTGCAGCGATTACTTCCGGAAAAGCATACAGTTTCCCTCTGTCTATTTCTTCCGAGTCATAAATAACACCTGCCTGCATATTCACAACCAGTACCCGATGATTAATCTCCGAAAAAACGCTAAGTTTTTCCATTTCATAGTAATAGCGATTGAAAAAATTTTGACTGGCTAACTCCGTAGACACTATATTGGCCTCCATTGCCATTTTTCTTTCCAATTCCCTATTATAATTGTTGTATACAAGAAAAGACATAATAATCGTCACTGTCAAAATTGCGAATCCGCCAATTAACACAAAGGCAATATTCAGTTGGCTTTGAATACTTCTCTTTTTCATTTGCTACCTCTGCATTCCGGCAAATTATTTGTTCTTATTTGTCCTTATTTCCAATAAAGTAATAGCCGATACCCCACTTGGTCAACAAGTATTGCGGCTCACTCGGAATCTCTTCAATTTTTTCCCGAATTCTTCTGACATGAACGTCAACCGTTCTGACATCTCCGGGGTAGTCATATCCCCATACGATATTGAGCAGATTGTCACGGCTATAGACCTTATTCGGGTTTCGCATCAGATGCTCCAAAAGGTCAAATTCCTTGACGGTCAGAATGATTTCTCTATCTTCCATAAAAACTTGTCTACTTTCCAAATTAAGTGACAAATCCTTGACTTTGAGCACTGACCTGTTTTCTTCTTTTTCTATCGTATGCATTGCATTTCTTCTTAAAATAGCTTTCATTCTGGCTTTGACTTCCAAAATATTAAACGGCTTGGTAATATAATCATCCGCCCCATACTCCAGTCCGAGAATCTTATCCATATCATCCCCTTTGGCTGTAAGCATGATAATCGGAATCATACTTTTTTCACGGATATGGCGTAATACTTCCATACCGTCTTTGCCGGGCAGCATGACATCCAGCAAAATCAAGTCATATCTGTTTTGCTCGGTAAGCTCAATGGCGGTTTCCCCGTCAAAAGCCGTGTCCACTTCATATTGGTCTTGCTCCAAGCTGAATTTCAAGCCCTTTACAATTAATTTTTCATCGTCTACTACCAATACTTTTTTTGCCACGATTTATTCCTTTCCTTCGTCACCGACCTCAATATAATCTTTTATTTTATCAAATCCTTTTCTTTTGATGCCCTTGATTTTCATAATATCTTCAATCTTCTTAAAGCCACCTTTTTCTGTACGAAAGCGTATTATCAAATCCGCCTTTTTCTCGCCAATTCCCTTTAGCTGCATCAATTCGGCTTTACTGGCGGTATTCAAGTTTATTTTACCGCTTTTCTCTGATTTTGACTTTTTCGTTTGGTTTTCCTGCTCTTGCTTTGTGTTTACTATTTTTTCGTCCGATGATTCTTTGCTTTTTCCTGCCTGTTCCATTTCCGATTCGATTTCCGTTTTTTTCTCTTTTGACTTTTGAGATTTTTTATGCTGTTTGTCTGCTTTGGAATCTATGGAATCGGATACTTTTTTCTCTTCCGTTTTTCCATAATTATCTCCCTGTTCATCCGCTTGGTTTTTCCCTTCTTTCCGTATGCTTTCTTCCGGCACGGCAGAAACCGCTTTTTGTACCACAATCCGATTGGAATACAGCATTTGAAAATATAACAAACCAAAGACCAGAACTAAAAGAGAAACAAAGAAATAAAGATAAAGTTTACTTTTCATAATCATGCCTCCCTCCAAACAGTATAAACCTTTTTTTACAAAAAGTCGTCCGCTGGTTGTGGAATAACATTAAACTTTTATAAACTTTACTCAAATTTTCTTGCCAAAGCCGATAATTTATGTCCTAAAGGCATTGCCTTTAATTCTTCAGAGGAAACAATTGACAATTTTATAATAAGAATAAAATATGCAAACATCGCTATTAAAATAGTAGGGATTGTTGCCAATAAATTCCCCCAATAATTTGCAGGCAGGAACATGTCAAATAATAAATAAGATACCAGTGTCACTCCGGCCATGATAAGACAGGCCCCCAAAGGTCGCCAAAATATTTCGGTATAATTCAGCTTCAATTTTGTCTTTCGCAATGCCGCACTGACATTGAAGTATGCCGATGCCAACGAAAATACAATATTGGCATAAGCTGCCCCATATAGATTTAAGTTCAAGGCATAAAAGAGCATAAAATTAAACAAAATTTTAATCAAAATTGATTTCACGGCTGAACGAACGGGGATTTGAACAAAGCCCAATCCTTGCAAGATACCGGTACCGACCGTTGAAAGGCTAAAGAACAAAACCGTAATGGAACCAATCCTCAAAATATCAGTGGTTACCTTTTCAAACTCACCCATATCAAATAACAACTTTAAAATCGGCCCCGCCATCACAAAAATACCTACACTGGCAGGCATCGCAATCAAAAGGCTGCCTTTGATGACTGTTTTTACCTTTTCACGCATTACTTCCATATTTTTGACTGCCATTGCAGCTGAAATACTAGGAATACTCGCTGTTGCAATTGCTGTTGCAATTGCAATCGGCATGGTGATAATTAAGGTATACTGATTGTTTAGTATTCCGCTCAAAATCGGGATTTCCACATCCGAATAATTATGGAAAGCCAGGGAACGGTTGAACATAATATCATCTATGATGGTAGAAATATTAAATGCCGCTGTACCGATAACCATCGGAATACTGGTCATCAAAATCATCTTCCAGTATTTCGGCATTGCACTAAATCGCAAATGATTTCCTGCAAAAACTGACTTCGGTAAGGTTTTGCGATATAAAATATATACCAAAACCAAAAAAGCCAATCCTGCCAAAGCACCTATCCCGGTACCGATTGTACCGCCGGCTGCTCCATAATTTAGACCTTTACTCATCAATAGAAATGATAGCAAAATACTGAAGGCAGCATTGAAAACTTGCTCTATCACTTGACTGAGTGCTGTCGGAACCATCGTGTGAAGGCCTTGATAATAGCCTCGGAAAGAAGACATAACAGCAAAAATCACCAGCGACGGTGCCAGACTTTTTATCGGGATTTCCGCTCCCGGAATGGATATAAACTCCGAGTAAGGCTTTGCTAAATAAAAAAGAGCAACTGCCGAAATAGAGCTAATAATAATATTCAGCCAAATAGATGCCTTAAAAATTGCATGGGCATCCTTTCTCTTTTTTAGTGCCACCTGTCCGGAAACAATCCTGGAGATTGCCGAAGGCATAGCATAACTGGATATTATCAATAAATACATATAGATATTAAAGGCATTGGTATAATATCCCATTCCCTCTTTTCCAAGAATCATATACATAGGAATGCGATATAATACTCCGATTATTCTGACCAAAACGGATACTACAGCTAAAATAGCACTTTGTTTTGCAATTTGTTTTCCTTTGTTATCCATATCATCCTCATATTCACAGCAATTGCTTTATCTTTTGGTTTCTACTTTCATTCCCTTCTACTTTACTTATTTAAATCCTCTTTCGTAAAGGCAAAAGGTAAAATTTCCTGCATGGTATATTCTTTGATATTGCCGGCTGCATCTTCAAAAAGTAAAATGCCGTTCGGCATGTGCTCGGACAATACTTGTCTACAAATTCCACATGGATAGGTCAAATCATTTGCCGAAGATACAATGGCAATTTTAGAAAACTTTCTTTCTCCCTCACTAATGGCTTTGAAAATGGCTGTTCTTTCAGCACAATTGGTTGCACCGTAAGAGGCATTTTCAATGTTGCAGCCCAAATACAGCTTTCCGCTTTCTGTCAGCAAAGCCGCTCCCACATTGAAATGCGAATATGGAGTATAGGCATTTTGCATTGCCAGCTTGGCTTTTTCAATCAGCTCTCGATTGGTCATGTCTTGTCCTTGCATCATCATCCTCTCTTTCCTGCTTATTCACTAAATTCAATCATGTCTGCACGTTTACTTGGATATACTGAAATCCATGTCTTACCGGGATTGAGTAAAATTTCCTGACCGTTTTCATCATAGTAATGCGTGGTCTTATAATGCGATTCTTTTTTCCATGTAATCGGAATCATTTTTCCACGGGTAAGATAATATCCCTTTCCGTCGCCGATTAATTTCATGTCCAGTCTGCCGGCATCATCTCCTTGAATATGCCACATATCAACCACTTGCACAATTACATTGGTAAAATGCAATTGATTTCCCGTTTCAATATCCAAATGCGGTTTTTCAAATTGATAACGCATATACTCTTTTTTCTCTTCATCATAAATAAAATATGGTGTATCAATATAAGAAAACGGCAATTTGATTTGTTTGACTGCTTTGCCTTTTTCCAAAAGCACTTCCTCATCTTGAGAAAAATTCAGCTTTTTACCGGTTTCCGGATTCGGCTCCATACGGTATTCTTTCCGTTTCCATCCCTCCATGACTCTCTCATAGCTGGTATAAGTATTATGGGGACGTTTGCGGCTTTCATCCAAATAAAAGGCAATCAAGCTCAAATAGCTGATAGCATTGATAGCCGGCATATTCAATTTCTGAATGGCTACTTGTGCCTGTGGAGATTGACCGGCATGCATATAAATGGCATCATGGTCCAGGGCAAAGTCTAAAAAGTAATGGCGACTGCTGCGAATCGGGCCGATTTTTTGGTTGTCAAATTCATGAAACAGAGCAAATAATCTACTGACACCACCTTCTGCCAAAGTTTCATAAATAACATCCGCCGATTCGATTCCTGATTGCGGAAGGGCATAGGAGATATTACTTATCATAATACCGACAGAACGTCTATTCGTCAAATCCTCTTTCATGCTCAAACCGGACAACGGACTTTTAGGTTTCTTTCGCTCTTCTTCCAGTCGTTTTCTTTCTTCTTCCTGTTTTCTTTCTTCCTCTTTTTTCTCGGCCTCCAAGCGTTCTTTTTCCTGTCTGGCCTTTTCTTCTTCCGCTGTTTCCTGCTTTTCTACTTGTTTCTCATCCGGAGTCGACTCTTTCTTTTCCGTCTGCTTTCCGCCGCATGCAGATAAAGCAAGTATCATTGCCAGTGCCAAAGCTAACATTCTTTTTTGCATTTTCATTTCATCCCCTCTACCTGTAAATTTTCA
The DNA here is from genome assembly GCA_030535295.1 of Eubacteriales bacterium. Classification (GTDB taxonomy): domain Bacteria; phylum Bacillota; class Clostridia; order Lachnospirales; family Vallitaleaceae; genus W11650. The sequence continues at coordinate 3,187 of JAUMXK010000068.1, read as the reverse complement.
TTATTTCCAAAATTTCTTCCTGCTTCGCAAACATTTCCTTTTCTTCCTCCGGGGTCATGTGGTCATAACCCAAAAGGTGCAGTAGGCTGTGCACCAGTAAAAATGCCACTTCCCTTTCCAAGGAATGTCCATATTCCTTCGCCTGTTCCTTTGCTCTTTCAAAGCATAACACAATATCGCCCAAAAAGAGGTTTCCTGTTTCCGGATTGACGGAAAACTCTGCTTGCTCGGCAAAGGCTTCCGCTTCCATCGGCTCAGCAAAATCGAGCATCGGAAACGAAAGCACATCCGTTACCTTGTCAATTTGCCTTTGCTCTGCATTGATTTCCCGAATTTCTTCTTCCGTTGCCACAGTAAGAGACAGCTCGGCAGCAACCGGCAAATCCATGATGCCGATTGCCCCTTCCAATACTTGCAAAGCAAATTGCTTCATATTATCATCCCATAATTCGTGAAAATCTATAATTTCAATCATATTATTTTATACTCCCATAGCTGATTCGCTCATGATACAGTCCCCGATAAACAGCAATAAAAGAATGCTTTGCTTTATCAAACTCTTTAAACGAAAGGCCGGACTCAATCAATTGATTCTCCACGACCAAATGTGCCGTAATCTGGTCAATGACTTGCTCAATTCTTTCTAAATTGCGCTCGGATTCCGGCAAACTCTTGATTGTCGCCTCACAAACATCCGCCATCATGACAATTGCCGATTCCTTACTCTGCGGTTTCGGTCCCGGATATTGGTATAAGCTCCTGTCCACTTCCATACCGCCACTTTGCTGCAGTGCTTTATTATAAAAATATCCGACCAAACGGTCTCCATGATGCTCACGAATAAAAGCCGACACAGCTTTCGGCAACTTATTTTTCTTTGCCAATTTCAGACCATTTTCCACATGACCGATAATAATTTCAGCACTTTCTTGCGGCGAAATCAAATCATGCGAATTTTCCCCATTTTGATTCTCGATAAAATATGCGGGATTACTCAATTTTCCAATATCATGATAAATTGCTCCCGTTCTGGTCAGCAATGCATCCAGTTTTAAATCAATGGCTGCTTTTTCTGCCAAGTTGGCCACCATTAAGCTGTGATGATAGGTTCCCGGCGCTTCTTTAAGCAACTGCTGGATCACAGGATTGTTGGTATTGGACAGCTCCAGAAGCTTATTTGGAGTTACCACATCAAATGCCGATTCCCACAAAGGCAGACTACCCATTAAAAAGATTACAGTAATCAGACCATTCAACATGGCATACAACAAATTAAGCCATGCAAAACCTTGTATTGTGCCGGTTCTCGCCATATATCCGAAAAGCACCAACACCCCAAACAAAACCATATTACTTAAAGCAATATAAATCACATTTTTTCTTTGGCGAATATAAGGCAACAATTGATGGCTGAACAAAACCATGATTAGATAAATTAAAATATCCACCCAATCCAAAACGCCAAGTGAAATAATAATTAAAACCGCACCAAAGCCATACATCAAAGCAATATCCTGGGTAAATACCGTGGCTATCAGCATGATGACCAAAAGCAAAGGCATCAGGTACGGCAAATGTCCGACCAAATAGATGGAAGGTACGATTCCCAGCAGTAAGAAACAAGATAGCAGTATGATGTTTTTGGTTTCTGTAATTCTATCTTTTTGGAAAAAGTAAAAATAGCTGGTCATCAAAGCGGATACGGAAAATAAAAATATCAGTTTAAAGCTGACCATCACAAAATTTTGTGAATTTTGCAGTATCACAAATGCGCCATTTAAAGCAATAATTAAAAAAGTAATGGCAAGAACAAAAGTGTTGGTCATGGACTTGCTGTCACTGCTCCCTACCGGATTGGTAAAATCGCTATTCTCCGAACTTTCCTCCACTTGTTTCTCTCCCTCGACAATTGTGTTTTCTTTGGTATCTTCTAGTTGTCCGGCAATCTCATTTGCCGACTCTAAAAGCTTTTCTCCATTCAGTAACTCATCTTGCGGCATAAATGTTTCTTTCTTGTTGTTTTCCATTTATGTTTCCTTTCTAAGTGTCCAAGTTATTCCTTGAAACTTCCTTTTTCTCTTCAAAATGCTTTTGTCTTGACTCTTCTTTTTCATAGGCATTGATAATCTTTTGTACCAAAGGATGTCTTACCACATCTTTGGACGTCAATTTACAAACGCCTACTTCTTCAATATTTTTCAAAATCTTCATTGCCGACTCCAAACCGGATTGCTTATCAAAAGGCAAATCCTTTTGTGTGATATCGCCGGTAATAATTGCCTTGGAGCCGAAACCGATTCTGGTTAAAAACATCTTCATTTGGGCCGGAGTAGTATTTTGCGCCTCATCTAAAATAATATATGCATTATCCAGTGTTCTACCACGCATATAAGCAAGCGGTGCCACTTCAATCAAACCTTTTTCCATATTTTTCAAAAAGGTTTCCGCTCCCATGATTTCGTAGAGGGCATCATATAGAGGTCTTAAATACGGATCTACCTTCGATTGCAAATCACCCGGTAAAAAGCCCAATTTTTCACCTGCTTCAATGGCCGGTCTGGTCAAGATAATTCTGCTCACTTCATTGTTTTTGAAGGCAGTAATTGCTTTGGCCATGGCCATGTATGTCTTGCCGGTTCCGGCCGGGCCAATGCCAAACACAATCATATGTTTGTTGAGCATTTCCAAATATTTTTTTTGGCCAAAGGTCTTCGGCCTAATGTACTTTCCTCTAGTGGTCACACAGATAAAGTCATCGTAAAGACTGGAGACATTTTCCTCGCTGTTTTCCAAAGCCATACTAATCGCATAGTCAACATTCTGCTCTTCCAATGCTTTTTGCTTGGCAGTCAAATCCAATAACTGATTGATCACATTGCCCGCCATTTTCACATTCTTCTCTTCTCCCATAATCTTAACCTCTCCATCTCGATTGGTTATTAATACATTTAGACTTTTTTCAATCTTTTTTATATTACTGTCAAACTCTCCGAACAAAATCGGGAGTGATTCCGTTTCTGTACTGATTCTTTCTTCTGTCATTTAGCCGCCTCCGTTCATAATATTTCTTATTTTATCACAAAAAACTGCCCTCGGCAAGCAATCCGCTAGCAGGAAAGATTATAATTCCACTAAGTTAATTCCCAAAGTAAGTTCTAGGTTTAAGGTCTGACTGGAACTTAGGTTG
>JAUMXK010000067.1 GCA_030535295.1 Eubacteriales bacterium | reverse complement strand
AACCTAAGTTCCAGTCAGACCTTAAACCTAGAACTTACTTTGGGAATTAACTTAAGGTGAAAATATATAAAAAAATAAGAATTGATATTGAAAAAGCAAAAAAAAGATGTTAAAATGATAAGAAAAAGAGTGAAAATCTGTTAAGAATTAGCAGAAACAAATAAAAGTATATAAATGTGAGAAGTTTTTTTGGTTAACAATGTTAAGTAAAAACAAGGAAGAATCAGCAAAAAACCGTGAAGCAGGGATGCTCATTTATGATGTTGGTAATACCCCACCCGAAATGTTCGGTTTGGGGAAAAATATATTTTAACCGGCTTAGGAGGTACCCATATGCAACGTGAAAAACAAAAATCACTATGCCGTAAAATTTCCTACGGTATCATTATTTGTTTGTTGTTGAGCTTGTTTAATGGATTAACAGCTTATGCAGACACTTGGCCTGATATTGGAGAAAGTGCCATCAAATCGGCGCAGCCTCATTTTTCAGGTTATCGTGTCAGAGACATGGAAGTATGGAGCCCACAGACCGACCCGTATGCAGAATATATGCAAGCAAAAGTGCCTTTGCAAACTCGCAATGAAGCATTTCGTCCGACTCAGGTGAATCCGAAATTGACAGCACCGGTGGAAATTATGCTGATGCAAGGCGATTACGGAAACTCTTTCTTTGATAGCACGATTGCCAATAACAGCTATGGTAATGTTGCCTTCAATTTCTGGCAATACACCGATTATTTCTGCCCTTGGCATGGTGCGGCAACTATCGGTACACCACGTGGTCTGTATGATCCTGCCAATAGCGACTGGAGAAATAGAGGCTTTGAGTTCGGTATTGTCAATATCCCGAACCAAGCTTATATCAATGCCGCTCATAAAAACGGTGTTATGGCGATTGCATGTATTTACTTTGACCCTGCCTTTCGTCCGGGACAAAGCAAATCGGAAATGTTTGCTAAAGATGATGACGGAAAATACATTGTAGCCAATAAATTAATTGAAATGGCAAGATTTTATGGAATTGACGGTTATTTCCTCAATGATGAAGAATGGGGTTATGACGAGTTTAAGCCTTTCATGGCACAAATCAGTGCAGCAGGCTTATGGACTCAGTTTTATGATACCAATAGTGCTTTTAATGCAAGAAAATCTCAATATCTCAAAGATGCGACACATGGTAAGATTCATGATTCGGTCTTCGTGAACTATGGTTGGTCCAATGTGGACAGTTTTGTAGCACATGCCGAAGAGATTGGTGTTGACCCTTATAAAGCCGTGTTTTTGGGAATTGAAGCCAATCAAGGTGCTTTTGCAAATGCTCCGTCCAAAACGGGTATTGACAAAGCGTATGACGAAAATAAAAACCCCAAAATGAGTGTTGCTCTTTTCACTCCAAGCGATATGTATCAAAGAGGTGTGGATAGCTTAACAGGAACATTGGGATTAGACAAACAATTACCGATTCATCAACGCAATGAATACCAATGGATGATTGCTGAAAGAGAAAGAATGTATTTTTCCGGTGTGAAATCCGATCCGACAGATACGGGTAAGAAACCGGGCTTTGCAAGACCGGAAGTTGTCGTCAATGATGCCGGCGGTTGGGTTGGCGTAGCGGATTTCAAATCAGAAAGCTCTGTCATTTCCGGCAAGAAATTTTACTCCAATTTTAATATTGGCAAAGGGGTACAATATTTTGTGGAAGGTCAGATGCTCAATGATGAAGCATGGACTAATCTAAACGACCAAGATATCTTACCGACATGGCAGTGGTGGTTTGATACGCAAAGTGATAAAAAATTGAAGGCCGATTTTGATTTCGGTGCAAAAGATATTCATAATGACACCAAAGGACAAAAAATTAACTTACCGTATACGCAAGTAGGAGCTTGGCATGGTGGAAGTTCATTGGTGGTTTATGGAGATTTGGAAGCGGGCAAAGGAAACTTCTTGCGTGTGTTTAAAACAGACTTGGATGTAACCGGCAGTAGCAAAGCGGTGATTCGTTATCGCAAAAGTTCGATGGATAATGCCGAAATGAAATTGGGATTGGTAATGAAAGATGCACCGGAAACCATAGAAAAACTGGAGATTCAAAATTCGGCAAATAAAGGAGAATGGGTGGAAGCGACCGTTGATTTATCACGCTTTACAGGAAAACAGATTGCTGCTCTCGGTTTTGTTTTTGAGAGTGCTGTAAATGTCGAAAATTATCAAATGAACATTGGCCAAATTCGCATTACGGATCAAGAGAGCAATCTTTCCGCACCGGAGAATTTTAAAGTAGAAAAAGTCTTCGTAGACGGACAGGTAATTTTGCGTTGGAATAAAAAAGAATACAGTGAAGTGGATAAATACCGTGTATATTCTGTCGATGCGGACGGTGTCCGCCATTTTCTGGGCGGAATTTATGATGACGGTATCTATGTCAAAAATCATTTTACAAACAATAATAAGAAATTCCGCTTTGAACTGGTAGCGGTATCCAAAGACGGAAAAGAAAGTGCAACGACGACGTATCACTTTGGAGATGAAAAAATGCCAAACAGTATTGCGGTTCGAGAAGTGGAAAATGAAACAACAAAAGTTCGACACGCCGCAGAAGCCGGAAAACTGGAAATTAGCTGGACGGCAGAGGAACAGGCACAAGGATATGAAATTCATGTCTATCCTTTATGGATGGCAAAAGACGACAAAAATTATAAAGAATATCGCATCAGAGTAGGTAATGTGACATCCTATACTTTGGAAGTGCCGGAGATAAAAGATGGTTATGAATATGATCTTACCGTTTCTCCGATTAGTGGAGACAATTCGATTATTGGAGGAGTGACTTATCGAGGAAGATTCCATGACAGCTATGCCCGACCGATGACCAAAGAGGATGTTATCTTCCATCACGGACATCAGTTCTCATTGAAATCGCCTTTAACTCGTGATTGGAAGAAAGTGACAGCAGAATTTCAAGCTAAGGGATCCGCTACGAGGGAAATCCTGCTTGAAAAAATAAGAGGTGTATCAAGAAACTATCATAATAAGGTTAATTTGGGTCATTCCGCAGGCACGTTATTTGTCACTTTGGAAGATTATAGCGGCAATACTTCCGTGCTTGAGCTGGAATATGACCAATCCTATAGAGAGGGATTGAAAGCTCTGGTGAATGAGTTTAAGCCATTGATTGCCAATCGGGAACAAGCGAAGCTTATCTATACGAATTCTGATTTGGATGAGATTTTAGACCGAATCGATGTGAAAATAAAAGCAGCTGAACTTCTGCTGGAGTCTACAGAAGAAAACAAAGAGAAAGTGTTGGAACTGGAAGCGGAGATTAATGCAATAAAAGCTATTTTAGTAGCCAATCCGAATTTGATTACGTTAACATTTGATATTGTTTATCCGAACGAACTTCCAAAAGATAAACTGGACATTACCGTTGTCGTGAAAGATTCGGAAGAAAAGAGTATTGAGCCTTTATTGGAGAATAAATATCCGGTAAAAGAAGGAGATTACAATTATTCTATTACGGACTCCTATGGACGTGTTCTTCCGGTGAAAAAGACCATTCAGATTACAGGAAATACAGTAGAAGAGGTCAAATTGATACGTAAGCCGTATAGCATAAAGATGAAAAAAGCACCTTCAAAATTGACTTACAAGCGTGGCGAAGAACTGGAGTTGTCTGACGGAGAAGTTGAAATGACATACTACAGCCCGGCAGGAAGCAAAACGGTTGCTATGTCAGAGGAGAATTTTGTCGTGAGAGGTTATGACAAGAATAAATTGGGCAGTCAAGAAATTACATTGGAAGGATTTGGGAGAAGTTTAAGCTTAAATGTGAAAGTCGAACCGGCAGACGGTGAAGCGGCGGAAATGGCAGACTTATCCACTTTGGTAGAGGAAATGAAGCCGGTGTTAACCAAAAATAAATTCCGCTATGCAGGGGATGAAAAGAAAGAAGCGTTCCAAACTGCTTTGGAAAAAGCGGAAGAAATCTTGACAAAGCCGGACAGTGAGGCTTCGACGATTATAGATGCAAAAGAAAAATTGCAGGAAGCCTATGATACCTTGGATGGCGATATGAAAGCTCCGCTGGAGATTGTTCCTACGGCTACACTAAGAACTCATTCCATCTATTTTCTGAGAAAGATGCTCGATAACGATGCGAACAGCTTTGCATGGTTGGGCGGTGCTCAAAAAGCAGGGCAAGAAATTGTATTGACATTTTCTCGTCCGGTAAAAATGAAGGGATTTACATTGGAATATCCGACGAATGTAGGTTCAGATTTTATTCGTGCTGCGGATGTGCAAGTCTACTTGAATGATGAGTGGAAGACAATCGGAAAGATTTCAGGGGAAGAAAAGCAAAGCGGAACATTTGACGAGGTTCAAACGGATAAGATTCGGTTGCTATTGACACAAGATGCAGGCAGTTGGTATAAGGTCGGTGAATGGACGATTGATTATACGGAAATCAACCAAAATCAAGACAATGAAGATCCGAAGGCGCGATTAAAGAAAGCAATCGAAGAAGCAAAAGCATTGAGAGAACACTATAAATACTATAATGCAGATATTATATCAAAGCTCTTGTTTGACGGAGTAATTCAAACAGCAGAAGAATTTTATGAAAAACCGGATGCGACGGAGGAAGAAATCGCAGAGTTTATCGATACTTTAAAAAGTCTCTCCCAAAACCTCAATGGGGAAGAAACAAAAAAGGGAAAACTGGTAGAAACAATTGCAATTGCAAAAACGGCAAAGGACAGCAATACATATAAGAATGCAACAGAAGAATCAAAAGCAAGATTAGATGAGGCTATGGCAAATGCAGAGTCTGTAAGGGCAAAAGACAAAGCAACTCAAGAAGAGGTAGATAAAGCGGAAGAAGCTTTAACAACTGCAATTAAAGGACTTGACGGTGATGCTAATCCGCAACCGCAATTACAATCCGAAATCCTATTGCCATATATTCCGGAAATGACAGAGGAGTCTGTGGAAGTGGTAGAGCAAGTGCAAATAGAAGAAGAAGACATTGCTTTATCTTCACCGGAAGAAATGGCTAAATTTGAAGAAATCACCAAAAACATTTTGGATGAAAAAACCAAAGAATTGATAAAAGAACTGGTTGCAAGGAAAATCAACGCAGAGCTTTTTGCAAAAAGACTAAGCCAAGAAGCAATGGCAGACTTAGCAAGCAGTGCAGAGGAAAAATTTGAGGATGTTAAAGCGGATGTATGGTATGTAAAAGAACTGGGCTTTGTTGCGGTTGCAGGTCTGGTTACAGGCTTTGAAGATGCTACCTTTAGAGGAGAAAAAGAAGTTACCGGCAAAGAATTTATTACTATGCTGGTAAGAGCAAGCGGAGTGGAATTAAAGACAAGTGAAGACAAAGATTGGTTTACTCCTTATCTGGTTGCTGCAGAAAAAGCAGGCCTCTTAAATGGAGTGAAGTTTGACTTAAGTAAGAAACTGACCAGAGAAGAAGTGGCAGCTTTGGCCTACAATTTTGCGATGCTTGGCAGAAATCATGTCCTACTTCCAAATCGCCTGGGCGATTTTACAGACAGAGATACTATTCATCAAGATTATCTGACTCAAGTAGATTATCTTTGGGAAAAAGGCGTTCTTAAGGGATACGAGGACGGAAGCTATCGCTCCGAAAAACCTGTAAAACGTCAAGAAATCGTGACAATCCTGTACCGTTTGTTGAAAAACAAGTAGGACAAAATAAAGACAAAACAACATTTGATAAGACTGATTTCATAAGGACTTGACAATTCAATGAAACATGATAGAATGAGGTTAAGTTAATGATTCGACTTTCCCACATTTCGGCTCTTGTGAGCCGGATAGGGCAAAATCCGGTGGGTAAAGTTGAGCAAATGATATGTCTTGTGTGAGCATAAGCTTTTTTGCTATGCAAGTCATACGAAAAGACGAAATTAGTCGAGAAGTTATCCGTCTGGCATTTTATTCCGTTTATTTCCGGAACGAAGAGTGTTCTTAGGAAAATAAGATGTCAGCAGAATGGCTTTTATGTTGTCAAGAGTTTGGAGCGACACAAAGTAGTGGATTCTATTTTGTGTCGCTTTTTTCATGAGGACAAAAAGTGAATGGCGAAAAAGTGTCGCAGGAATATCATAAAGCGGACAACATTAGGAAGGTGTATCAAAGGAGATTATCATGGCAGATATTACAATTATCGGTGCAGGAGTAATGGGAGCGGCGGTAGCTTATTTTTTATCCAAGTACCAATGTGAGGTAGTGGTGCTGGAAAAAGAAAATGATGTGGCGGAGGCAACCTCTCTTGCCAATAGTGGAATTGTTCATTCCGGGCATGATCCGAAACCGGATACTTATAAGGCGAGATTTAATGTCGAGGGGAATCGTATGTATCCTGAGCTTTGCAGACATTTACATGTTTTGTATCGACAAACGGGAGCCTTTGTTGTGGCAGTCAATGAAGAAGAAAGAGAAATTTTGCAAATGCTGAAGAGGCAGGCAGAAGAAAGAGGAATTCCTTGTGAGGAAATAGATGGTGAAACGGCAAGGAAAATGGAGCCGAATTTAAGTGAAAATATCATAGCGGCTATCTCCCTGCCAACTACCGGTGTGGTGGATCCTTGGGAAATCACATTGGGGATGATGGAAGAAGCTGTTTTAAACGGTTGTGATTTAAGGCTGAATCATCAGGTAGTCGGAATCAAGCAAAAGGAAACCGGATATCAAATCGAAGTAGAAGACCTCGTCAAAAATGAGAGCTATCATTTGGAAACACGATATGTCATCAATTGTGCCGGTGTGTATAGCGATCAAGTTTTTGCTCTGTTGGAAAAGGAAATTGACTATAAAATCACACCAAGAAGGGGACAATACTTTGTCTTGGACAATACCATAGCACCGCTTGTCAGTCGTCCGATTTATCCGGTGCCATCCGCACTAGGGAAAGGAATTTTAGCCATTCCTACTATTCACGGCAATGTCCTTTTGGGACCGGACTCGGAATGGATTGAAGATAAAGAAGGCATTAATGTAGAGTCGGCAAGACTGGATGTGGTGAGAAACGGTTTAGCAAAGACGGTGCGCAACATTCCTTTTGATAAGGTGATTCGTAGTTTTGCCGGACTACGGGCAACCGGTAATACCGGAGATTTTATTATTAGGGAAGAAGAAAAATATCCCGGTTTTATTCAAGTGGCTTGCCTCGAGTCACCGGGACTGACAGCAGCTCCTGCCATTGGAAGATATGTTGCAGAAGAGCTTATCGGGGCAAAAGAAAAATATGCGCACAGAAACAATTATCAAAATCGCCGTCCGCCGATTCGATTGGATGGTATGAGTCTTTCGGAAAAAAATGAGTGGGTAAAAAAAGAGAAACGTTTTGCCGGAATGATTTGTCGCTGCGAAAGTGTCAGTGAGGCAGAAATCATGGACTGTATTCATAGACCGGTGGGAGCAACTACCGTAAAAGGAGTCAAAAAAAGGACAAGACCCGGCGCCGGCAGATGCCAGGGTGGTTTTTGCGAGCCGAGGGTAGTGGAAATTTTAGCCAGAGAACTTGGTATTTCACCGCTTGATGTCATGTATGACAGTCTGAGAAGTCCGATTTTTGTAAGTGAGAGCAAGCAAGGGAAAGGGGAAAGCCATGAGTAGAGAAACGCTGAAAAATAGTCATAGCGAAAGAAAAGCAATCACTGAAATTGATTTGGCCATTATCGGCGGTGGAAGTGCCGGTATGGCAGCTGCCTGCGGAGCTTATGAAGAGGGAATTCGAGATATTTTAATCATAGAAAGAGACAAAGAGTTGGGCGGTATTCTGCTGCAATGTATTCACAATGGCTTTGGCTTGCATTACTATAAGGAGGAATTATCCGGCCCTGAGTATGCCGAGCGTTGGCTGAACAAAGTGGAAGAATACGGAATCCCTTTTGTACTTGACAGTATGGTATTGGATATTGATGAAGACAAGGTCATTACCTATGCCAATCAAGAAGAGGGCTATTGCAGGGTTAAAGCCAAGGTGATAATTCTTGCCATGGGATGTCGGGAAAGGACAAGGGGAGCGATTCATATCCCCGGTTTTCGTCCTGCCGGAGTCTGGACAGCAGGTACGGCACAGCGTTATCTCAATATGGAGGGATATTTGGTAGGGAAAAAAGTCTTTCTTTTGGGAAGTGGAGATATTGGACTGATTATGGCAAGGCGTATGACACTGGAAGGCACCGAGGTGCTTGGAGTAGCTGAAATCATGCCCTATTCCAATGGATTACCCAGAAATATTCAGCAATGTCTTAGGGATTTTGAGATTCCTCTTTATTTAAGTCATACCGTTACCAATGTATTTGGCAAAGACAGAGTGACCGGCATTGAAATCAGTCAAGTGGACGAACATCTTAGGCCAATCGTTGGCAGTGAAAAGCGATTTGACTGTGATACCTTGCTGTTATCGGTCGGTTTGATTCCGGAAAATCATTTGAGTGAGAGAGCAGGAGTTTCCCTATATCCTAAGACCAAAGGTGCCATTGTGGATGATAACTGCCAAACGGAAACGGAAGGCATTTTTTCCTGCGGTAATGTGCTGCATGTTCATGATGTCGTGGATTTTGTCAGTGAAGAGGGCTTACATGCCGGTCGTTCGGCGGCTGCTTATCTTCAGGGCAAGGGGATAAATGGAGAAAAAGCGGAGGTAGTGGCCGGAAACGGAATCGGTTATATTTTGCCGCAAAGACTGCAAAAGACCGGAAACAAAGATGTGACCTTTTCTTTTCGGGTTAGTCGAGTCATGGAAAATGTGGAATTGCTTGTCAAAAGGGACGGAAAAGTGGTAAAATCAATAAAGAAGAAACATATGATTCCGGCAGAAATGGAACGCCTGACCTTAAAACAAGAAGAGCTTTCCGGGGAGTATCGAGAGATTTGTCTGGAGATAAAGGAGTAATACGATGGAGAGAAAATTTATTTGTATTGTATGTCCTGTCGGTTGTGAGCTTTCTAGTCAAGTGGATGAAACGGGAAATTTGCTTTCGCTATCCGGCAACCGTTGCGGACGAGGCAAAAAATATGCCGAACAAGAGTGCAAGGCTCCGATGCGTATGCTGACTTCTACCGTAAAGATTGCAAACGGACTTTATTCCCGTTTGCCGGTAATCACTTCGGAGAGTATTCCGAAAGAGATGGTTTGGCAAGTGATGGAAGAGCTTGCCAAGGTACAGGTAAAAGCACCGGTTGCACTTCGTGAGGTGATTATCAAAAATGTTTGCGGTTTGCAGGCAGATATTGTGGCTAGTCGAAGTATGAAAGCGGTAGAATTATGAAACGGGATAAGATAGGGAAAAAAGAGATTATTTTGGCGATTTCTTCTGCCAAGGAGTTTGAGAAGTTTTTGAACATGGATTTGCAGTATGGGGTACTGATTGATTTTCACATCAGTGTGCTGCAGAGTTTGGTTCAGACAGCGCATAAACATTGCAAAAAGGTGCTTTTGCACATGGACTTGTTGCATGGTCTGTCCAATGATGAGGCAGGTTGCGAATATGCCTGCCAAGTGCTGAAAGCGGATGGGGTAATTTCTACCAAGCCGAAGGTGGTACAGCGAGCCATGGAAAACAAGTGTCTGGGTGTCCTGCGCTTATTTTTGATTGACAGCAAATCTCTGGCCAAAGGCATTAAGTTGTGCCGGGATTGTAAGCCGGATTTGGTCGAGGTTCTGCCGGCGATTGCGCCGGCAATATTACCGAGAATCAAGGAAGAAACAGGGCAAAGGCTGATGAGTGGGGGCTTGCTTTCTGCTGTCGAGGAAATAGAGGCTTGTTTTGAATACGGAGCAGAGGCGGTGACAGTTTCCAATCGAAAATTGGTGGAGGAGTATTTAAGAAAGGAGTAGGTATGAGCAAGTACATTTTATCCATTGATCAGGGCACGACCAGTAGCCGAGCGGTGCTATTTGATGAGAGTGCGGAAGTGGTCGGAATGGCACAAAAGGAATTTACGCAGTATTTTCCGAAGGCGGGCTGGGTAGAGCATGATGCCAACGAAATTTGGCTGAGTGTGATGGGAGTCATGGCGGAGGTTCTCTTAAAAACCGGAGTTAAGGCGGAGGAAGTAGAGGCAATCGGCATTACCAATCAGAGAGAAACAGCAGTGATTTGGGATAAAGAGAGCGGTCAGCCGATTTATCATGCCATTGTTTGGCAGTCCAGGCAAACGGAAGAGATTTGCAGGGATCTGAGAGAGAAAGGCTATTCTCCTATGATAAGAGAAAAAACCGGACTGTTAATTGATCCGTATTTTTCAGCCGGTAAATGGAAATGGCTCCTTGACAATGTGCCGGGAGCGAGAGAAAGAGCCGAGAAAGGTGAGTTGCTGGCCGGTACGATTGATACTTTTCTGACATGGAAATTGACTGGTGGTAAGGTACATGTTACCGACTATAGCAATGCCTCGAGAACGCAGCTATTTAATATTCATACCCTTGCATGGGATGAAGAGCTCCTGCGATTATTTGATATTCCGAGGGCGATTTTACCGGAAGTAAAGCCATCTTCTTATATTTACGGGAAGACGGTGAATTATCACTTTTTCGGTCAGGAAGTTGCCATTGCCGGAATTGCCGGTGACCAGCAATCGGCTCTTTTTGGTCAGGGTTGCTTTGATGTTGGCATGGTGAAAAATACCTATGGAACGGGTTGCTTTTTGCTGATGCAAACCGGTGAAAAGCCGATTCCGTCGGAAAATGGACTGCTGACGACGATTGCATGGGGACTGGATGGCAAGGTCGAATATGCTTTGGAGGGCAGTGTCTTTGTGGCAGGCAGTGCTGTGCAATGGCTGCGGGATGGACTGCGTATGATTAAGACGGCTGCTCAAACGGAAGAATATGCTACCAGAGTGGAGAGCAGCGAGGGAATGTACTTGGTGCCTGCCTTTGTCGGACTCGGTGCGCCGTATTGGAATAGCGAAACCAGAGGGGCGATTTTCGGATTAACCAGGGGCATTACGAAGGAACACTTTATTCGGGCAACTTTGGAGGCGATTTGTTATCAAAGTAGGGATATTATGGAGCTAATGCAAACCGAAAGCGGAATTACCTTAGATACCTTGCGAGTGGATGGCGGAGCGGTGCAAAATAATTTCCTGATGCAGTTTCAAAGTGATATTTTAAATACTAGGGTGGAGCGGACGGTCAATCAAGAGAGTACGGCACTTGGAGTGGCATTTCTGGCCGGACTGGCTGTCGGTTTATGGAAAGACAAAAGCGAGCTTTTAAGTAAGATTACACTGGAGCATACCTTTACGCCGGAGCTCTCTGCGGAAAAGAGGGAAGAACTGTATAGCGGCTGGAAAAAAGCGGTAAGGTCGGCACAGAGTTTTTAGCGGAAGGAACAGGATAGTTTTTTAATCGTATTTTCATTGACTTCAATGGTTTTTCTATATAGAATGAAAAGAGAAACAGGCAAGGAATACATGGCCGGAAAAATAAACGCAAAGAGGAAAGACTTTATTTTCGGAAGGGAGTAGGTGATGAATAACGGTTCAGTGATTTTGGAAATTGCAGTGATTGCTGCGGTGATTCTTTTGCCGATTGTTGTTGTTATCCTTATGAACAGGCAGAAACAGTTGGAAAGTAGTGGCCATAAGCAAGGTGCTTTTCGTCAAATCGGCCTGCTGTTTATGGAAATGACGGAAGTTTGCCTGACCTTTTTTGCCAAAGTGCTTTCTTTTCTTTTGGTAGGGGAGTGGAGCTATGTAAATGAGATTATTTCCACCGAGGAAGAGCAAGAAATAAAAGAATAGAATCCGAGCGATAGGAGAGTTTTGGTCAATTGGAATAAGATAAGAGTAGGATGGTTGTGAAGTATTGCGACCATCCTTTTTTATGAAAAACAGAGCAATAATCATAAAAAATAACTACAAATAATAAATAGTAAAAAAACGGCTGGTGTGCTATACTTACAAATATTAAAGGAGCAAAAAGATTAGGATGCTCTACAACAAAAAAGTATCAAAAAACAGAGATACCAAACAAGGAGAAAGCACATGAATAAAGGAAGAGTAACCGTTCCTACCGATATGGATGTCATTCCGCAAACTTTAGAAATTATTAATAAGTGGGGTGCCGATGCTTTAAGAGATTGTGACGGAACCGATTTTCCACCGGAACTTCGGGAAGTGGATGCCAAGATTTATAAAACCTATTATACCACCAGAAAAGATAATGAGTGGGCAAAGGCGAATTTGGATGAAGTGCAGCAAATGTATATCATGACCAAGTTTCATACGGCAGTAGAGGACAGTCTTTCCATTCATTTGATGGACAATCTCTATCCGGATATGCTCAAAGTCAATGACTATGATGACATTACCCGTTGGTGGGAAGTGATTGATCGTACCACCGGAGAGGTTGTGCCGACAAGCGAGTGGTCTTATGACAAAGAAAGCGGCAATGTTACCATCCGCAATACCAAATATATGCACGAATATACGGTCAGTTTCCTTGCCTACATTATGTGGGATCCCGTACACATGTATAATGCGGTGGTCAATGACTGGCAAGGAGTAGAAAAGCAAATTACCTTTGATGTGCGTCAGCCGAAAACAAAGGAATTTTCGATGAATCGTCTGCGTAAATTTTTGGAAGAAAATCCTTATGTGGATGTCATTCGCTATACCACATTCTTCCATCAGTTTACTTTGATTTTTGATGAGCTTGCCAGAGAAAAATATGTCGACTGGTATGGTTATTCCGCCAGTGTTTCGCCATATATTTTAGAGCAATTTGAAAAGGAAGTGGGCTATCCGTTCCGTCCGGAATACATCATTGACCAAGGCTATATGAACAACAACTACCGGATTCCGACGAAGGAATTTCGTGATTTCCAAAAATTTCAAATCAGGGAAGTTTGCAAATTGGCGAAAGAAATGGTGGATATTACCCATGAATACGGCAAAGAAGCGATGATGTTCTTAGGTGACCACTGGATTGGAACAGAGCCGTTTTTGGAAGAATTTGCCACCATCGGACTGGATGCGGTGGTAGGTAGTGTCGGCAATGGTTCGACGCTTCGCCTGATTAGTGATATTGAGGGGGTAAAATATACCGAAGGTCGTTTTCTGCCTTACTTTTTCCCGGATACTTTCCACGAGGGAGGAGATCCGGTCAAAGAAGCAAAGGTCAACTGGGTAACGGCACGCCGTGCCATTCTTAGAAAACCGATTGACCGTATCGGCTATGGCGGATATTTAAAACTTGCCCTTGATTTTCCGGAGTTTATCGACTATGTGACGGAAGTTACCGACGAATTCCGTACTCTGTACGAAAATGCCAAAGGCACCGTACCGTATTGTGTCAAAAAAGTTGCCGTTCTCAATCACTGGGGTAAGCAAAGAGCGTGGGGCAATCACATGGTTCACCATGCCCTCTACTATAAGCAAAACTATTCTTATGCCGGAATTATTGAGTTCTTAAGCGGTGCGCCGTATGATGTGCGCTTTATCAGTTTTGACGATATTAGATCCAATCCGGAAATGCTGAAGGACTTTGATGTCATCTTTAATATTGGAGATGCCGACACTGCCTACACCGGTGGTGAAGTGTGGAAGGAAGAAGTGATTGTTACAGCGGTGCGTGGCTTTATCCATGCAGGCGGTGGCTTTATCGGTGTCGGTGAGCCAAGCGGACACCAATACCAAGGACATTTTCTGCAACTCGCACAGGCTCTCGGTATTGACAAGGAAACCGGCTTTAGCTTGAACCAAGACAAATACAACTGGGAAGAACACAGAGAGCACTTTATTTTGGCAGATTGCACCGGTGAGGTGGATTTCGGGGAAGGAAAGAAAGCGATGTATGCTCTACCGGAAGCGGAAATCCTTGTTCACCACGACAAAGAGGTGCAGCTGGCTTGCAATGCTTTCGGCAACGGCAGATGCGTTTATATCAGCGGCTTGCCATATAGCTTTGAAAACAGTCGTCTGCTCCATCGTGCTGTGATGTGGGCAAGTCATGACGAGGCAAACCTTAGAAAATGGTATTCGGACAACTTTAATGTCGATGTCCATGCCTATGTGGAAAATAAAAAATATTGCGTGGTCAATAATACTTACAAGCCGCAAAGCACCACCATTTATCGAGGGGATGGCAGCAGCTTTACTCTCGATATGGCGGCTAATGAAATCAAATGGTATGAAATTTAATCAATAAAAAATAGGAAGGGGCTGCCGAAAGGCAGTCCTTTTTGGTGGAGAAAAGATATTTATTCTTTGAAACTAGTATTAGAATTGTAGAGCTATCATTTGGTGTGAGGGAAGAGAAAAGGCGGCTAAGGCATCAATCTGCTTTCGCTCGGAAAGGTATGAGAAGGTTGCTTTATAATGCAGGCGAAACAACTTAATTCGGATGCCTTAGGGCGTCATTTCTGGAAAGAAGGAAAAGGCAATATTGATTCATGCTAATTCCTTCTTTTTTAGAATTTTCAGCTAATTTTTTGTGCAATGTTTTTGGGATTCTAAGTTTAAACTGACCGGAATAGTCTTCGGAAGAATTTGGCATTGGAATATCCAAACCTTCCTCTATGGCTGCGGATAACCACTCTTGTTTGGCATTTTGGATATTTTTAATGGCGGATTCGATGGTTTCTCCGGAGCTGATGCAACCCGGTAATTCAGGAAAAGAAACAATAAAACCACCCTCTGAAGTATCTTCTGATATTTCCATTCGATATGCTAAGGACAAATATTCATTCAGATTTTTCATCGTTTGTCACCTCTCTTTCAATTACTTGTTTGACCATTTCGACATAGGCTTTTTTTATTGGTTCGTGTTTCGGTATTGTGATGGGGAAATGTCCTTTCTTTCGAAAGGTATAGTGACTGCTACCGCCTTTTGGAGTACTCATCTGGTAGCCATAGTATTCCAATACTTTTTTTAATTCGGAGAATCTCATTTCTTTGGAAAGAGATAAGATTTTAGATAATAATTTTTCCCATTGTGACATATTTTCCTCCTTTCGCTTTTATTATATATGGTGTCATATATGGTGTCAAGTCTTTCTTTTATCAAATCTCCATATAAAATAATAAAATATAATAGAAAATAAAGATTTAAAATCAAAAATACTTAATTCTAAAATTAAGATATTCAATAAAAAAGAAAAAAATGAAAGAAAATAACAGGAAAATATCAAAAAGAAAGGTATGATATTTAAAATATCAATTTGAAAAAAGATAATATTGATATATAATTTAGATTAAAATCAATATTATTTATATAGAAATTAAAAATATTGAAATTTAGTATTGACATTTTTGAAATTCGGAGTTATGATATAGAAAAACAAGCAAGATGATTTGCATAGCGACTGAACTTTGATTGATACCTAAGGCATATCATTAAGATGATTTGCATAGTGATTATACTTTGAT
>JAUMXK010000066.1 GCA_030535295.1 Eubacteriales bacterium | reverse complement strand
TAGGGCGGATTTGGGACTTTCACCCATTAGAAGCGTGCGCCGCAAGGCACACTCGCAAAAAGCAGATTGGCAAAACCAATCTGCTTTTCTGTTTGTTGCTAACTTACAAAGCCTGATATAATGGGATAAAGGGGAGTAATTCTGCCGACATATCCTTTACATATCCTTTCGATGACTTCAGCAAAAAAGAGCATAGAAAACTGTTTCATACCACTTTCCGGTAATCGTTGTTGTCTATGCTCTTTTCTTATTTTCATATTACTTTTTCACGATTTCTTTCGGCACTTGGATTTTATGCCATTTGCTCTTGTAACCACTGTGCGGCACTTTCCAGTGAAGGCATGGTAATTTCATGGGTATTTACCCAGACTTGCTCGGCTTTTGCTCCTCTCTTTTCAAACAAATCACGAACATGATGGCTTTGCTCCACCGGACAAATCGGATCAAACTTACCGGACGAGAGGAATACCCTTGTTTCCTCCAGTTTTTCGGTTTGGCTATCGAGCGGATAAAGCGGCGCAAACAAAATGCCTTTTTTAAAGTCATTAGAATGCTCCAACAATAAGTTAATAGCTATGTTTGAGCCATTGGAAAAGCCCACGAGCACTACTTTTTCCATAGAAAAATCGTATTGTTCGGATGCCTCTTTGATGAAAGCCGCCAATTTTTTTCCTTGTGCGTACAAATCTTCAATATCATAGATTCCTTCCGCTTTGCGTTTAAAGAATCGCAAAGCGCCTCCTTCATTGACTTCCCCGTGAATACTAAGCACCGTAGCCTCTTTATTTAGATGCGCTGCCAAAGGAAGCATACTTCGCTCATCCCCTCCGGTACCATGTAACTAATGCGATGCGCCTCTACTCCGGCGGTTTCAAATACATAATGTGTCTCCGTGTCCTGTAGTTGCTTCATACCCATCTCTTTGGAAAGAAGAATTCCGGTTTGCAGCGGCTGGCTTGAGAAAAGCTCCGCTCCGAAAAATCCGATTATGTCTTTGCTTTCTCTTTCTTCTTCTACTTCCACCAGTGCCAAATCCAGCTGATGGCGGTCATGAAATTCCAAGGTTTCTTTTCCGAAACGAAGAGTCTTAGTCGTGGCAATCGTTTCTTGTGTCAAATAGGCCTGCCACTCCGCCATACTGCCCTTTGGAATGGCAAAAGCGATTCTACCGACTTGACCGCTCCCCTTTTTACCGGCATACGCATTTCCCCAAGGGAAAAAGGTCATTACCGTGCCGTTTGCTACCTTCTGATTGGCAAAATACAGATGATAGACCGACGAATCGTCAAAGTTTACCGTTTGCTTTATCAGTCTTAATCCCATCACATCTCGATAGAAATTGAGATTTTCCTGTGCATCTCCTACAATTGCACTAATATGGTGGATTCTATTGATTGCTTTCTTTGTCTTTTCTAAGAATGACTTGTCCGCCATTGCCGCCTTCTCCCATCTCCAGGACGGCTACATTTTCTTCTTCGAGAATCGGACGCATCTCGTAAACTGTTTCCAGTGCTTTTTTAAACTCATCAAAGTAGCTTACCGTGATTTCAATCGGCCCTAAACCGTAGATGGCATACTTGGTTGGAACCGGCCCGTTTTGCCATGGGATTCCCGGCTTAATGCCCTCATTGAGCTCATCCGAAAACAATTGGAAACGTTGACCATCCGATTCCTCAAAAGGCAATACCTTTTTACCGAATAAGGTTTGGATACCATCGTGTTTCACACCGAACTCATCGAATCTTTGACGGTAGTATTCCAACGCCTCGTCATTCGGTACACGAAAGCCCACACGACTGATGGAGTTGGTGCCATGGATACCTCTTGGGTTATTGGGAAAATCAAAGAATGTCATATCGGTACCGGCATTTCCTCTATCATCCGCATAGAAAGTGTGATAAGTGTGAATGTCATCTTGGTTGACAGTTTTCTTGACCAGTCTCATTCCTAAAATCTCGGTAAAAAAGTGATAGTTTCTTTCAATATCGTCTGTCATTGCTGTTACATAGTGAATTCCTAATAAATGTTTCATATTTTCCTTTATCATTCGATTTTTGTTTTTTTATATTACTATTTGTTTTTTGTATATTGATTTGCTGCTTTCGGTTTTACTACTTTTTATTTTATCTCGATTTCGAGATATGTAATCTTTTTTAAAACGCACTATGGCGTTTTCTTTTGATAATTTGTAATTTTTTTTATAATACTGTGGAATTGTTCCAGCTCCTCTTCCGACAAACTCTGAAAAAGCTCCGCAAGCCTTTCTGCATGGCTTGGAAAACTATTTCCCATCAGTTTCGTTCCGCTTTCCGTTAAATGAGCATATATAATTCTCTTGTCTTCCTTATCTTGATACCTTTCTACCAAGCCCTTCTCACAAAGCTTATCGACAATATAAGTTGTACTGCTGCTGGCCACTAAGATACTGGCTTTGATTTGCTGAATGGGCATTGCTCCTTTATGAAATAATACCTCCAATACTGCAAACTCATTGACAGTCAAGCCATAACTGCCTACATCCTGACGAACCAGTTGCTCTACTTCCGCTGACAAGCGCTTTAATCCGACGAAGACCTTTAAAGACTTATCAATTCGATTCATTATGCGCCTCCTTTTATTTCGATTTCGAGATAATTATAGCATAGGCTCAAAATAATTGCAAGCGCTTTTTATCTCGAAATCGAAATATTTTTAAAATCCTTTGTTTTAAAGAGGTTTCCGTGCTTTAACTGAACATTCACAAATATATTTTCCCTTTTTCCATTATTATTCTCCATCCAACCGCATTATAATAAACCAAGCTCACCCCTTGCAACTTACACTCTTTTCCGCTATGATAGGATTGATTACAAAATCAGCCTTAGGAATGATAAACTTTTAGACAACGTCTCATGGAATATTATCGAATCCGTTGTTTCTCCTTTTATTTTCTCTCTATCACGCTTACAGACTATTTGAGACTATCATTTCTTTTAGAAAGGACAAAATCATGGAATGGAAAACAGCATGGAAATATCAGACAATCAATTTCGGCATGCAGGTCGGCAATGCCTCCGGCATGACACAACACCTATTGATTAAAACTCCTATCAAGGGAAACAAGCTACGCTTTTTATTGGACAACCGACTTCAACATTTTCCTATGATATTAAGTAATCTACAGCTAACTATAGAAGGCAGCCATTATAGCGTATCCTTAAATCACAATAGTAAAGTTCTGCTCGATGCCGGAGAAAGTGCATATACTGACGAAATACCCGTTTCTATTTCTGCTGGAGATATTATCGAATTTACTATGACTTTTGAACAAGCAATTGAAATCAAAGGTTTTTGTCAAACATGGTCTACCGAGTTTTGGCATACCCGTTTTTCGGATGGCAGCGGTAATCCCCTTGACCGCTCTGAAATAGTGCCCTCTCTTAAAAACGAAGCCATTTCATCCAGTATCGCCATCGGTGTCAGCCAAATGGAAATTCTCACTACCGAAATGGTTCGGACGCTTTGCTTAT
This sequence comes from Eubacteriales bacterium, assembly GCA_030535295.1. GTDB lineage: Bacteria > Bacillota > Clostridia > Lachnospirales > Vallitaleaceae > W11650. Next base: position 11,954 of record JAUMXK010000066.1, on the reverse strand, counting down.
TTGGTGACTCCATCACTCAAATGTCTTACTATAGCGATGCCTTACTCTATCGACTACTAAGCGAGCAGTCCGGTAAAGCTGTCATGATAAATGCTGGAATCAGTGGCAATCGCTTATGCTATGATGCCCCGTCTAAGTTTCGTACTCTGTCCTTTTTTGGGGAAGCCGGCGTGAAACGATTTGGGAAAGATGTTTTAGCCCACAAGCCGGACATCATCCTAATGCTTTTTGGAATTAATGATATTACGCAAGGTTTTCTTTATCAATCCAAAAACGAAGTTCCTACGGTTGACTCCTTTTGCAAAGAGTATGCAAATATCATTCAAGCCGCCCAACATCACAATGCCAAAATATATATTGGAACCATTCTACCGGAAAATGCCTTCGCAACAGAGGAATGGTATTCTCAAAGCGAAGATCTGCGTCTTAGTATCAACGACTGGATAAAAACACAAACCCTTTCTGACGGCATCCTTGATTTTGCAGGAGCAACTACAGGCTCTGATGGTGTCCTCAAAGACGGCTTTCATCTCGACCATCTACACCCCAATACAGATGGCGGCAAAGCAATGGCGAACATTATCCCGCTCGATGAAATTTTAAATTAAACCAAAAACCCGCATTATAGAATTCATAGCTCTATAACGCAGGTTTTTTTATTGCTATATTATTTCTTATTTAACTTTTTATATTTTTAGCACATAAAATTGGAGCAGATTTCAGAGAAACCCACCCCAAATATTGACAAAGAGCCTTTAAAAACTCATTTTCTTCTTCGTACTTTATGTTTTCTTATTTTCTTAAAGCATTTCCTCTAAAGTTCTGACATCCGCTCCGTTTAGATATGCCTCGATAATCTCTCTGCCCAGTGGCAGCAAATCCGGATGCAGATATTTTTGTAACTCTTCACGGAAAAAGTCTTCTAAAATCTTGGCACCGGCATCATAGCCCTCCAGTCCGACCTCTAATTGAAGATGCGTTTTGAGTAAGCTCTTGGGGATTTCGCTACCGTCCACTTTCAGGCTTTCCAGACAATAACCCAAAAGGGTACATCTGGCAGGAGAGATTTGATGCTCTTTAAAGTTGAAGTTACCTTTTCTGGCTAGATATTCTCTGCCCAGCCACTCGGTCATAAAACCGACCTTATAGGCACCGACATGTTGGTTTGGAATCAGTACGAACTTCGTATTCGGCGTATTTTGAATTTGAGTCAGCAAGAGATTGGCTTGGTCAACTTTTCTACCGGTTGCAAACGGCCAGTAAGAGCCGACCCCCTCACTTTTCATCCCGGAGCTGTTATCGACAATACTCGGATTGCCATGTCCACGAGGTGCTACCAATCTCCAAAGCCATGCCAGTGCAGGAGGCAAAATTTGTAAAAATCCGATAATACCGTAACTTGGATTTTCTTTGGTACATACAGGCACTCTGACTCCAAAGGAGCGAATATCAATCCGTGTCGAGCTTTTTACCACTTCCGGTACATAATTTCTCGGCATTACCACACGGGGGTTCGGGCAACGCTTGGTTTCGGTATCCATGACATGCTCCCAGATAAGGCAAGTGGCATCCGGTCGTCCTTCGATATTAAGGAAAATGAGTGGTCCTTTCGGATGAATGGTCAATCTTTCTGTGAGAGGTGCAGTGCCGTATTGACTGATATGATCCACCCTCCAAAACCATCCGGCTTCGGCATCTTGTATCACCAATTTGCCGCTATTGTCCTGCAAAGAAGAATGGCATAATGCCATATCATCGGTAATCGGATGCAGTTCGCAGGTATCATTCATTTCCAGAAAATAATCCTGATTGGTAATAGTATTGGTCGCAAATTTCACTCTTCCGTCTACTTCCCGATGAATGGCCTCCAGCATTTCCGACTTGCCGCCACCGCTGGCTCCTTCATGAAGTACCGTCACCACATTATCATAAGGTGTGATGATTTCTACCGATGAGGCGTGAATGGTAGTCCAGCCTTCTCTTTCTCCAATATTCAAAAGCATACTGTAAATACCTTTTTTGGCGGATGGACCGGGATAGAGGTTGTACGCAAAAATTTCATGCATTCTGTCCAAACGATTGTGTACCACTACCTGCTTTCCTGAAAAATGAGTATGGCGAAACGGTGGAGCAATAAATAAAATCGCCTGCGGAGTAAATTTCTCTCCGACCGCATCCCTTGGAATAAATCCCTGCAAATCTGCCAAGGCAGCAGCAAAAAAACCGGCATTTCTAGGAACAATCAAAAGTGCCGGATAAGACAATCTTTCATCAATTACCGAACCTGCCGTAAACGGCATAACAATCAGCTCTCTTTGCGACAGCCAGTTCAGTGTATCTTGTCGCAAATCCTCAAAAGGATATCCATATTTCTCAATAAATCTAGGCTTATCGGTCGGCCTATCATCGGCAATTACCATACAATGTGGCTCTCTTCTACGCATATAGGCTTCCGGATAATTAACAACTGCACCATTTTTTGCCTTGATAATCGTTGCTTCCACTACTCGACATTTTTCTCCGGAATCATAAGCTACTTCCACACGTCCGTTGACTGCATTTTCAAATGTCAAATCAATTAAGTGTTCTCTGCTTTTCGGAATAACAATGTCTTTTGCCTTTTGGAGCATATTCATAATATCCGGGGAAATCTCTAACTTTTGTAATATCTTACTCATTTTTTCTCCTTACATGTCAGTCGGTAAATGATATCCATTTCTCTCTTTTATTTGTTTGTTATTAGTATATCATACAACCTTTTGCAGGTCAAACTTTTCTATCCTTCATTTTTGTTTTTTTCCTTCATTTTTTTTCGTTTTTTAGGCTTATTTTGCATTTTTCTTGTTGCTATCTTTCATTTTTCTGTTTTTATGCAAAAATATTTGTTTTGTCAAAAATTCTTTTGATTTATTCTTTGTTTTCAATTTCAACTCTTCTATTTCAACGCCTTGAGATAAGGTCAAATCTCCTATGATACATAAAAAGCACACAAACCGTCTGTACAAACAGGTACATTGTTTTGTGTGCTTTTTTGTTTTCTTTCTTATGCTTGAGCAATTTCCATTCTACAATCGGTAGATTTCATGAAATCTCGCCAATTGCAATAAAATTATTTATTCTTCAGCATACGATAAATAATTGCTACTACTTCCGAACGTTTTACCGAATTTTTCGGGCGATAGCTTTCATCCTCGTAGCCCTTTAAAATTTCTTTTTCGTATAAATACGATACTGCATTTCTTAAATCCGTTGCAATTTCTTCTTTATCTTGGAATTGCAACATTCTGTTCGGCAATTGACGTTGGCTACGATTTCTCATCATAAAATTATAGACTAGGAGTGCTACTTCTTCTCTGCTAAGCTCTTTATTTAAGTCAAAGTTTACTTCTGTCAACAATTTTTCCTTTTTCGCCATTTCCAGATATGGCATGAACCAATCTACTTCATTTGGCTCTACCGTTACTTTTCCTGCACGAAGTAAGATTGCAATCAGCTCCTTACCGGTCACTTTATTTTCGGCACGGAAAGTATCATCACCATAGCCATTGACCAGTTTCAGAAGAATTGCCATTGCCAATTCCTTTTGATACCATGTACCGGCCTTTTCATCGACAAATACATCTGATACTTGTTTAGCCAATTGTGTCAATCCTTCTTCACTAAAGTGTTTTACCAATTCTTCCGGTGTTGCTTTTTGCTCGAGCAACCGTTTTACCAATTCCTTGTCGGTAGCTTTTTCCAAGCCGTCTGTCCACTTGCTTAGTTCCTCCGGAGAAGCTAAAGCAATTTCTTCCTCTTCAATCACTTCTTCCTTCACCGGCTCTTCTACTACTTCCGGAATATATGGAAGTAATACCTCAGGTTGTGGTTCAGGTTGTGGTTGTGGTTCTGGCTCTGGTTCCGGTTCCGGTACAACCACTGCTTCAATCGCTTCCGTAGCCTTTTTCAGTCTTTCGCTTGCTTTATCTACGTCTTCCTTCTTGGCAGCTTCGTCTTTTTCCAACTTTCTGGCTTCTTCCAAAGCTTCCGTGAATTCCTTTTGTTTTTCGGTATCGGCATGATTGAATTTCTCACTGTTTTCCAGGGCTGTCGCCTTGGCTATTTCGGCTCTCAATGCTTCCTTGTCTGCCGGTTCAGGTTCAGGTTCCGGTACAACCACTGCTTCAATCGCTTCCGTAGCCTTTTTCAGTCTTTCGCTTGCTTTATCTACGTCTTCCTTCTTGGCAGCTTCGTCTTTTTCCAACTTTCTGGCTTCTTCCAAAGCTTCCGTAAATTCCGTCTGCTTTTCTGTACCGGCATGGTTGAACTTTTCACTGTTTTCAAGGGCTGTTGCCTTGGCAATCTGAACTTTCAAAGCCTCTTTATCTACCGGTGGTACAATCGGCGTATCATCCTTGCCGTCCAACTTAGCTGTTGTATTACGCAAGCCGTTTGCCGCTAAAGCCAATACAAAATCCGGTGTGCTGTCATTTTCATAGTATTGTTCCGCCAATCTCAAAGCTTCATCAAAGTCATCCTTTTTCGCCTTACTGGCATTTTTATACTTGGCAGTTTCTTTGACGGCACGAGCTTCTTCGATTGCAAGACGCAATTGCTCTCTCTTATCAGTCGGATCTGTATCACCTTGTCTTGGTTTTAATTGCTTTTCCGCTGCGTCCAGCTGAGCGGTAAAATCTGCCAGTTTACCGTCTTCTACGTCCTTGCCCTTAATCTTTTCCTTCAGTTCATTGACTACCATCTTATACTCTCGATAGCTCAATCTTGTGTATTCATCTTCCGGTTTCGGATTGTGCAATCTGACATAAAGTTCCTTGAAAATAATCTTCACCAAAGCTGCTTCAGCCTTTTTAATTTCAAGGAGAATCTCGGTAATCTTGGTATCACTTGGATTGGATTCTTGAGCCAATGCTTCCGCTCTTGCCATGACACTCTTATATCCTGCATAAGATTCTGCCACAAAATCCTTTTCTTGCAATTTCTCAGCAATCACATTTTGAAGTTCTCGGAGCTGAGTAATCTTTTCATAATGTAATGTAATAGTCTTATTGGTACTAAAGATGTCATTCAAATTTTCGGAGCTGCTCTTGTATTCAAATTCTTTAAATTCAGGAGCTTGGTACTGATAAATAGTATCACTCTCTCCAACTCTCATCTCTGTATAACCTAAGACTTGGTTTTTGTTGGAATTATGCTTAAACAGTACCTCTACCAAACCTTGTTTATAATTGACTGTTTGTGCCTGCGGCATTTCTTTATTCGGATCCGATAAGCCTTTCAATCGGTTTAAGATTTGTTCAAACTTATTGTACTCTCCTTTGGCTTGCTTTCCGGCCCAAGCTTTTTCCGCCATAGCACGTAGGGAATAATACATACCCTCTGTCACTTGTGCTTCGGTTTCTCTATCCGGCACATCACACCAAATCGCATAGGTCAAACCTTTGACTTTATCTCTTGGCGGTTTGTATCCTGCCCTATCCGGGAACTTCAGAACATCTATTTCACGATAAATCTTTTCCGGATTCGGTTTCTTATCATACGCTCTGCCCGGTGTCGTCAACACATAATACATATTATCATTGACATTAATCAGCTCATGATTATTTTGCAGTAATTTCTGTACGCTTGGCATATTTCTATCCCACTGTGTCCAGTAGCCTACTTGGATATAATCATGCAACTTGACCGAATAATTAATATTGGAACGATAAACACCGTCATTCCAGATACGAGGTCTAAAGCCTAATCCATGCACATATTCTGCAATTTCATTGATATATGCCATATAGCCGTCCAGTCCGGTTGCATTCGGTCCGACACGCTTACGCCCAAATTCTGCCATGGACGGATACTCATAAAACTTATTAAAGTCAATAAATTCATCCGCACCGATATGGAAATAAGTGCTGTCTGCAAAAAGTTCGGCATATTCTTTCAAGATATTTTTGATGAACTGTCTTGCTTCGTCGTTATTAATATCAATTGCACCCGGATCTTTAGCCCCGTTTCTCTTAGTGATTTGGAACTGCGGATAATTCCTCAGTGCCGCTCTAAGGTGTCCCGGATTGTCAAAGGAAGGAATAATATCCACACCGTACTTCTTGGCTTCCGCTATGATTTCCCTCATTTGCTCTTTCGTGACATACCGATCCGACATCAAATTCGGATAGGTCTCACTTTCCAGGCGATATCCTTCGTGCTCGGAGAAGTGAAGCTGAATCGCATTCACTCTCATAAAGGAAAGCTCACGAATCGTTCTCTTAATCCAGTCCGGTGTGAAGTATTTTCTACCCATATCAAGGTGCAGAGCACGCTCGTCGGTGTCCGGATAATCTTTAATCATTCCGTACGGCATTGCGTTGTGCAATTGCATGTACTGCATAATGGTTCTGAGTGCATACATTACGCCATTGGAATTCTTTGCTTCTATCGTGATTTTCTTATCCACATGAACGGTGAATCCTTCTGCCGGAGCAACACCGTCAATGCTATTTTTTAATTCTATTACGATATCGCCATCTTTTGCTTCTGCTTTATCCGTAAAGAGAATTGGCATGGTTTGGTTATTTGGAATACCGTAAGCGGCAAATTCCTGATTGACCAGTTGTACCGCTTCTTTTACTCTGTTGTTCCTTCTGGATAATTCATTGTCAACAATCAGCATTCTTCTGAGTGCCGTTTTTTCAAAGTTACCTGTGCTTGCCTGATATTCTCTAAGACTTGGGAATACTTTTAAGTGTTCATCGCCTTGTGGCTGTGGCTGTGGAGAAGGACTCTCTTCATCTTGCGGTATTTGCAGGAATGTCACCTTTGCCAATTGAATATCAGTATTTTTCACATCCATTTCCTGACCGCTTCCCTTACGATATTTTTTACCTTCAAATTGTGGGAATACAATTTTTACAAATCGAGTATCCTCCGGCAAATTATAGGCATCAAAAGTGGTTCTGGCATAGGCAGGATGTACTTCAATAAAGTTATCCACTACTTTTGTTCCATAAAATGGGCGATAAGTGCTTCCATTAGCGGAGGTATATATGACAAAATTGATTTCATCATTGCCGTTGAGCATTGTTTCACGTATTGAATGGCCGCTATATCCGGCATTCAGATGTGAACGATATGTTCTCTTATCCGGCAAAGTTTGATAGTATGCGGTTAAATGCACATCTTTTACACCCGGTACCTCATAGATAATATATTGCTCTCCGGTTGCATTTTCTTTCACTGCAATACGATTTTTTTCGTATCGAGGTTGTCCGCCATAGAAAAAATTATTCTTATTTTCATAGCTTCTTTCACCATGAGTAAGAAGTGTCAAACCTTCACTTGCTTCGTGAATCGGAATACGGTATTTATCCTTCTTGCCGTCGGTAATGCTTTCTAAATCATCAAAACGAGCTATCGGTTGATTTTCCGCTTGATATACCCGAATCCAGTCAATCAGAAATTGACTGTCTTGCTTGGTTTCTTGCTTGGAGAAATCTACCTTGCCTACCCAACCGTCACCTACTTGAGTTTCCAAAATTGGGAACATAGGTCTGCTGTGCATTCCATCCAAAGCTTTTCCTTGGGTAGTACGGAACACTTCTTCTCCGTCAATGTACCAGATAATATTCTGTGGATTCCATTCTACCTCATAGACATGAAAATCTTGAGACCACGCTTCATAATTAATTTTCTCTTTGCCGTGTGAAGCCTTATTTTTGCCCCAGATACCGTAATGATTGGTAGCCCATGCACCATGAGCGTCTTGTCCTAAGTATTCCAAGACATCGATTTCATCATGACCGGTTTCGTCTTGGCAAAGCATCCAAATCGCAGGCCAAATTCCACGTGAATCATTGACCTTTGCTCTGGTAGCCATACGTCCATATTGAAAAGAGAATTTGTTTTTCGATTCCAACCTACCGGAAGACCAAGTAACATGAGGACGTAGCGGCGTACTATCATACTCATCATAACCCACCGCATTTTTCAAGGCTTCCGTTGTTTCATAATTCTTGGATCGAATGGACAAATACTTATTTTCACCCTCTTTTACGATGGAAACAGCTCCCCGGTTATAAATTGCACCGTGATTGGCCATTCCTTCAATAATATTCCATTTTTCTTCGTCGATTTCATCTCCGTCAAATTCATCCGACCATACCAAATTGTTGTATTGTGATGTCGGCTCACGATATTCCGGTTTTTCCTCATTTGCCAATGGAGTGGTTGACCAAATGGCAATCTCGGAATATCCGGTTGGCTCGTTATTACTTTTATTGACTAAGAAACGAATGACCTTTCCTCTTACCGGCTGCTGCAAGGTAATAACTTTCTTTTCCGTGCCCTGATTAAAATTATTTTGTTGGAAAATAACATTCTCAGACTGACTATGGCCGTCTCTGGTTGGATTATTGCCAATCGAAATCTTCACCGAATGATACTCCCCGGGCTCGAGCTTAAATTCCACTCTTTTAATTCTATATTGGTTTTTGTATTCAAATTGCAACCAGCGATTACCACGGCTATTGTGAACTGCGGTATTCTCCCAATCACCATCTGAAATATTTTCAATATTACTTGGCTCTAAGCCATAAACATAAGGGAGTTTCCCTTTGGCAATATTGTGCAGCTCCTCTTCCGGTAGGGAAGGAGTACCATTATCTCCCCCTTCGGAAACAGAAGCGATGACTTCAATTTCATGGAAGCGCACGGCATTGCTATATCCTTTCCATGAACCTACATGATTTTGAATGTATTGTCCTTGCCCCCAAACACGAATATATCTCGCTTCCTTTGGGGCTTGTAATTTGAGTACTTGCGGATCTCTCTTTGTCGCTATGGTTTGCGTCACATCATTTTCCGCAAATACTATCTCAGGTTGTGCAAAATCCTCCGTTTGCGACAACTCCACTTTTACTTTTTTAAAGGTTATCACTGCTGTGGTAAAGCTGTTACGATAAATCTTTATCTCCTCTACCGGAACAGACTTTCCGAAATCATATTGCAAATAAACAGGAGTCCAGCTGTCATAACCGTTCTTATCACCGCCTGTTTCTCTGCCCGCACTAATCTCCGTATTGGTGCTGTCATCATGTGAAGTATTGGTAACGCCATCCGTAGCTGCTTCTTTATTTTTTATTCCACCATATGTACTGTTTGTTGTCGGTTGCTTTCCTTGCAAAACATTGACTTTTTTCAATACGGTACTTTGATCCGCTTGTACCGAAATAGATACCGCTGAAAAAATAATTGCAATCATCAAAAAAACAGAAACTATTTTTTTCATAATCCTACTCATTGCTACCTCCTAAAAAATAATATATGTGCTTGGTTCTACCTACTCCAAATAACTATAATGTTTTTTTCACTTCTCTCCTTTATCTTCTTATCTTAAAAGGAAAAGAGCTGAACCCTGCCACACAGGATTCAGCTCTTTTCTTAGTTACCTACGCCCATGTTGTTACTATTAACTTAGATGGAGCATATTTCTCATTTTTTCAACAAACGATGAAGAATTGCCAACACTTCTGAACGTTTCACATCATTCAAAGGTTTGTAACTTCCGTCTTCATAACCTGTTAAAACTTTCTTTTCATAGAGATATGTAATTGCATCCAAGTAAACCGGATTGATTTCTTTCATATCTTCTACATTCAGCTTAATATTTGGCAAGCTCTTTGTCTTCTTATCCAGCATAGCAAAGTTGTAAGCAAGTGCTGCCACTTCTTCTCTGCTTAATCTCTTTGCTAAATCAAATCGAATGCCTTCTAATAAGCCCATTTCTTTTGCAGCCTTGTGATAAGGTGCAAACCAGTCTTCTTTGCTTTCCTCTACAGCAACTTGGTGCGCCCGTACCAGTACGGTAACAAATTCTTTACCGGTTACAGGGTTTTGTCCACGGAAGGTTCCATCTTCATAGCCCTTCATCAAACCGGTAAGAACCGCCATAGCGAGGTCTTTCGCATACCAGTTATCACTCTTTTCGTCTGTAAATGTTGCTCCCAAGTCTTTTGCAAACTCAACTAAGCTTTCTTCGCTAAATTGACGTACAAATTCCTTGATTGTTACTTTTTCAGCAATTAATTTCTTAACCAATTCCTTATCATTTTCCTTGGTCAAGTTTTCAGTCAATTGATTGAAACGAAGTAAATCTTGAGCAGAAGATAATGCAATTTCTTCTTCTTCAATCACAACTTCCGGCGCTGTTGCCACTTCTTCTACCGGTTCCGGAATATATGGTAATAATACTTCCGGTTGAGGTTGTTGCGGTGCTTGTCCGTCCAACTCTTGAATTGCAGTTCTTAACGTAGCCGTTGCATCACTTACTTCGTCCTCTTGTGCATCTGCTTTAGCGTCCAAAAGTTCCGCTTCTACCAATGCCTCATCAAAAGCGGTTTTCCGTTGAGAGCTTGCATGGATGTATTTATCTGTCGTCTTCACTGCATTTGCTTCTGCAATTGCATTCTTCAATTCCGTTTTGTCTACAGGATTTGGTAAAGCGACACCATCTAAAGCTTGAATAGCAGCGCGAAGGTCTGATGCCTTTTCCAATACCTCTTCATTGGTTGCCGTCTCTTCATCTCTCACTGCAATCGCAGCTTGCAATGCAGCATCAAAAGCCTGCTTCTTCTCTTCTGTTGCTCTTGTATACTTCACAGTCAATTTTGCTGCTTCCGCTTCTTGAATAGCCAACTTCAAATCATCCTTGTTGACAACCGGCGGTTGCGGAGTATCCGCTTTCTTATATGCAATAATCACTTCGCCCAATTTTGCCCAGAATCCTGATCCTCTCGTCAGGCGAATTCGTAATGCAGACACTTTTTGATTGTTGATGGAAATATTTTGTTCTTGCGAACCTTGAATATCTCCCAATTCTATCCAATCATCTCCTTGCTTTCCTTCCAGTTTACCACCGGCTAAGAAATCACTGCCTACATTATTCGGATATTGCAATTTGAAATTTGTTACATTTACCGGACCGGAGAAGGTAAAGGTAAAGTGATCATCCACTCTTTGCTCTCTATTAGTCCATGTAAAGGATTCCTTATCACCATCAAACAATTTGGAAAAATCATGATTGATTCCGGTCAAAGGATTGTAATAGGTTCCTAAAGAAGAAGTTACTTCGATTTCAACTTGATCTCCCAAAGGTTGCAGATTGCTTTCCGCATCTGCAAGCTCCTGATTAAATCCTGCCAGTCTACTTTCTTCTACATCTTTTCCTTTTAGTTTGTTTTTCAAATTGTTTACCGCTGCAAGGTATTCTCTGTAGCTTGCCTTGGTGTATTCAGATTCCGGTTTTGGGTTTTTAAGCTTATTGTATAGTTCTTCGAATACTTTTTTCACCACTTTGGCTTCCGCCTCTTTGATATCCGACAATGCCTTGGTAATCTTCGCATCGGTCAATTCATTGTCTTGCAACAAAGCCTCGGCTCTTGCCATCGCTTCTTTGTATTCTGTAAATGTCTCGGCAATGAAGTTTTCTTCCTCCAATTTACCGGCAATTGCTTGCACCAACAAATTCTTTTGCGTTGTTTTTTCATAGTTCAAAGTAATTACTTTGTTTTCCGTGAAAACACCGCTTAGCGGTTCGGTACTGTTTACATACTCAAACTCTTTAAATGCAGGAGCTTGATATTGATAAGTCGTACCTTTTTGACCTACTCGAACTTCGGTGTTGCCAAGCACTTGTCCTGTATTTGCTACATGCTTGAATTGAATTTCTACCGTATTGTTCGGATAGGTAATATCCTGCGCTTCCGGCATTGGCTTATTAGGATTGAGAATGCCTTTGAGCGTATCAAGTATGGTTTCAAACTTATTGTACTCTCCTTTGGCTTGCTTTCCTGCCCAAGCTTTTTCCGCCATTGCACGTAGGGAATAATAAATACCTTCTGTCACTTGTGCTTCAGTTTCTCTATCCGGCACATCACACCAAATCGCATAGGTCAAACCTTTGACTTTAT
>JAUMXK010000142.1 GCA_030535295.1 Eubacteriales bacterium | reverse complement strand
CTCAAACTTAGTGCAACTTCTAGCCCTACTAGAACTTACTTTGAAAATTTACCTGTAATATTTTTACTCTTTTTGATAAAACAAATATTTCTATAATAAGATAAAACCGATTCCCAAATGTCTGCCTCTGAGCAAACATCCGAAAATCGGCTTAAATTCTATTTATTATAGTTTATTTAATTGCACTCCCATTTACCATTGTTCATTTGACATGTATTGGAGCCTTCTGCAAATAAATTCAACTGTTCTTCCTTGGCGATATTTTGCAATATTTGCTCCAACTCTTGAATTGTCCTAGCTCCTGAAATCTTATACTTGCCATTCACTACCAAAGTAGGAACGCTGACAACTCCATAGCTTCTTGCTTTTGCTATATCTTCTAACACTTTTTCTTCCGTTTCCTTCTTTTGAAATTGTTTTTCCCAGTCCTCATAAGAAACAGATGTTTCCAAAACTGCTTCTTTTAGCACTATAAAATCTTCTACATTCTTATTTTCTACAAATAGCTTATGTTGAATACGGTCAAAGACATCCCAATACATAGTCTCTCCACCTACAATTCCCGCTGCTTTTGCAGCAAGCAAAGCTGGGCGTGACAGAGGAAATAAAAAATCCTGTTCTCGCATACCTTCAATGTTGAAACGATGTTGATCATCATTTTGGTTCGCATGCTTCCAGTGCTGTAACACTTCCGGTTTTACCGCTTCTCTAGAGCCGAACATGCCGATAAAATCATCCTCCGTCCATCCCAAAGCAAAAGAACGATGAGAAATCTCAATATTATCATATTTTTCCGCTATTTTACGCATTCTAGCTGACATCGGAAAGCAAAAACTACAAATGGCATCATGAAAAAACTCAATCTGTACCATAATCTATCCTACCTTTTCTTTCAAATTTTCCTAGTAAATTATCCATATGATACTTTGTAGTATAGCATGTTGTCTTCTCTGCTTCCAGATAAAATTGATAAAACTTTTATTCTCCAACCTCAAAAAATTTAAATGAAATGCAATAACCCCGCTCTTATATCCAATACATTCAGATATAAGGCAGGGCACATGCTGTCTACTTCTCTCCGTACCTTTATATAGCGTCCAAAGCCTCCACCAGATAGTCTATTGTAATTGAGGTAAAATAAAATGCATCTATCTTTCTTTGTTGTCTTGCCCTCTTGACATTTCCGGCAAGCTTTGGATAAGCTTTCTCATCACAGATAATTGCAACCTTGATTTGCGGCAATTCTTTTTTCAGCTTCTCTATTATTTCTAATGTTTCTTCCCATTCATTTTCAATTCCTTGCCTAACTTCGATAAAAATAATATCCGGTTTTACCGCAATACATTCCAAAAACAAGTTGGTAGAAGGAGTTGGTGAAACTTGTATCGGCCTGAAATTACCACTACGCTTTAAAGCAATTTCAGTACCGCCGGCAAACAGATTATTCCTCATACTGATTGCAATCACTTTCATATATTCTCCTCCTTTCCCAAAGGAACGCTCTTTTTTGGGAATCATTTCATTTCTATTTGTATTTTACATTTTTTTTCTGATTTGCACATCACTCGAAAG
>JAUMXK010000065.1 GCA_030535295.1 Eubacteriales bacterium | reverse complement strand
GTTCGGAGAATCAAAACTACGGAATATTCCTAGTACTACGACGGAAGACGGGTATCTTGACAATATTTTGTGGAAAGTGTATAATAGAAAAATCCAATAGAACATAGTTCTGGGAAAAAAGAAACAAGCCTTCGTAGAAAAACATATGAAGGGTATCAAAAGAAAAGGAGATAACAAAATGAAGAAAACACTTTCATTACTTTTAGCTCTTTTGATGGTTGTATCATTAGCAGCATGCGGCAATGACAAACCGGCAAAAGAAACTAAAAAAGAAGAAACCAAAAAAGAAGAGGGTACAAAGGAAGAAAAGAAAGAAGAAGGAACTTCCGAAGCAACTAAAATCACTTTAAAGGTTTGGGGTCCTCAAGAAGACCAAGCTCCAAGAGAAGGATATGAAAAAGGCATTTTAGCACATTTTGCTGAAAAGTTCAATGCAGAACATCCGGAATGGGATATTACTTTTGAATATGGTGTAGTTGGTGAAGACGTTGCGAAAGACGAAGTAACCAAAGACCTTGAAAAAGCTGCTGACGTGTTCATGTTTGCAAATGACCAAATTCCTTTCTTGGTAGACAGTGGTGCATTGGCAAAAATCGGTGGCAAAAATCTGGAGGCCATTAAAGAAATGAACTCCGAATCTATGGTAAATACCGTTACTTATAAAGATGGTGTATACGGTGTACCATTTGCTTACAACGGTTGGTTCATGTACTATGACAAGAGCAAGTTCACCGAAGAAGAAGTAAAAGACCTGGATGTAATGCTTGCAAAAGACTTGGGCGAAGGCGTTACCAATGTTATGTTCCCGCTCGGCAACAGCTGGTTCATGCCTGCATTCTTCTATGGTGTTGGCGGAACAATGTTTGGCCCGAACGGAACCGACGGTACAAAGGGTGCAGACTTCAATGATGAAAAAGGTTTGGCAGTTGCAAACTACTTAATCGACTTAGTAGCTATGAAAGGCAAGTTCGATAACAAAGCAAACGAAGAAACCGGTAAAGAAATCGCAGCTTTCTCCGAAGGCAAATTGGGTGCATACTTCTCCGGCTCTTGGGATAGAGAAAACATTGAAAAAGCACTTGGCGAAAACTTTGCATGTGCACAATTACCAAACTTTAAAGCTGGTGAGTTCCAAGGAACCATGAAATCTTTCGCAGGCTCTAAGGCAATCGGCGTAAACCCAACCAGTAAGAACATGGCGGCAGCGGTTGCACTTGCTGTATACCTTGGTAGCCCGGAAGCACAAGTGGTTCGTTATCAAGCACGTCAAGTAGTGCCATTGGATTCTACCGGATTGAATGATGTCATGCTTACAGCAATCACAAACACTGTAAACAACACATCCGTAGCTCAACCTTTAGTATCTGAAATGAGCAACTGGTGGTCTCCTGCTGAAGCTTTCGGTAAATCTATCGTAGCCGGCGAAACCAACAAAGATAATGTAAAAGAAAAGTTAGATAATTTTATTAACAACGTTAATAAAGGTTCAGGTTTATAATTCTTAGATTTTTATAAAACGAATAATCATTTGTCGGGATTCCGGCAGATATTGAGCTTAAAGAATATAAATTTTAAGGCTTCATTGACGGTTCAATGAAGCCTTTTTGCAACATAAGCTACTCGAAAACGGAGGAGGTATTTATATGAGGATTAAGGATTATAAGCTCACATGGGGTGTTGTTCCTGTCTTGACAGCCCTTAAGGACGGAGATATTTTCACCAAATTATCCGCTCTTGTGATGGGTTTAGGCAACTTAGCCAGAAAACAATTTATACAGGGATTGTTGTTTTTAGCCACGGAAGCTGCATTTATTTATTTTATGATGACCATGGGTGTGCAGTCATTAATCAATTTGACCACTCTTGGCACCAAAACACAAGAAGAAGTATTTAATGAAGAAAAACAAATTTACGAATACCTTGCCGGTGACAATTCTCTGTTGTTCCTGCTTGCCGGTGTAGCAACCATATTCGTTATCTTAGCATTTATCGTGGTATGGCGTGCAGCAATTCGTTCTGCATACTATGCACAAGAAAGAGTGGAAGAAGGCAAGAAGCCGAAAACTTTTGTCAAAACAGTGACAGATTTGTTTGATAAAGACTTACACAAAGGCTTATTATTCTTACCGGTTATGGGTATTATTATTTTCATGGTAATTCCTTTGGTGGCCATGATTTTAATGGCATTTACCAATTATGATCGTGACCATCTTCCTCCGGGAAATCTCTTTACTTGGGTAGGACTTAGCAACTTCAGCAGAATTTTCCAAGCCGGTGGCGAATTGGCAAACACCTTCTGGCCGGTGCTTGGCTGGACGATTGTGTGGGCATTCTTTGCGACCTTCCTCAACTATATTTTCGGTATGATTATGGCATTGATTATCAATCGTAAGGGAACCAGATTGAAATCCATGTGGAGATTCATCTTTGCATTGACAATTGCCATACCGCAATTTGTATCCTTATTGGTTGTAAATACCATGATTCAAAAAAGCGGTATTGTCAATACTATGCTGGACAGTTGGTTCGGCATGGGCCCGGTACCTTTTTTGGAAGATGCTATGATAGCCAGAATCACGGTTATTGTCATCAACCTTTGGGTGGGTGTACCATTTACCATTATTCAAATCACCGGCATTTTGCAAAATATTCCGGCGGAGCTTTATGAAGCTTCCAAGATTGACGGTGCAGGCCCTGTTACCACATTCTTTAAGATTACATTACCTTATATGTTATTTGTAACCACTCCTTACTTAATTCAAACCTTTATCGGTAATATCAATAATTTCAATGTTATTTTCTTATTGACCGGAGGTGCCCCTGCTACCGATGCTTATTATCTGGGAACGGCAGGAAAGACCGATCTTTTGATTACATGGCTGTATAAGCTGACCGTAGATAATAAGGACTACAATATCGGCTCGGTTATCGGTATTTTGGTATTTATCATACTGGCAACCACATCATTAATCACCTATCGTAGTACAGGTTCTTATAAGAATGAGGAGGGATTCCTATGATAACAAAGAAAATTTCAGGCTCTGCCAAAGCCAAACAAACGTTGGTCAACACAATCGTGCATATATTTTTATCGGTGTTATCCGTCATTTGGCTCTTTCCGGTATTTTGGATTGTGCTTTTGTCCTTCCGGGAACAAAAGGGACAATATATCAAGAGTTTTTGGCCGGATGCTCTTACATTAGACAATTATCGTAAACTGTTCTTTGAAACGGATGTATTCAATTTTCCAAGATGGTTTATGAATACTTTGATTGTTTCGGTATTTTCCTGTTTGATTACTACTTTCTTTGTATTAGCGGTATCTTACAGTATGTCCAGACTTCGCTTTAAAATGAGAAAACCGTTCCTGAACATTGCCCTTGTAATGGGTATGTTTCCGGGTTTCTTTGCGATGATTGCAGTATACTACATCTTAAAGGCCCTTGGCTTGACGGAAGGCCCAAGAATTTATCTTGCGCTGATTATGGCATATTCCGGTTCGGCGGGACTTGGATTTTATATTTCCAAAGGTTTCTTTGATACCATTCCGAAGGCATTGGATGAAGCGGCTATGATTGACGGTGCGACCAGATGGCAAATCTTTACCAAGATTACCATTCCGTTATCCAAACCGATTGTTGTATATACTTTATTGGGTGCTTTCATGGCACCATGGCTGGACTTTGTATTTGCCAAAGTTATCGTGGGACCGAGCCAAGATTACTATACAGTAGCAATTGGTCTTTATGCTATGCTGACTAAGGAAAATATTTTGAACTGGTATACAGCCTTTGCAGCCGGTGCGGTATGCGTTTCGATACCGATTGCCATTGTCTTCTTATATCTGCAAAGATTCTATGCAGAAGGCATGTCCGGTGCAGTAAAAGGTTAATTTTAAATAAAGAAAAGGAGAAGAAGGATGAAAATGCGAGTATGGTTATGCTTGCTCATCTTCACCTTAACAGCTTGTCAGTCTGCGAAACCGCAGGCTGATGTTGTTTCTGAGGGGAATGAGCAGGTGAAGGCGGAAGAGGAAAAGACGCAGAAACAGCAGGCAGAAAAGGAAAAAGAAAATACGGAAAACAAGGAAAATCAGGGGCTGGAGCAGACGAATTATGAGCCGATTGCAAACGAGGAAAAAACTTCCATGCAGACCTATCAGGATAATTATCGCAATTTTTACGAAATTTTTGTAGCCTCCTTTTATGATAGTGATGGCGATGGAAAAGGCGATTTGAAAGGTGTGGAAGAGAAACTTCCATATATTACAGGGATGGGCTTTACGGGAATTTGGCTGATGCCGATACATCCATCCGGTACTTATCATAAGTACGATGTAGCAGATTATTATGCGATTGACGAGAGCTATGGCAGCATGGAAGATATGGACAGTTTGATTCAGGCAAGTAAAGAGAGGGAGGTCAAACTGATTTTGGACTTGGTGTTGAATCATACGGCGGATGACCATCCTTGGTTTCAGGAAGCCGTGGAATATCTGAAAAAATTACCAAAGGATGCGGAGCCGAACTTGGAGGAATGTCCATATATTGACTATTATTATTTCACCAGAGAGAGCGGCAAAGGAAAGGCCTATCATCCTATTGCCGGTACGGATTGGTATTATGAGGGGGTTTTCTGGGGAGAGATGCCGGATTTAAATGTGGATAATCCAAAGGTCAGAGAAGAATTTGAGAAAATCATTGCCTTTTGGTTGGGAAAAGGAGTCGGCGGTTTTCGCTTGGATGCTGTTAAGGAATACCACACCGGCAGAACCGGAAAGAATGTGGAGTTTTTGAGCTGGCTGACACAAACCTGTCGAAAATATAATCCGGAGGTGTATCTGGTAGGAGAAGCCTGGTCTGATTTTCATGAAATTGCCGAATATTACGGCAGCGGAATGGATTCTTTTTTCAACTTCGCTTTGGCAATGCACGAGGGTAAGATTGCTCAGGTGGTCAATCAAAACAATGCCAAGCATACGGTGGCTTCGTATGCCGAGGCCATGACAAAAATTGAGGAAACATTTTCGGCAAAGAATCCGGACTACATTGACGCACTTTTTGTGGCCAATCATGATAATGTAAGAATGGCAAATTATTTTAAACAGGATGTCGATAAGATGAAACTGGCAGCGGGGCTTTACTTGACTATGACCGGCAGCAGCTTTACTTACTACGGAGAGGAAATCGGTATGAACAGCTCCGGCACCAAGGATGAAAACAAGAGAACGGCAATGGTTTGGGATAGGGAGATTAAGATAGAAAATCCGAAAGATGCCGAAATCTTTGAACAGCTGGCTACTCCGATGACAGAGCAAGAAAAGGATGAGAATTCCTTATTGCGCTATTACCAAAAGGCTTTGAAAATGCGCCAAAGAATTCCTGAAATTGCTCGTGGCAAAGTGACGACGTATCCGCAGTATGGTGATAAGGATATGGCTGTCATCAAGAAAAGCTGGAAGGATAATGCGGTCTATGTGGTGTACAATTTATCCGACCAAGAAAAGGAGATTGACTTTTCAGCGGAAAACTGGCAAAATGAGGAACTGCTGGATTATTTGAGCAATGACATAGCCGACATTCCAAAGTGGGAAAATCAAAGATTATCCATTCCTGCAAGATGTATTGTGGTACTGGGAAAGATGAGAGGCGAATAGCAGGCATGGCCGTCTCCGGCTCGAATAAGCAAAGACTCTTTTTAGAACACTTTCCCATAAAAAAGGTATTGATTTTTTGAAGGAAAGATTGTATAGTAAATTAATGCCGAAAACATGGTA
Source organism: Eubacteriales bacterium (assembly GCA_030535295.1). Lineage (GTDB taxonomy): Bacteria > Bacillota > Clostridia > Lachnospirales > Vallitaleaceae > W11650. Next base: position 10,077 of record JAUMXK010000065.1, on the reverse strand, counting down.
GTTTCTGGTGAAGATTTTGCAGGGGGTGAAAATGAAAAAGATTAGGATTGCAGTGGATGCAATGGGAGCGGATTTAGGTGCGAAAGTAGTAGTAGATGCCGCAGTAGAAGCAATACAAGAAAAGGGAAATCTGTACTTGACATTATTTGGCGATGAAAAGCAAATTGCCGAGGCCTTGTCAGGGAAAGAGTATGACAAGGAGCGTTTGGTGATGGTACCGACAACAGAGGTTATTTCCAATGATGAATCTCCGACTGCCGCTATTCGGGCAAAGAAGGATTCTTCGGTTGTCCGGGCCCTACATTTTGCAAAAGAGGGTAATGCAGATGCCTTTGTATCGGCCGGAAGTACAGGAGCGGTTTTGACCGGCGGTACTTTGATTTTGGGAAGAATCAAGGGAATTAAGCGTCCTGCACTTGCAATTTTTTTCCCAACGAAAAAGGAGCCGATTTTACTTTTGGATATTGGAGCGAATGTGGATTGCAAACCCGAATATCTCTATCAATTTGCCATTTTGGGAAAGGCTTACTATAATGGTACATTTCCCAAGCAAAGTATTCGAGTCGGCCTTATAAACAATGGTGCAGAGGCACACAAGGGTTCCAACTTGACAAAAGAAACTTACCAATTGTTGGAAGCGGATAAGAATATCGGCTTTGTAGGCAATATCGAAGCGAGAGAGATTCACTCCGGGAATTTTGATGTGGCAGTATGCGACGGCTTTACGGGAAACACGATTTTAAAGTATGCGGAAGGCTTATCTTCTATGATTTTCTCGGAAACAAAAGCGGCGATTATGAGTAATTTCCTTAGTAAAATTGCCGGACTTGCCATCAAAAAACCGTTAAAGAAAATGGCGAATCAGTTCGATTATAAACAATATGGGGGTGCACCGCTTTTAGGTCTTGAAACGTTGGTGGTCAAAGCCCATGGAAGTTCGGATGCTCTGGCTTTTAAGAATGCGATTTATCAATGCAGTCGCTTTGTGGAAGCAGACATTACCGGCGAAATTAAAAAAATTTTAGCAGAGAGTCAAAGTAAGGATACAGTTGCTGCTAAAGAATAGAAAGGCTGTATTAGAAAAAAGCAAACTCCGAGGGAATACCGAGATATTTCGAACAACTCTCTTGGTGTTTGATTTGTAACAAAAAGGAGGACATAATGGACGAAAGGAAACTATTAGAAATTATTGCAGAATTTACCAATTACGATGCAGACCAATTAGAGCCGGATATGCATTTTGTAGATGATTTGGGTATCGACTCATTGGACTTGGCACAAATCATTTTGAGTGCAGAATCTGAGTTTGATGTGGAATTGGAAGAGGAAGTATTTGATGGCATCGAAACCGTAGGAGATGCGATTGAGCTTTTGAAAGAAAAATTGGAAGAGCAAGAATAAAAGCGATAGAACTGTGATAAGGCAAGAGATGTGAATCCCTTGCCTTAATTCATGAGGCATGCTCTAAGAGTAGTGTCTTAGAAAGCTATCAGGCATGCCTCAAGTATGCTCTCGGCGAGGGAAGCTTGCGGCACCGAGAGGCAAGGAATTGCGGAGCAAATCCTGTTCGACAGTAACGAGAAAGAGTGGGCAAGCGAAAGAAATCCGGTGAGCATACCACTGTAGAAACAGAGAGGAACGTAAGGGCATGCTCTAAGAGTAGTGTCTTAGAAAGCTATCAGGCATGCCTCAAGTATGCTCTCGGCGAGGGAAGCTTGCGGCACAGAGAGGCAAGGAACTATCACTTTAAAAGAAAGGAGTAAAAAATGGAGAAAAAAGAAAAGCTTGAATTCATAATTGCGTATACTTTTGCTTATCCGAAATTATTAATTCAAGCTTTAACCCACAGCTCTCACATCAATGAGAGCAAATTGTCGAAATTGGAAAGCAATGAGCGTTTGGAGTTTTTGGGGGATGCTGTACTGGAGATTATTGCGTCGGAATATTTGTTTCAAAAATACCGGGAATTGCCGGAAGGAGATTTGACCAGAATGAGAGCAACCATGGTCTGTGAATCCTCTTTGGCAGACTTTGCCAGAGCCATTCATTTGGGTGAATATCTGGTGCTTGGTAAGGGAGAAGAGGCCACCGGCGGCAGAGAGCGCAATTCTGTGCTTGCCGATGCAGTGGAGGCTTTGATTGGTGCTATTTACCTCGACGGTGGTTTGGAAGCTGCCAGAGGATTTTTGGAGCAACATTTTTTGGGAAAAAGAGAGCAGCTTTTTGTGGATTTCAAGACTTTGTTGCAGGAGAAGATTCAAAAGGACAGTGATACTCCGCTTAGCTATCAATTAATAGAGGAGTCCGGTCCGGATCATAAAAAAGAATTTGTAATGGAAGTGTGGCATGGGGATAAATTGCTCGGTCGTGGCAGTGGAAATAGCAAGAAATCGGCACAGCAGCAGGCTGCTAAATCAGCCATGGAGGGACTGAAATGTACTTAAAATCGGTGGAATTATATGGTTTTAAATCCTTTCCGAACAAAATCAATTTTCAATTTGAACATGGGATTACTGCGATTGTCGGGCCAAACGGCAGCGGAAAAAGTAATATTGCAGATGCGGTGCGTTGGGTACTGGGCGAGCAATCTGCCAAACAGCTTCGGGGCAGCAGCATGCAGGATGTTATTTTTGCAGGTACCGAAACGAGGAAACCGCTCGGTTATTGTCAAGTGGATTTGACCATTGACAATAGCGACAGCACCTTACCGATTGATTATAGTGAAGTCAAAATCAGCCGCCGTGTTTATCGCTCCGGGGAAAGTGACTATATGATCAATGGCAGCTCCTGCCGATTGAAGGACATTCATACTCTGTTTTTGGATACGGGTGTCGGTAAGGAAGGGTATTCGATTATCGGACAAGGCCAAATTGAGCGCATTTTATCCGCCAAGCCGGAGGATCGTCGTATGCTCTTTGATGAAGCGGCAGGCATTGTCAAGTTCAAAGAGAGAAAGGCGATGGCGCTACAAAAGTTGGAGGAAGAAACTGCCGATTTGGCAAGACTTTCTGATATTATTCATGAATTGGAAAAGCAGGAAAAGGTCTTGGGAGAGCAGGCGATTGTTGCCAAGGAGTATTTACGTTTACGGGATGATTTGAAAATTTATGAAATCAACAGCTTTTTGCGTTTAATGGATGGATTTGAGGATAGCTTGCAGCGACTCAACGAAAAAAATGACATTGTTGTGGCGGATTTGAAGGAAAGAAAAATTGAGTACGAAAGCCGGGAAAAGGAATTTGAAGAAATTTCGGAAATTTTGCGGGAGAAGGAAAGCGAATACGAAAAAATCAATGAACTGGCGCATAGCAAGAAGCTGGAAGAAGAGAGAACCAATGCGGAAATCCGATTGGATAAAGAAAGAATTGCCAATTTGCGTACCAATCATAGTGCCATGCAAACCCGAATTGAGGATCTTTATGAACAGCAATTACGCCAAGAGAAAGAGCTTGTTCAGATGAAGTATCAAAACGAAAAAGAGCAGGGTATGGCCGACAAGCACCGTCAGGAAATGGCAGTTTTTGAAGAGGAAAAGGCCAAACTGGAAACGCAAATCGAAGAGGAAAATCGCAAGAAAACGGATTTGCAAAACCAAAAACTGGACGAGGTTAGGCGTAAAGCGGAAAGTGAAGTGGCACTGACCCGAATTGCCGGCGAGATGGAAAACAGCCAAAAGAGGGAAGAAGCCATCAAAGCAAGGAAAGCTTTATTGGGGCGGACTTTTGCAGCTATTTCCGAAGAAATGACTGTTTTTGAGCAAAAGCAGGAAGAGCTTTTAGCGAAGCAAGACCAATTACTACAAGAGAAAACCAAACAAAGCAAACAACTAGCAAAGCTTACTTTGGAAATGAACGAGCTGGAGCAAAGCAAAAGCGGAGCGCAAAAACAATTTCATGAGAAAGAATCCCGTAAGTCGGCGCTGGTGGAGCTGGAAAATAATTATGAAGGCTATTTTCTGGCAGTCAAAAAGGTACTTGACCGGAAAAGTCCCAATGTCATTGGGGTGGTAGCCGATATTCTGGAAGTGGATGAAAAGTACCAGAAGGCAATTGAAACAGCACTGGGAAATCGTTTGCAAAATATTATCACGCAGACGGATGCGGATGCCGAAGAAGCCATTAGCTACTTGAAACAAAACAAATTCGGACGGGCGACATTTTTACCGTTAAATACCGTGACCGGCAGCAAGGCGAAAGAAATTGAGCCCCATAAGGGCTATCTGGGCATTGCTACGGACTTGATACACTATGATAACAAGTATGAAAATATTGTCTATTCTTTACTTGGAAATTTGTTTGTAACGGACAATCTGGAAAATGCCAGAGCTTTGGCAAAGAAGTATCAGCAAAAGCTGCGTATCATTACTTTGGAAGGAGATATTTTAAGTCCCGGCGGAAGTATGAGCGGTGGTGAGTTCAAGAATGCCAAGAGTATGATTTTTTCTCGTAAAAATGATATTCAGAAGCTAGAGCAGGAGCTTGCCGAACTGGAAAAGGCTATGGAGCAGGCAGAAAGCCGCCTTAGCCAAAAGAGAGAGCAAAGACAGGCACTGAAAGCGAAGGTGGAGGAGGTTGCCAAAGCCGAGCAAAATACCAATATGGAAATGGACAGAGTGATTTTTGTATTGGAGCAGAAGAAGAAAGATTATCAGATTCAAAAAGAGGATTTGGAAAAACTTGGCAAAGAATCGGAGGAAATCAAGGCCAACATGGCGAGATTTGCCAAGGAGCAAGCCGAATGGCAGGGGAGTCACAAGGAAACTTCCGCCGAAGAGTGGCTTGCAGAAGAAGAGCGCTGTGAAGAAGCTTTGCAAATGCTGCAAAGTGATTTGGATTGTGTCAACGAAGATATTGTCGAAGTGAAGATGCAGGTATTTGCTATCGAGGAAAGACTTTCTCATAGTGAAGAGCGAAGTCGGACGATTCATCAGGCGATGGAGGAATCGGCACAAAAGCAAAAAGAACTGAAAGAAGAGCTTGCAGTTATCAATCTGGAAAAGCTGAAAAAGGAGCAAAATCTGGAAGAACAGGAAGCACTTTTGAAAGAGATTGTAGAAGTACAAAGAGAGGCTGAAAGCAAGAGGATTATTCTGAAGAATGAAAAATCTTTAATTCAGGCGAAGAAAGAGAATCTACAAAACAATAAGGAAAGTTATTATAAGGAAGTCAGTATTTTGGAGAAAGAGCAGCTTCGTCTTAGTATGCAAATCGAAAAATTGGAGGAGCAAAAAGAAGGACAAGCGGATTATATGTGGACGGAATATGAATTGACATATAGCACTGCCAAAGAATGGGAGAAGCCTGATCTTGGCAGCGATACCGCCTTAAAGAGTAACACCAGGAAAATCAAGGAGCAAATGAAGGCTTTGGGAGATGTCAATGTATCGGCTATCGGGGAGTATCAGGAAGTAAAGGAAAGACTTGATTTCAATACCGTGCAACGAGCTGATATTTTGGAAGCGGAAGCAAAGCTCAAGGAATTGATTGTTGATTTGGAAAAGCAAATGTCAGAGCGTTTTGAGGAGCAGTTTACGGAAATCAACAATCGTTTCAGCAGGGTTTTTCAGGAGCTGTTTGGCGGTGGCGTCGGCTATTTATCTTTGACGGAGAAGGAAAATATTTTGGAGAGCGGAATTGCCATTCATGTGCAGCCGCCGGGAAAAAAACTGAAAAATATGATGCTGCTTTCCGGTGGAGAGAGGGCATTTACGGCAATTGCCTTGCTTTTTGCCATTCAAAGTTTACGTCCGTCCCCATTTTGTATCTTGGATGAAATTGAAGCGGCACTGGATGATGCCAATGTTTACAAGTTTGCCAAGTATTTGCATAAGCTGACAGATGAAACACAATTTATTGTTATTACTCACAGAAAGGGAACGATGGAGTCGGCCGATGCTCTTTATGGTATTACTATGCAAGAGAAAGGGGTATCTACACAGGTTTCCGTCAAGATGATTGAGCATGACTTAGATAAGAAGGAGGACTAGATGGGCTTTTTTGATTTTTTTAAAAAGAAGAATAAGCAAACGGAAAATGCCGATTTGCCGCAGGAACAGGATATCGTACAGGTAGAGAGTGAAACGGAAGTTTTGCCGGAAGAACCGGCAGAGATGGCAGTTGTAGAGGAGACTACGGCAGGAGTTTCGAAGGAAACGATAAATGAAGTGGCGGATTTGCCTTTTGCAAAACCGGATATGGTTTCAGATACTATTATAGTGGAAGAAACTCAGTCTGAAAATAAGCCGGACATGCCGGCGGAAGAACCGGAGGTATTGGAAGAAGTGCCGGTAGAGGCTCCGGCTAAAAAGGGATTTTTCCAAAAGCTGGTGGAGGGTTTGACCAAGACCAGAGATCATGTGATGCAGGGTGTCAATGATGTTCTTAGCAGCTTTACATCCATTGATGAGGAGTTTTATGAGGAGTTGGAAGAGGCTTTAATTATCGGTGATCTGGGGGTAAATACTGCCATAAAGATTGTTGAGGGATTGAAGCAAAAGGTTAAGGAGAGGAAGATTAAGGAACCGCAGGCCGTGAAGGCTCTTTTGAAGGAAGAGCTGAAGGAGCAGATGTATACACAGCCGGAGGCGTATGATTTTATTCAAAAGAAGTCGGTTATTTTGGTGATTGGTGTCAATGGTGTCGGTAAGACGACGACGATTGGAAAGTTGGCTTCGCAATACAAGAAGGCCGGCAAGACAGTGATGTTGGCGGCGGCGGATACTTTCCGTGCGGCAGCGATTGACCAGCTCAAAGAATGGGCGAATCGTGCAGATGTACCGATTGTGGCACAAGCGGAGAACTCCGATCCGGGTGCGGTGATTTTTGATGCAATTGCTTCGGCGAAGAGTCGTGGTACGGATATTTTGATTTGTGATACTGCGGGCAGACTTCACAATAAGAAGAATTTGATGGCGGAGTTGGCTAAGATTTATCGTATTATCGGCCGGGAGTATCCGGAGGCTCATTTGGAAGTCTTTTTGGTGCTGGATAGCACCACGGGTCAAAATGCATTGGCACAGGCGAAGGAGTTTAAAGAGATGGCGGATATTACGGGTATTGTCTTGACAAAACTGGATGGCACTTCTAAGGGCGGAATTGCCATTGCGATTTCGGCAGACTTGAAGTTGCCTGTCAAGTATATTGGTGTCGGAGAAGGAATTGACGATTTGCGTCCGTTTGATGCCGATAGTTTTGTGGAGGCTTTGTTTGAAGAATAAAAAAGTTTTATGTAAATTTTACAAAAGTTTAACCTTAGTCCACAACCAGCGGACGACTTTTGCAATATAGAAGTTTATAATAAAAGCAGATTTTCGATAAGGAAATCTGCTTTTATTATTTATGAGCCGTGCGTGTTCTAATATATAACTTTTGGAGAATCGCCGAACTCCGTTTCCCTTAAACAGACGGCTCATCGTCCAAAAGTTATAACAAAGCTCTGTAGACGAGTAAGGTAGATATCAAGGAATGAAAGGAATGAATGAAGGGAATTGCTTAAATTGGAAGTGATTGCCATAGTAGAAAGGAGAATAAGATGTATCAATCAATTAAAACAGCAGGTCTTTGTGGAGTAAAGGCATATCCGGTGAGTGCGGAGGTGGATGTGGCGGAGGGATTTCCGAAGTTGGAGCTGGTGGGACTTGCACACAATTCGGTCAAGGAGAGTGTGGAGCGAGTGCGGACGGCTTTGAAAAATACGGGCTTTACGTTTCCTTATAAAAGGGTGACAATTAATTTGGCTCCGGCACAGATTAAAAAGTATGGTTCCCATTATGATTTACCGATTGCAATGGGGATTTTGGCTTGTTCTGAGCAAGTTTCTTTAAGGGATTCGGAAGACATTATGATGATTGGCGAGGTTTCTTTGAACGGGGAAATTGCCGGTGTTCGGGGAGCACTTGCCATGGTGGAGATGGCAAGGACGGAAAAAATTCGAAGAGTATTGCTGCCGATGCAGAATTGGCAAGAGGTATGCTTCTATGAGGATATTCAGATTATTCCGGTGGGACATCTGAAGGAGGCAATCGCTTATTTGCAAGATGGTAAGCTGGCGGATGAAACGAAGGAGAAAATGAGATTGATTGAAGAATTGTCGGGGGATACGGAGCCGGATTTTGCCGGACGTATTTGCGGCGTCTTGCAGACAGAGGGAGAAAGCGGCTGTAGAAAAGTGGATTTTTCTGAAATTAAGGGGCAAAATATTGCCAAGAGAGCCCTTAGCATTGCTGTGGCAGGGATGCACCATATTTTGCTGGTTGGCCCTCCGGGCACAGGTAAGACAATGCTGGCCAAGGCGGTTCCGGGATTGTTGCCGCAGCTGACCAGAGAAGAGATGATTGAGGTCACCAGAGTATATAGTGCGGCAGGGAAATTGCTTGGCAGCATGCCGGTGATAGCCAATCGCATGTATCGTGCTCCGCATCATACGATTACGGGAGCGGGGCTTTTAGGAGGGGGCAGGCCGCTTTTTCCGGGAGAGATTTCCTTGGCACATAAGGGTGTTTTATTTTTGGATGAGTTTGCAGAGTTTCCGAAGGTTTTGTTGGATACTTTGCGGCAGCCGATGGAGGATAAGCATATTGTACTTTCCAGAATGAATGAACAGGCGGATTTTCCGAGTGACTTTTTGTTGATTGCGTCTATGAATCCATGTCCTTGTGGCCATTATCCGGATCATGAAAAGTGTCGTTGCAGTGAATATGAAATTCGCAGATATCACAAAAAGATTTCCGGTCCGATTTTGGATAGAATTGATATTTTCGTTGAGGTGGATAGGCCGCTTTTGCCTCATTTTGTAGAAGGAAGAGAAGAGAAATCGAGTGCTGTTTATGCTGAGGCTATTTTAGAAGCGCAAAGGATTCAGAAGCAAAGATTTTCAAAGGAGAATATTTTATACAATTCGGAGATTTCGCCGGCAAAACTGAAACAGTATTGCTCTATGGAAACGGCAGCTGGAGAAATCTTAGAGGGAGCATATCAAAGAATGAAACTTTCGCTAAGAAGTTATCACCGTTTGATTCGCTTAAGCAGGACGATTGCAGATATGGAAGGGGCGGTGGAAATCGGTCCGAAACATGTGGCGGAGGCTTTTAATTATCGGGTGGCATACAATAAGATATTTCAGGCATAGGGGGAAGTATGGAGAAAGAGATTTATTGGTTGTGGCTTAGCGGCATTAAGGGTTTTGGCAATCTCCGTCAGAGGAGATTGCTTGACCATTGGGAGTCTCCGGAGTTTCTTTTTGAGGAGGACGAAGAACATGTGAAACAATTTATGGGAGAGGAGAAGGTATTTTCGTCTGAAAATTTCAAAAACTTTTGTCAGTCCAAACGGGAGTTGTCGGCTTGTTTTCAGGAATTGGAGAAGATGAAACGGCATGGCATTACAATGCTTTGTCTTTCGGAGGAAAATTATCCGGAGAAATTGAGGGAGTTATCGGATGCGCCGACTGTGCTGTTTCAAATGGGCAGGCAGAAGGCGAGAGAAATGCTGCATTTGGCGGTGGTAGGAACAAGGAGAATCAGTCATTATGGGCGAGAAGTAGCGGTTCACCTGGGAAAGCGCTGTGCCGAGCAAGGGATTGTGCTTGTCAGCGGTATGGCCTCCGGAGTAGACGGCGTGGCACAAAGAGCGTGTTTGCAGGCTGGCGGATATAGTATTGGGGTGTTGGGCTCGGGGCTTGGCTTTCAATTTCCGGCGGTGAATCGGGATTTATACTTAAAGATGGAGGAGTGCGGAATACTACTGAGCGAGGAGCGTTATGATGTCAGGCCGTTACCTCAGTTATTCCCCAAGAGAAATCGGATTATCAGTGGTTTGGCTGATGTTGTGGTGGTAGTGGAAGCGGCCGAGAAGAGCGGTTCGCTGATTACTGCCGATTATGCTTTGGAGCAGGGCAAGGATATTTATGCTGTGCCGGGACGAATTTTTGACCAATATAGTCAGGGATGTAATCATTTGATTGCACAGGGGGCGTATGTATTGGAGGATATGGATGAATTCTTTGCGAATTTTACCGGAAAAAAGAAAAATTTGGAAAAAAAAGAAAGAATTATAAAAAAAATATAACTATTTAAACAAA
>JAUMXK010000064.1 GCA_030535295.1 Eubacteriales bacterium | reverse complement strand
TATTACTTTTGTCTATAGATTTAGTTTTAAATTTTTGCTGTTAAACTAGGGAGGAAGGACAAGGCAGCGCCATAGAAGTAGCGCATAGGATTTTATTATAACTAGGATGATTGCGGTGAATAAAGATGAAAATCTATTCAATTTAGAGGGCGTATGAAAAATATTACAAAAAGAAGTCAAATCCAAAAACAAATTGCACCCATCTTCAGAAAATTGTATAATAGGAATGACACTTTATATAAGGAATATTAAATAAAAGGATTTAAAGAATATTTTGCTATGCGATATCGAAATATGTATGAATATAAGAAATAGAAAGAGAAGGTGGATAATGAAAAAATTAGCATTTATTCTTGCAATGATGATTGTGATAAACAGTTTATCTTTTACGGACAGCCAAGCTCAATCCAAAAAAGTATTTTCTGATGTCCCTAGCGGACACTGGGCAGCGCCTTATATCCAAGGATTGCGTGACAGAGGGATAACAGACGGAATCGGAAACAATAAGTTTGGAATGGGTAGAAGCATTAGTCGTTATGAATTCGTTGCTTTTTTAGTTCGTTTGATGAAATGGGATTTGGTCAATCAACCGGTTCCGAGTTTTTCAGATGCGACCGATACCACAGCATGGTATTATGCTCCACTGGAAACGGCGGTTCAGCATGGACTTTTGATTGCTGTCGGCTCGGAGTTTGAAAAAAATCCGGATGTTTCCAAAAGAGCCTTTGGTGGCGACAAAGCGATTACCAGACAGGAAATGGCCATTATGATTGTACGTGCTCTAGGCTATGGTCAAATTGCCTCTAAGCTGGACTTGGAGCCGACTTTTGTTGATGTGGAAAGATTTAAGGGATACATCAATGTGGCGAAGGATTTGGGAATTATCAATGGTATCAGTGAAACACATTTTGCACCGAAATCTACAGCAAAGAGAGAAGAAGCGGCAGCAATGATGATGCGAATGGCCAATAAATTGGAAACCGGCATTGCTGATTTACATGCTTTTTATGCCATTCGTTCTTTTGGGCAAATCCAGCTATTGCCGTCTTTAAACTCCGTCAGTTTCGGCTGGAGCCGACTGGGACACAATGCCGAAAAAGGCTATTATCTGGATACCTCCAGAGAAAAAGACAATGATTTTGCGATTCCTCTGGGATACGAAAAGGTGCTTGCAGAAGCGAAAAAATCGAAAGTAAGAACACATTTGATGGTCTATGCAGCTGACAGTGTAAAAATCGGGGAAGCCGGTAATTTGACTGGATTTTTGGATAGCACTTCCGAGCAAGCCAAGGTCATTGCCCAAATCGTGGAAACGATTTCGCCAAGTGGTCTGAATTTGGATGGTGTCGTGATTGACTTTGAAGAAATGAAAGGAGAAGTCAAAAAAGGACAGCTGGTTAGCTTTTTGGAAGGACTGAAAATTGCCCTAAAGGGAAAGTCCTTAATGGTAGCGGTACATCCCCAACGAAAAGAAGGGATTGCCTATTATGATGCCTATGATTTTCGGAAAATCGGGAATGTGGCGGATAAGGTTATATTGATGGCGCATGATTATTATGCGAAGAGCCTGACGGAATCGGAAGCTGACCAAGGATATACTTTGACACCGCTGGCACCACTGGATAAGATTTATAATGCCTTGCGTTTTATTACGGATAAGAATACAGGGGTAGCAGATAAAAATAAAGTCATGTTGCAGATTTCCTTCGGCTCAGTACAATGGCAGAAACAAAATGGTAAGGTACTGAATCACAGAGCCTTTCAGCCGACCTATGATAAAATTGCCGAAACTCTGAAAAACTCATCCGTGGAAGTTACCTTCCAAGACCAGTACAGCAGTCCGAGAGCGGCTTATATCGGTCAGGACGGGATAGAGAATGTTCTTTGGTATGAAGATAGTAGAAGTGTTTTGGCCAAAATTCAATTGGCCAAGATGTTCGGTGTCAACAATATTTCATTATGGCGTTTGGGCAATATTCCAAATGATGGGAAAGCGCCATATTTGAACGTTTGGAATACCATAAAAAAAGAGAAATAATAGTAGTGGCTACCGAATGAGAAAATGACGGCTTATTCGGTAGCTTTTTTATGAAACTATTTTATGATTGAGGAACGCTATATTATTGAAAGAGTGAAGAAAGGGGGTAAATTGGTGGATAGGCATGCCGAGCAAGAAAAAATAAAGTACTTTAATCAAATTTATGAACAAACAAGAAAAGACACTTTAGCATTGATTACCGCCAAATGTGGTAATTTGGAAGATATTCAAGATATCTTTCAGGATACCTATGCGGAAATTTATAGTATTATTTCCAAAAAGGGTGTGGATTATATCGAATTTCCAAAAGCTTTTACCGAGCGGATTGCCGGACAAAAGATATATCGTTATTATCGCTGGGTGGACCGCATGAAGGAAAGATTTGTCATAAAAAAAGAAGAAGAAGGCGAAACACTTGATTTGGCAGATTTGGCGGTGGATACCTTTGAAATCGAGGAATGGATGGATGAGAAGGAGGCGAAACGAAAGATAGAAAGTTTTTTAGCGAAAAAATCATCGGAAGTTCAAAAAATTTTTTATTTATTTTATTATATGGATAAGACCATTGAGGAGATTGCCGGTTTGATGGAAATCAGTCCGTCCAATGTAAAGAATAAGATTTATCGCACCATAAAAGAAATGAGAAAATTATATCAAAAAGAGGAGGTGAGCCTATGAGGGAAAAAGACTTCATTCGTTCGGTATTGGAAGAGAAAATGCCGGATTTTGAAGAAACACGCAGACAAATCCTGCAAGCATCACCAATACAAAGAAGGAAAAAGGGCTTGCCGATTCACCGCCTCGCCTTTGCAGGGGTAAGTTTAAGTTTGGCATTGGTTTTGGGAATTTATTTTGTCAATGAGAATGTTTTTCGGCAGAATGAAATGGCGATGAAATCACTGACAGCAGAAGAAGGTGCAGTAGAGACCTCAGAAAACATGGAAACCAAAAAGGCAATACCAATGGAGGCTGCCCCGAGAGAGAATAAAAAAGTGGTGGAAAGTCCTGAAATGGCACAGGAGAGTATGAAAGATTCCGAGCAAAAGAAAAGTGCAATGAAAGAAGCAACACCGCAAAGCACCGACCGTCAGAGCAAGGAAGTGATTATTATCAATCCTTTGCGAATCAGGGAGGAAGCAAAGCTGGATGTAGATGTAGAGTTTGTCGAACTGCCGGCAGAGGATTCAGAGTTTATAGAAGTAATCCGTTTATATTTTGCGAAATTACGTATTCCGCAGGACTTAGATAGAACTGTCATTGAAAAGATTTACACCAGAGACGAAAAGAGTAATGAATATACGGTCTTGCATGATTACTGGCTGAATTATTCCGGGGAAGGGAATCATCAAAAGAGGCTGGAAATTAAGCTATCCAAAGAGTTTACTCCGTTACGGGATACTTTTTTTGGAGAAGATTATGGAGAAATGTCAAAGATTCAGCAGACGGAGATTAAAATCTACGGCAACGAATCAGTGTTTATTGCCTTTTTCCAATATGCGGATGCCAACTTTGATATTGAAGCACATGATTTTAGCCGGGAGGATTTTTTGGAGGTCTTGCGCTCGATTATCGTAGAATAGAGCGGAATAGACTCGATTGGTATTTTAGGGTTGGAATATGCCAATTATGGGAAAGTGAATGGAACCGCATCGGTGAAATTCTAAGGCAAGATAGTGACGAAGTGTTGAGAAAGATACCGATGAAAGCGTGAAGAACAATGCTAAGATAGTCAAAGAGGTCAAAACATACGAAAAGTACGAAAAGAAAGAAGGGTGGATGAAATGAAGAAAATGAAAAATATCGCATTGTTTATGGTTACTTTGATATTACTGACAGCTTGTAATGCCAATACTACAGTGCAGAAGGATACCGGTAAACCTTCTAAGACTGAAGATGAAAAAAAGACGGACATACAGGCGATGCCACTCAGTCATAAAGAAATTGTGGTTGAAAGAGAACTGATAGACTATACCAATCCGGAAAATACTTACGTAATCTACGACAAGTGGTCAAACGGAGAGAAGACTTTGGGTGAAACATCGGGCTATGAGGGTTTTTATCAAGATTACTGGAAGTTTAGTAGCCGAATCTTTGAAAAATTGGTCAAAGACGATAATATCATCTTTTCGCCGCTTTCGGCTTATATCCCATTGTCAGAGCTTTCCTATGCCATGGAGGACAGTGCGCCGAAGAATGAGCTGATTGAGCTGCTTCGCAAAAATGCAGCCAATGAATATTGGACCAAGAAGCTGATGGACCAGTTTCAGGTGAGTGGATATCTTATGGGCAGCTCCATTTGGATTGCAGACAATTGTACTCCGGATATCGGTTTTTTGAAAGAGAATTTGACATCCGATATCTATCGCATTGATTTTGCTGCACCGGGTGCAGAGGAAAAGCAAATTGCCTGGATTAATAAATGGACCAAAGGCTTTTTGAGTGACCAAATCCAAAAAGACGACCTTGGCAACCAAAGTCCGGCCGGAACGGAGCTGGCTTGCCGATTAATCGGTACTGCCTATGTCAAGGATAATTGGGAAAAGGAATTTTTCGGAGAGCCGAAGGAAGATACTTTCTATCGTGCGGACGGAACAGAGGAAAAAGTGCCGTTTCTACATGGATATATCCACAACACAGTTTATTTGAAAAAAGACGGCTATGAAATGGCCAAGATTCCAATGGCCAACGGTGAAATGATTATCGTCCTGCCGGAAAAAGACAGCAGTGTGGAAAAGCTTTTGCAGAAGGACATACTGATGGAAGTTGCCAATGAAAAAAACTGGGAGAATGCCAATGTGGAAGTCAAAATGCCTGATTTTACTCAAAGCAGTCGTTTGGATTTGCTGGAAATTCTAAATGAGCTGGGCTATCAGGAGATTACCACTTTACAAGAGGGATATAGCAAATTAGTCGGGAAACATCCGGATGGTCGTGATATCAAATGTATGGTTAGCAAGGTCTTGCAGCAAAGCAAGATTGAAGTCAAGAAAGAAGGAATTCAAGCTGCTGCCTATACACAAGTGGATGTGGTCAAGGAATCAGCCATGATTATCGAAGAGGTCAAGGAAATTAAGATGGAGGTTAATCGTCCATATCTTTATATTTTGACAGACAGAAGTAATTTACCAAGTTTTATTGGAATCAATCAAGCCTTTACCAAATAAAAAGGCTTTCGAGCCGTTTCATAATCAAATAAAAAAGCACTTTGTACTATACTTTGTGCGCCTACGGTATAAAAATAGTATAGGGTTTTCAAAGAGTAAACCGAGAAGAGGGAAGATTCTTTCGTAAAATATTTTTATAGCCGAATTTCAGTTTTTGTGTTATACTCAAGGCTAATGATATGCTGTCTTTGCCTGCATAAGTCGTATAGGCAACAGCTGCAAATCATCTTAATGATTTGCTTGATATAAGCAAAAGATTTTTTTCTCAATGCAAATCATCTTAATGATTTGCTTGATATAAATAAAAACTTTTTGTTTAATGCAAATCATCTTGTTGAAGTCTACGGAGGAAAATATGAAAATAGTAATAATGGGCGCCGGCAAGGTAGGCAAAGTGCTTTGTCGTGATTTGGCGGCGGAAAATCATGAAATTACATTAATTGAAAAAGATTCCAAGATTTATCAAATGATGATAAATCAATACGATATTATGGCATATCAAGGCAATGGAGCCTCTTACGAAAAACAAATCGAGGCAGGTGTCGGCGATGCCGATATTTTTATTTCTTTGACAGAAAATGATGAACTTAATATGATTGCAGCGGTTCTTGCCAAAAAACTCGGTGCCACTAAAACCGGTGCCAGAGTGCGCAATCAAGACTATTCGGACTTATCTGACCTGATGAGAACATCCCTTGATATCAATTTATTCATCAATCCGGAACGGGAGGCGGCCCATAAATGTATGCAGCTGATTGAGTTTCCGCTGGCAGATTCTTTTGAATCCTTTGCCAATAATAAGCCGCCAATTGTAGAGCTACGGGTAAATCCGGGTTTTAATTTGGTGGGGAAATCCATGATTGACTTTAGAAGTATGTACAAGAATTTGATTGTATGCTGTGTCATGAAAAATGGTGAGATATTTATACCGAAGGGCAATTTTATTATTGAAGAAAATACGCAGCTCTTTGTGACCGGCCCGATGTCCGAATTGATTAAACTGTATAAGGATAACGGACAGCAGCAGAGCAAGATTCGCTCTCTTTTTATTATAGGTGGCGGACTCTTGGCGCAGTATGTGATTAAGCTGTTTGAAAAGTCCAAATCCAAGGTAACTATTAAACTTTTGGAAGTAGACAGAGCGAAAGCCAAAATGCTCAGTGAAAAATTTCCGCATGTGGAAGTGGTGGAAGCGGACGGTACGGATATCAATAATTTACATGAGCAAAGAGCAGCCAATTATGATGCCTTGCTTGCGGTAACCGGTATTGATGAAGAGAATATCATTATTTCCATGGTTGCAAAGTCATTGGGTGTCAAGAAAACTTTGACCAAAATCAATCGTACCGAGCTTTTGGATATTGTGGATTCGGTCGGCCTGCAGTCTATTATTACGCCGAAGAGAATTACCGCTGATACCATTCTTCAATATGTTCGGGCATTGTCCAATTCGCAAGGTTCCAATGTGGAAGCGCTTTACAGCATTGCTCACGATCAGGTGGAAGCATTGCAATTTCGGGTGAAAGAAGGCTCGAAAGTGACCATGAAGCCCCTTTATGAATTAAAACTGAAGAAAAATATCCTGATTGCTTATATCTATAGAAACAATCATGTAATTTTTCCGACCGGTAATGATCAGCTCAAACCTCATGATCGAGTGATTGTTATTTCGCATAAAGAATATTTGAATGATTTGGATGAGATTGTACTATGAATATACAAATGATATTTAAAGTAATAGGTAGGTTACTGATATTTGTCGGCAGCTTGATGTTCCTCCCTGTGTTAGTGGGTGTATATTATCAGGAGGGCAGTAGAACAATTTTGTCATTTTTAATTACTGCCGTAATGATAATTTTACTGGGAATTGCCCTAAATATGCAAAAGGTAAAAATTCGAACTTTCTTTACAAAAGAAGGTCTTATTATTGTAGCGCTTTCTTGGATTTTAATGAGTTTTTTGGGTGGACTGCCTTTGTATTTTTCAGGCGAATATCCTTCGTTGGTAGATGCTTTTTTTGAAATCAGTTCCGGCTTTACTACGACCGGAGCTACGGTTTCTACGGATGTGGAGGCATTATCGCACTCGGTTTTGTTTTGGCGTTCTTTTTCTCATTTGATTGGAGGAATGGGAGTTCTGGTCTTTGTACTTGCCATTATGCCGAAAATGAAAGAGGACAGCATTTATTTGATGAAAGCGGAAGTTCCTGGGCCGGTTTTTGGCAAACTGGTATCCAAATTGGGGGATACGGCTCGGATTCTCTATCAGATTTATATCGGCCTTACCTTGATTCTTATAATTTCCCTATATTTGGCGGGAATGCCGCTGTTTGACAGTGTGGTTCATGCTTTTGGTACAGCAGGAACAGGAGGATTTGGGATTAAAAATAGTTCCATTGGCCATTATAATTCAGCAAGTATTGAATTGATTATCGGAATTGGAATGTTGGTATTTGGTGTCAATTTCAATTTATATTATTTAATTTTAATCGGCAAAATCAAAGACTTTTTCAAAAGTGAGGAATTGAAGTGGTATTTGGTGATTGTGGCCATTGCCGTGACGGTGATATCTTTTAATGTATATAATACCATGGCTATGCCGTTTCAAGAGAGTGTCAGACATGTCTTTTTTACGGTAGCTTCAATTGTTACGACTACGGGCTATTCCACCGTTGATTTTGCGTTGTGGCCGTTGTTTTCGCAAATGATTC
Organism: Eubacteriales bacterium; assembly: GCA_030535295.1. Classification (GTDB taxonomy): domain Bacteria; phylum Bacillota; class Clostridia; order Lachnospirales; family Vallitaleaceae; genus W11650. The sequence continues at coordinate 7,964 of JAUMXK010000064.1, read as the reverse complement.
TGCTGGCGTTGATGTTTATCGGCGGTTGTGCCGGTTCGACAGCTGGCGGTATTAAGGTGGCCAGAATCGGTACTGCCGTTAAATCGGTAGTCTCTGAAATCAGAAGGTCGAAGAATCCAAAACGAATTGTCCTTTTTAAATTTGAAGGTCGATTGGTGGATAGTGATTTGATGAAAAGCTTATCCAATTATTTTTTGCTTTATATTATTGTGTTTACCGGTATTTTGTTAATTGTATCACTGGATTCACCCAATTTCAGTACGGCATTTTCAGCGGTAGCGGCAACCTTGAATAATATTGGCCCCGGATTTGATGCAGTAGGTCCGACAGGCTCCTTTGCCGGTTTTTCTGTATTATCCAAGTTGGCTCTGACTTTTGCAATGATTGCCGGTCGCCTTGAAATTATCCCTGTATTGATTTTGTTTTCCTATAAAACATGGAAGAAAACATAGACAAATCTGTCTATAAAATATCAAAAAAATTGTTTGACGGGTATCTTTCTTTCCATTATACTTAGCAAGCACTGTCAAAAGATATTACAGTGCGGATTTTGTTAAAGGGAGGAAGAAAATGAAAAAGAAATCGATTTTAACCATAATGCTTGCTTTGACCTTGGCACTGAGTGCTTGCTCCGGCAATAAACCGGCAGAAGAGACTAAGAAACAAGAGAGCATGGAAACCAAGGAAAACCAGGAAGAAAAGGCAGAAACTGCGGAAGGCACAATGGAAGAAAGAGTGTTCACTCTGGAAGAGCTTGCCAAGTATAACGGGAAAGACGGTGCAGAAGCTTATGTTGCCATTGACGGTATTGTATATGACTTATCCGGATTAAACGGCTGGAAAGAAGGAATGCACAATGGATTGGAAGCTGGAAAAGACTTGAGTGAAGAGATTCAAAAATCTCCACATGGTGTCAAGAAATTGGAAGGCTTACCGGTTGTCGGTACTTTGAAGAAATAATATATAAGGGAGCATTTTGGTAATGCTCCCTTTGTGATAGTTAAGTCAAATAAGAAAGAATCAGGAAGTATTATTGCTTGTCAGGAATCGAAAAGAAAGATAGGCAGATTAAAAGCGAGGAAAGAAATGAAATTGATAATGAAATTAAATGCTGTAGTCATCCTTTTGATGATTGTTTTATTTTTTGCTCATGCATTGATGGCGAGTATGAGTGCCCTTGGATTTCTGGGAAATTTTGGGACACAATTTTCGAAAATAGCCTTTTATCTTATGTTTCTTCATATTTTATTGGTGACGATTCGTACGATTCAAATGTTTGTTCCGGAGTTGCGCAGTATAGAGGCATTGAAAAAGGCAGGCAATTTGTATGGCGGATTTTTCCGAGCAATACCTCAAGTCATTAGCAAAGCGGAAATTGGTAAAAAATTAAAAAAACAAAATTTGAATTTCTGGTTGACCAGGTTTTCCGGTATTGTCTTTTTGGGACTGGTTTTCCTGCATAAATCATGGATTGGTCGTGGAGCAAGTATCGGAAATAATTTAACTTTTCTGGTGTTTACAGTTCAGATTTTATTTATTGTTGTTTTATTTGTGCATATTATATTTAATGTACGGCCGCTTCTCAGTAAGCTTGGGATTAAAAATTCCAAGGTCTTAAAGTACTCTGTCTTGTCGGTGCTGACATTGATGATGATTTTTATTATAAGAGGAATGCTTTACTATTATTATAAATTATAGAGTGAATTGACTTCGGAAACGGAGGAAATATGAAAAAACGGATAACAATACTTATGCTGATAACAATATTACTTTCCATTGGGATAGGAGATGTTTACGCTTATCCGCTTTCAATCAATGAAGAAGAAAGCCTGCAACTTCCGGAATACAGTGTTTGGGATTTCCTGAAGATTGCCTTGGAGCCGGTTGGAAGTACACTTTATATTTGGGGTGGCGGTTGGAACGAAGAGGATACGGCAGCTGGAGTGGAAGCTGTGTCCATTGGGGTCAGTCCGCTTTGGCAGGTATATTTTGATAGGCAAAATCAATTTTATAATTATGAACTGACACGTTACCAGATACACGACGGATTGGACTGCTCCGGTTATGTGGGTTGGACTGTATACAACTTGCTCCATAGAGTAGACGGTGGGGCAGGTTATGTCATGAATGCCCGAAAAATGGCGAAAAATTTCTCGGAAAGAGGCTGGGGACAGTACACACCTGCCCATGCAGTCAGAGATTACTTACCGGGAGATATCATGAGTAGTAAAACTCATGTCTATATCGTGCTGGGAAGTTGTAGTGACGGCAGTATTCTGGTCGTTCATGCCAGTCCTCCCGGAGTTCAAATCAATGGTACGGTCAGTCGCTCCGGCAGCAGCAACAGTGAAGCCGTTCGCTTGGCGAATCGGTATATGAAGTTTTTTTATCCGAAGTGGTATCAGAGATACGGTACGAGAGTCTTGGACAGTAACTTTTTGCATAATTATTCTCAAATGCGTTGGCATGTAGAGGGGCATTCTTTGATGACAGATAAGGAGGGCCTGAGAAAGCAAAGTGCAGAAAATGTGATGAAATTATTGCTTGGAGAGCCTGATTCAAGGTATTGACAAGAAAAATACGAAAATAAACTGGATTTTTCTGAAAATTTATGCTATACTTAATGTAAATCAATTCATAATCTCAAATAAATAGAGGTGTGTAATACGTAAAATCGTAGAGATTTGAGTTGACTTTTGTAAAAGTAATAGATTTGAAAGGAGACCACTATGGGAATTATATGGTCATTAATTGTAGGAGCTATCATTGGTGCGATAGCGGGTGCAATTACAAATAAAGGAAAATCAATGGGAGTGATTGCTGATATTATTGCAGGTCTGGTTGGTTCGTCTATCGGACAAGCGCTTTTTGGGAAATGGGGGCCTTCCTTAGCCGGTATGGCACTGATTCCGTCTATTTTAGGAGCAGTTATTTTGGTAGCGGTTGTTTCCTTTTTCATGGGGAAATCCAGAAATTCATAATCCAAAAGCGATATCATGGGCATGCCTGTGGTATTGCTTTTTTTCGTTTGAATTCATTATTTAGGAGGTAAAAAATGGGAATTTTAGGGCAGGTTTGGTTATTGTTTTCGATTTTGTGTGTATTGGTGCTGCTGTTTTTTATAGTAAAAACAAAGAGTTTTTCGCTTAATACAAAATTAAAATTGAATATCGGCGCTTTTGTCGGCACGATGATTGTAAACTATGCGACAGCAAGCGGTTTGATTAGCGGTCTTTCGCAAAGTGAAATCTCACAGAAGTATCAAACCATGATTACTCCGGCTGGCTTTGCATTTTCAATTTGGGGAGTGATTTATGGCCTGTTGATACTTAGTATGATTTATTGGATTTGGAAAAAGAATGACGAAGACAAGCAGCAATTGATTCATAAGCTTTCCCCGTTGATTTGGGCTATGTTTGCGGTCAATATCGCATGGAATATTTTCTTTTCCGTGTCCATGATTGCCGTTTCCGTGATTTGCATCTTGGTATATTGGGTGATATTATTTCTGATTTGTCGAAAAATCGGCAACAAAATTAGCCTGACTACAATGGCATACGGAATCCATTTCGGATGGATTAGTGTGGCATCCATTGTCAATTTTTTTGCCTTATTGGTGCAGATAAATAATGGCGAATTGAGCAACCCTGAATTATGGTATGTTCTGGCCCTTATTTTCGGTATTATCTTAGGGTTTACTTTGGTCATTCTTTTGGGAAATGTAGGTATTCCTTTGGCCATGGCTTGGGCATATTTCGGAATTTTTATGAGACTGAACGACACAAAACCTGACAGTTTGCTTGTCAGTATGATAGCTTTAACAGGAATTGTATCTTTGATTGCTTTGACCATTGGAGCATTTGTCGGAGTACATTGGGGGAATCTCTTTCAGAAGATATTTTTTAAACAGAAATAAAGAAAAATCGTGTTTTGCTTGACAAAAGAAGTAAAACGTAATAAACTAAATATTGTATTAAGCAATCGCTTAAACACAAAATATATGAGGAGGTTTGTGAAAATGCCGCAAGAATTAATGATTGGCATAATAGTAGCATTACTTCTCGTTATCATCACTAATGTTATTTCATATAAGATGGGCATTAACCATCGCAAAAAGGTTGCGGAAGAGCAATATGGCAATGCAGAACAAAGAGCCCGTTCCATCGTGGATGAAGCGATTAAGGAAGCGGAAAGTGTGAAGCGTGAAGCCGGTATTGCGGTAAAAGAAGAAACCTTTAAACTAAAAAATGAATTAGAACAAGAAGTGAAAGAAAGACGTAATGAGTTATCCAGACTTGAAAAGCGTGTGGTTCAAAAGGAAGAATCTTTGGACAAGAAAGCTGCTGATTTTGAAAGAAAAGAGCAGTCTTTGGCAGACAGGGAAAATTCTTTGAAGAACGCCAAGCAAGAGGTGGAAGAGCTCAAAGCACAACATCTATCCGAACTGGAAAAAATTTCCAGTTTGTCGGTTGAACAAGCAAAAGAATACCTGTTGCAACAGGTAAGGGAAGAGGTTCAACATGAGTCAGCGATTATTATCAAGGAATACGAAACCAAGGTAAAAGAAGAATCGAACAAAAGAGCAAAAGAAATTTTGTCGACAGCGGTTCAAAGATGTGCATCCGATTATGTGGCAGAATCTACTGTTTCGGTAGTAAACCTGCCAAATGATGAAATGAAAGGACGTATCATCGGAAGAGAAGGTAGAAATATTCGTGCGTTGGAAACACTGACCGGAGTAGATTTCATCATTGATGATACTCCGGAAGCGGTTATCCTTTCCGGATTTGATCCTATGCGCAGAGATATTGCCAGAATCGCCTTAGAAAAATTGATTGTGGATGGCAGAATCCATCCGGCTCGCATCGAAGAAATGGTCGAAAAGGCTAAAAAAGAAGTTGATGAGTCGATTCGTGAAGCAGGTGAAAATGCAGTAATGGATGCAGGGGTGCACGGAATTCATCCTGATTTGATTAAGATTTTGGGAAGAATGAAGTACAGAACCAGTTATGGTCAAAATGTATTGAAGCATTCGGTGGAAGTTGCGATTTTATGCGGTTTGATTGCTCATGAGTTGGGTGCAGACGTAAAGCTCGCCAAAAGAGCAGGGCTGTTGCATGATATCGGTAAGGCCATTGACCATGAAACAGAAGGTTCTCATGTGGAAATTGGTGTGAATCTTTGTAAGAAGTACAAAGAAAATAAGATTGTTATTAATGCAGTCCATGCCCACCATAATGACGTAGAGCCGGAAACCGATATTGCAGTTATTGTGCAGGCGGCAGACACGATTAGTGCTGCTCGTCCGGGTGCAAGAAGAGAGACATTGGAGTCTTATGTCACCCGCTTGACCAAACTGGAAGAAATCGCCGATGGTTTTGAAGGCGTTGATAAGTCATTTGCTATTCAAGCCGGTAGAGAAGTGCGTGTCATGGTAGTGCCAGAAAAAGTTTCAGACGACAAATTGGTGTTATTATCACGAGAAGTGGCAAAGAAAATTGAAGAAGAGCTTGATTATCCGGGACAAATTAAGATTAACTTAATCCGTGAGACAAGAGCTGTTAATTATGCAAAGTAAGTAACCGAAAGAGCAGATATGAGAAATCATAGCTGCTCTTTTTAGCTTGTTTGGTTTTGGCAATAAATAGGGTGGGATTCTAGAGAACCCACCCTATTCTTATGATTTCATTGACTTTCGTTCAAGAAAACTTTGTCTTAGTATAGCTTTATGGAAGCGGAATACGCTGTCCGTTAATGTGAATGGCTATAATCTCGTCCACATTAATCGGTTTTTCAGCACGCCAATGATGGTAAAACTTTTGGTTTTGCCAGCTGCCGCTACCGGTTAGAGTTGGCAACAATCCGCTTGAAGTTTCCAAAGAAAGTTGCATTTCCGGCATAGTGGAGAACTCACCCTCATAGTTTCCGTAGGATTCCACACCCAGAGGAGTAATGATAAAGTTTGTAAAGGTGTGGCTATCTATTTTGGCGGTAGTCGTTACAGTTTTCATTTGATTCTTGCTGTCAGATAGATTTGCTGCAACTTTCCAATTTCCTTCCGTTCCTGTGACAACATCAAAGGAATAGAGGAGTTTATAGCCGGACAGCCGAGCAGGATCCACAGAAAAGAAATACTCATTATGGCGATAGTTCCCTTTTTCGTGGACATTGGCTTCGCTAAGTGTTACGACCTTGCCGCTTTCATCCGTCAGGAAAGAAAAATGACCTTCGTCATCTATTTTGTTGCCCTTTTCGTCGACAAGATAGAAGGTATGGTACTGACTGCCGAATTCCTCGTAAAAAGGGTACTTGATTTGTAAGTGCAGCTTATCGTCAATCATGCCGATATTACAAAGTTTAACATCCTTTTGGGTTTCGTGTAGCGGTACCGGATTATCAAAAGAAAGTGCCAGCGGACTCTCTTTCGTTTCTTCTTTACTCCATCCGGAGGAAAGGATGTGCTCCGGTTTTAAGGCAATCGGATTATTCTCTATCAAATTCAAAGTGTTTAAGGCGATTTCACCGCTATGTTCCTTGTAATCAAAATTGATAATCTTTGCTCCGATTTGCAGATGATCTGCCAAAGGAGAGTTGCCGTCAGCATTGATATAAAACTCATAATAAAGAGTATTGCTTTCGGTATCAAAAAACAAGAGCTTTTTACTCAAGGTAAAAGAAGAAAGGTTATTCTCTGTTTGTGAGGATTTTTCTTTGCCGGTTACCGTAGCAACTTGAAAGGTGTCGGAAAAATCGCTTTTTTCCGTTAGGCGTTTTTTTCCGGTGGTATCGCTTATGGACAGGTAGACCACAGCGGTGTTTTGATATTTTTGGGCACCAATGATTTCCAGACGGATACCGTTATCTTCGCTAAAGGCCTCTACCGGCTCGGTAACTGCCTGATAGCTTGGATGAAAAGTTTCCATTAGCCAGCCGAAAGTTCCAAACTTTGCTGCGATTGCCGTACTTCCAAGAACTAAAAAGAATGCAAGTAAAGCGGCAAAAGTTCTTTTGCGCCGATACCGATAGGCATTGATTTGTTTTGGCTCGCCGGCAAGTCTTTTTTTCATTTTTTCTTTGAAATGTTCCGAGTCAACGGATAGACTGTTTAATCGGTCTTTGATATTTTGTTCCTCGTGATCAAGATAATTCATGGCTTTGCTCCTTTCGTGGAGATTCTTGGTTCAGATAAGTTATCATTTTATTTTTGGCTCTTTCGTATCGTTTTCTTAGAGTAGCTTCGGAATCGCCGGTGGTATAGGCAAGTTCCTGATAACTTAGGTTTTCTATAATTCTTGCGTGTAGCAAGGCTCTTTCTTTTGGCTTTAATTTTTTTAAGGCATTAAATGTTTGGAAGCTAAACTCGTCAAACTCTCTGTCATCTACTGCAATGCCCATCATAGTAACGGTTTCATTGATACTGATTTCACGAAACCAAAGCAACTTTCGTTTCTTCAGTTGATTTAGGCTTTTGTGATAGGTTATTTTATAAAGCCAGCCGGATAAATTGTGTCCGTCAAAAGAACTGCGATTTTCAAAAGCAGATAAAAAAGTATCTTGCACTACATTTTCGGCATCTTGATAATCGCAAAGGATGGTATTTGCATAACGAAGCAGCTTATCGGCAAAGAGGTCGATGACTTCTTCAAGTTCCGGCTCGCCGCCGTTTTGAAAGCGATGTCCAATGTCTTCGGGTATCATACAAACTCCTTTCTTTGGTTTTTTTATCAGTCGACTGTACCCTTATAACAAAAAAAGGGAAGGATTTGTGACAATAAAAAAGTTATATTCGATTTTCTGCTGTTGTCACTTTTTTGGAATCATTTGAATTTTCACCTGCAAAACCGGTAATTTAGATTAAAGCTGGAAAACTTCTATAATATACTAAACCATGGATGGCGGATTGTAAATGTATTTGGTAAATTTTCAAAGTAAGTTCTAGTAGGGCTAGAAGTTGCACTAAGTTT
>JAUMXK010000063.1 GCA_030535295.1 Eubacteriales bacterium | reverse complement strand
CTCAAACTTAGTGCAACTTCTAGCCCTACTAGAACTTACTTTGAAAATTTACCTGAGGATTTGAGGAACGGAAAAAAGTTTGCGTTGGTTTGCGTGTAAAAGTTGAGTTGTGGCTTGACATTTTTCTCAGAATATGCTATTTTAATTGCATAGAAATAAATATCCATGGGGGTATGGCGCAGCTGGGAGCGCGCTTGAATGGCATTCAAGAGGCCAGGGGTTCAAGTCCCCTTATCTCCACTCAAAACGCTTCCGTTGCGGAAGCGTTTTTTATATGCATTTTATTTGCGAACTGTCTTTTGAAAATCATCTTTGTGTTTATTCTAAGGTCTGGCAGGAGGAGATAGCTATGAACAAAATTATTACTATCAGTCGTCAGTTCGGAAGCGGCGGTCACGAAATCGGAAAGCGTCTGGCAGAGAAACTCAATATTCCATTTTATGATAAATCAATATTGCAGCTGGTGGAAGAAAACAGTTCCTACTCCGTTTCTTATTTAAAAGAAAATGAAGAACAGGTTCCAAGTTTATTAAACGGTCCATATTACGGCAGCGGGCATACTTCTTTTTATCCGCAAATCACTACCGACAAAGTCTTTTTTTCTATCAGTAAAGTCTTGCAGAAAATTGCAGAAAAAGGGCCTTGTGTGATTGTCGGACGTTGTGCGGATTATGTTTTACAGGATTTAAAGCCGATTAATTTCTTTGTCTATGCACCTTTGGAGGCCAAAGTAAAGCGGAAATTGGATTTGTCTAAAATGGATTTGGAAGAGGCATTGTCTTATGAGGATATGAAAAAGCGTGTTCTCTTTGTCGATAAACAAAGAGCAAAATATTATGAATTTTATACCGACCAAAAATGGGGTATTCCGGCCAATTATCACTTATGCCTAAATACCGGTGAGTTGGAAATTGATGAAGCGGTTGAAATCTTGTATCACTATATTCAGACTTTATACAATAAATAAATCTGTGAGAGGAGATTCTTTTTAGACTTTATCTCTTATCCTCTCTTCCTTTGATGAATTTCTTGTCTTTTTTTCTAAAATAGAAAAAGGAAATCGTATATTTTTGGAGAATATATATAGTAATCAACTTTTTGATACAATCGTAAGAAACGTTGAAACTAATATTTTATATATGACAAACCAGGAGGTACTTTATCATGATAAGAGTAGTTACAGCAGCAGCCGGTGAAGGAAAAAGCAAAAACTTAATCGCTTTGGCAAATGAAAACTTGGATGTAACCAAAGGTCATATCGTTTTTGTAGATGGCGATGGCTCTCACATGTATTCTTTAAAGCATCAAATCCGTTATATCAACACATCTGATTTCCCATTGGACAATCATCACGAATTCTTCGGATTCATTTGTGGAATCTTAGCTCGTGATAGTGACATCAGCGATATTTATGTAGATGGACTTCTGAAACTTGCCAATTTAAATCAAATTGATAATCCTGAAGGCTTAGTGGAAAAATTAAAATTAATTTCCAAAAAATTTGATGTCAATATTACTTTAGGTATTGGCTGCTCTGCTGATAAATTACCGGAAGCGTTCAAAGAATTTGAACAAATCGAGAAAAAATAAAAATTATGATAGAAGTTGGGGTTTGCGATTTTCTGCAAACCCCATTGTTTTACCCAAAATAAAAAGGCTCTGAAACACAAAAACGGAGCAGGTTTCAGAGAAACCCACCCCAACTATTGACAAAGATTCCAAAATAGGGCGTTCGAACCTCTCCGTTTGCAAACCCTATTTTTATTTTCATTTTATCATTCAAATACTTTATCAATTTTAGAGAATATCTTAGTGAATGATTTCACGCCACTCCAAATCTCCACGCTCCAGTGCTTTAATCAAGAGTTCGGCGGTTGCCAAATTCGTTGCAACCGGTATATTATGCATATCACACATAGATACAATGGTCGATACATCCGGCTCATGCAATTGTTTGGTAACAGGATCTCGTAAGAAAATAACCATATCAATTTCATTATGCGATATCCTGGAACTCAATTGTTGTTCTCCGCCTAAGTGTCCTGCCAAGTATTTGTGCACAGACAAATTGGTCACATCCTCAATCAAACGACCGGTGGTACCTGTACTATACAATTCATGTTTATGCAATATATTGCGATAGGCAATACAAAAATTTTGCATCAACTTTTTCTTTGAATTATGAGCAACTAATCCAATCCTCATTTTGCTTCCCTTCTTTCTCTCTTAAAACACTAATATACCTCAAATTCCCCTTTTCTTCTCATAAGCTCTGTTGTCCGTTGCATACTGATATTTAAAATTAACCCCATAATCATCATATTGCTCCACAACGAACTGATACCATAGCTTACATAAGGCAAAGGTAATCCTGTATTCGGCATGATTCCTGTCGTTACACCAATATTAATAAATATTTGAGCTGTAAGCATACCGACATAGCCCATACCGATTAATCTACCCGTCATGTCCGGACTATCTTTTACAATCAGCAGGATGCGAGCCAACAATAAGAAAAATAGTACCAGTAAAATGACACAACCGATAAAACCGAATTCTTCTCCAATGATACTAAAGATAAAATCGGATTCCGGAACCGGCAAATAGTTGTATTGATGTAATTTTCCAAGATAAAGCCCTTTTCCGCTAAACTGGCCGGAACCGATAGCCTGCATAGAATTGATTGTCTGATAATATTTATCCGGAAACTGCTCCGGATGCAACATAGCCATAATTCTATCATATTGATGGTCATTCAATAACTTTTGATCCGGTCTTTGAATATATTGAAAGACCAAAATAAAAGTCGGAATGACAATGGCAAATGCTGCTGCAATATACTTATAACTGATTTTGGCACCATAAATCATAGCTACGAAAAGTACGATGAAAATAAAACTGGTGGATAAATCCGGTTGCTTTAAGACTAGAAGGAAAGGTACTCCGATTAATCCCAAAGAGCCTAAAATAACAAACGGATTGTTTATCTTGTCTTTCAATAAACTGAAATATTTTGCTAAAACAATTATCATAAACAACTTTCCAAATTCGGAAGGTTGAATTTGAAAACTACCGATTTGAAGCCAACGAGTACCGCCAAATTTCTCGGCACCGAATTTCATCACAGCCACCAACAGACCGATATTCACCAAATAAATCAAGGGTGAAAGTTTGGCAATAAACTTATAATCAAATAATGCAGCAAATATCAGCAACACCAAACCGGAAGCAAACCCCAGTAACTGTCTTTTTACGTAATAACTTGTACCGTAAGTCGCACTACTGATTGCCACAATGCCAATGGCAATAATGACAATCACAATCAACAATGATACCCAGTCAAAGCGTTTCCATTGATACCGTTTAAACATTATCTGGGCTTATGTATGTTGCGAATCGGAATATTCGCAAACAATGCTGGTACCGGTGAATTGGATGTATCAGATTCGGTTGTTGAAATTTTGATATCCATTTCCTCCTCATCATAATCCATATACTTCTTTATTACTTCCAAGATATCTGCACGTATCATTTCCAATAATTCCGTATTGGAATCTGCACGGTCATGAACTAAAACTAATTTCAATCTATCTTTGGCAATATTTTTTGAGGATTCCTTCTTTTTAAAAAAATCCATTAAACCCATGCTTGCACCTCCTAATTTCCCTTAAATGCCTTCATAATTCGTTTGAAAAAGCTAGGTTGCTCAAGTAAGTTTAAATATTCCACTTCATTTCCCATAATTCTTTGGGCAATATTTAAATAGGCCTTTCCTGCCAAAGAGTTGTCGGTTTTCATTACGACAGGCTCACCTCTGTTAGCGGAATCAACAATGTTCTCGTCATCCGGCACAATACCGATTAAATCAATTGCCAGGATTTCAATGACATCATCCACCGACATCATTCTGCCTGCTTTGACCATATCCGGGCGCAGACGATTGACCACTAAACGATTGTTTTTTATTTCATTGGCTTCCAAAAGACCGATGATTCTATCCGCATCTCGCACGGAAGAAACCTCAGGAGTAACTACAATCACGGCTCTATCGGCTGAAGAAATGGAGTTTTTGAATCCTTGCTCAATACCGGCAGGAGAGTCAATAATGATATAGTCAAATTCTTCTCTTAATTCATCTGTCAACGCCTTCATCTGTTCCGGATTTACAGCATCTTTATCTCTGGTTTGGGCTGCCGGCAAAAGATAGAGATTCGGATTTTTCTTATCCCGAATCAATGCCTGTGCTACACGACATCTGCCTTCGATAGCATCCACAAGATTAAATACAATACGATTTTCCAGTCCTAATATAACATCAAGATTACGCAATCCGATATCCGCATCCACCAATACCACTTTTTTGCCGCTAAGTGCAAGTCCTGCACCAATGTTGGCAGAAGTTGTTGTCTTTCCTACGCCTCCTTTTCCGGAGGTTACTACTATTACTTCACTCATTTTCTACTCCTTATACTATATTTCCAAATCCTTATTGATACTATTGGATATTGGCTCAATCGCAATTTGCTCCAAATGAACATAGGCCACCATCGGTTCCAAGTCAACTCCCTGATTTTCACCGAACCGACCATAAACACCGCTGATTTGCAGTAAGGTCGGATCCATTTCCAGTGCGAAGATAAAACTGTTCTTCTTGCCTTTCAATCCGGCATTGATAACACCCTTTAACTTCCCTAATACGATAACACTTCCGCCGGCATTTACTACAGCTCCGTTTTTTACGTCACCTAAGATAATGACCGCCTCATCTGAAACTATGCTTTGCCCGGAACGAAGTGTTCCATTGTGAAAAAAAGCTGCCTTCTTCTGAGCTTCTTCCAGTATGGTTGTCAGCTCCACAATCTTGGTCTTGAGCTTTACATCATCTTGGGTAATTCGGGCATAAGATTTGCCGGAAATATTTTCAGCTGTTTGATCCGACACGGAAACAATTTCCATTTTTGAATTTTTTCGGATAATTTCAAGCAATTCGTGCATTTCAATATTGGACAGCTTTTTCCCGGAGAAATTCAGCTTCAACTTAGTATTATCAAAATACCCTTTGGCATCTATCAATTTTTGCTGCAAGCTTGTCAGCATATCCGATAATGCTGCATTTTCGCTTACCTGAATCGTTAGGCCATCCTGAGTTCCCTTTATAGAGACTGCCTCTTGTACCATGTTATCCTCTCTTTCACAAACCATTTCCATGTTGTCTTTTTGGTCGGACACCGGTTTGACAACTTTTTGCTTTTATATTTTGAAATATAACGAAATAATTTCAAAGCTCAGATTCATTATACAAAAAAAATTTTACTTTGTATAGCTGTTTTTAAAAAAACTTTGAATTCCATGTTTTTCACATTTCTTTATTTGGCTTCAATTTGAAGTAAAATCAATTTTCTAAGATTGCTGCCTGCTCACCATGTTCTCTGTTTAGCTCGTAGTAATATGCGTAGATGTCCTTGGCGATGCTTGCGGTATTGACTTTCGGATTACTTCCGAAAGGAATGGATACTACCACTGCCGTTTCCGGATTGGACATCGGAGCTAAGGAAACATAGACCGAGTGATCCGGACGGTTCTTGGTCTGTTGTGCCGTACCAGTCTTTCCGCCGACTTCGATTGGAAAACCGCTGAAAATTCTTGCACCGGTTCCTTGCGGACCAAAGTTTACATCACGCATTCCTTCATAAACCGCATCAAATGTAGATTCTGCAACTCCGGTTTCCATTTCCACTTTTGGAATTTGCTTGTAGTAAATAGAACCATCCGCATCATTAATTTGATGAATTAAAGTTAATTTGTGTAAAGTACCCTTGCTGCCTACTGTGTTCATATATCTGGCAAGATGGACAATGGCATAAGCATTTTGCTCTTGTCCCATGGCTGCAGTAGCCGGATTGGCAATATGATCAGCCGGATTTAAACTTCCCGGAGGAATCGGTAGAGCTTCCGGCAGTTCAATTCCGGAGGCAGTCGAAAGCCCGAACATATTGGTGTACTTGCGCAAGGTTTCATCGCCGGCTGCCGCATCATAAACACCTTTTTGCGTGGCAAAGCGGTAGCCTACTTCATTGAAGAAGGAGTTACAGCTGACAGCAATTGCTCTGCGAACAGGAATGCTACCATGACTTCCTCCCAAAGAACCAATCCAGCACTTGATATTCGGATTGAGCTTGGTAAATACACCGGAGCAAGGCAGATAAGAATGTTTACTGATTACCCCTTCTTCCAATCCGGCAATGGCGGATAATACCTTAAAAGTCGAACCCGGAGCGGTCCTGCCTTGTGTAGCTGTCGGATAAAGAGGATTTGATTTATCGCTCAAGAGTTGTCTGTAGTATTCATTATCAAATTGATTGACAAGGCGATTATTGTCATAGCTTGGATAGCTGGCCATAGCCAGTACTTCACCGGTATGCACATCTGTTACAATGGCAGAAGCCGTGCAAGGGTCAAGAGCAACTTGTGCCGGCATTATTTTTAATTCTAAAATCAGGTTTTTCATAAAATCAAGAGCGTGAATTCTACCGGATTTAACAGCTTTTTGGGTATCTTCGCTGACATCAACGATTTTTTGTTCGATTAAAAGCATTGATAAATCCCGATAAGGCAGCAATTCCTTATCCAACATTTCCATGAATATTTTTTTATCAAAAGTGTAATTTTGCGAGTATTTCTCTAAAATCATTTCATTTACGACTTGAGGATATTCGTATTCAGCGGATATAAAACCGTCTTTAAAATAAAATTCCAATAAGCCTTTAAAACTGATGGCATTTTTTTCGTAGTCTTCATAACCGGTTGTCTTTTGGTATTCCTTACTTAAAATACCGTCATGTACAAGATTTTCTAAATAATAGGATAAAAAATCCCTCAAATCTTCATTGGCGGCAGCGTCTGAAACATCCAGAATCTTTTTGATTTTCTCAAGCCTTTTTTCTTTATACTTTTCAGTGGCTTTCTTTAGAGAAAGCTGATAATAATTTTCGTCTTTTTTATCCGGATTTTCCTCTACACTCATAAGCTCCAGTAAGCGGATGGTATTGTTGTCTACCAGATTGATATAGGCATCCTTTAATAATGCATATTTTTGCGGATCTCTCCCCGGACGAAGCACCAAACGAGATTGAATGATATTGGCCAATTGTTTGACCAAGATATCTTGTACCTCGATTTGTAAATCTTTATCAATTGTTAGGAAAATATTTTTACCGCCCTTTGCCTCTTCGGTTTTCAGTACTTTTTTAATTCTTCCTAAACTGTCCACTTCTACCGTTTGATAACCTTTTGTACCATGCAGCATCAATTCCATACTTTTTTCAATGCCGATTCTGCCTACTCGGTCTTCTCGGCTATAACCATATTCTTCGTATTCCTTGAAGGTTTCTTCGTTTATAGAGCCGATATAGCCGATAATATGCGAAAAATATTCCGGATAGTAGTAAATTCGATTGTAATCTTCGACAATTTGAAAGCCCGGTAATTTTTCACGGTTTTCCTGAATTTCTGCCAAAGTTTCGGTTTTGATATTGCGGGCAATCTTTTCCGGAATAAATTTGTAATAGCCCTTTGCCCATATCGCATAACGCAGGCTGATAACATACAGTTCTTCCAGCTTTGTCATCGCTTCAAAACGTTTCAAATATTCGGTTTTGTCTTTGTAACTGTCCGAAAACCATCTCTTGGCCATAGCATTGATTGCTTCTGCGGCTGAAATATTTTCGTCAAACTTCAAGTCATCAATGAAACGGTGCTTTTGTGTCTTGGACAAATCTTCCTTAAAACGAAAGGATTGATTTTCGTCCAAATATATCGGAAATTCAATATTGAGTAAATCTCCGTTACGAATCAATATCCTGGAAAAGGCCAGCAAATCATTCAGCAAATCTTCGGTATACACACCGGCATCATAAGTGATACTGTAAGCGATTTCGTTTTCTGTCAGAGCATTGCCGTTTCTGTCATAGATATTGCCTCGTCTGCCGTTTAGTGCTACTTCTCGCAACACCATCAATTCAAAGCCTTCATCAAACTTTTTGCCGTTAATGATTTGCATTTGAAATAGCCTTGCCACCAGAATGCTGAAAGCAAAGCAAACAACCAAGAACAGAATGACCATTCTATGAGTAATTAAGGAGAGTAATTTTTTTAAGATTTCATTCATTTGTACTCATTCTCCTCTATTTTCTTTTCTAAATTCAGAAATTTTTGATTAATAAAAACAAAAGGTCGGTATAAAATTGAGCCGACTAAAATGGTATATATCATTTCGGGAATCATCAGCCAAAATAAAAAGTAAAAGAAATCCGTATTCCCACGGAAAAGGTACCCCACAATATAGATGGATAAATTATAGCAAAGGTCTGCAAGGCCGATAATCAGTAACGGAAACATAAAATTTTCCTTGGAAAAGACATAATATGTTTTACCGGTCAAAAGGCCGATGCAACCATATAAAAAGAAATTCGGCCCAATAATCGGGCCAAAAAAGACATCAATAAACAAGCCTAAAGTAGCACCAAATGCCAAACCATAATATTCTCCTCGTAAAAAAGCAATCAGAGTAATGCCGGCAATGATGAAATTAGGCTTGATATTATTGATTGCAACCCATGTAAATAAGCCAGTTTGCAAAAAATACATGCAGATAATCAACAAAATTACAATACCA
The DNA here is from genome assembly GCA_030535295.1 of Eubacteriales bacterium. Taxonomy (GTDB): domain Bacteria; phylum Bacillota; class Clostridia; order Lachnospirales; family Vallitaleaceae; genus W11650. The sequence goes on along the minus strand of JAUMXK010000063.1, from coordinate 7,463 downwards.
ACCTTTTTCATTCTTCGTTCTCCGATTCCGCATGATTGCCTACAATGACCAATACTTCTTCCAGATGCTTAAAATCAACTGCAGGTTCTAAAATAGCCGTTTTTGACAATTTATTCGGATTCACTTCAATATCCTTTACCTGTCCGATTAGGATGCCCGGAGGATAAATCTGCCCCAAGTGAGATGTCACAATTTCATCTCCGATAATAAGATGAGTGTCTTCTGCAAGTTGTTCAATTAGAGCTTGTCCTTCCTGCCCCAGTTTTTTGCTGCCGGACACAATACACAAATCCGAAGTTCGCAAAATCTTGGCACTGATACCGGAAAGCTCATCAATCAAAGAAATAACGGTAGAATCCGATTGACGCACCTGAATGATTTTACCGACCAAGCCGTTTCCGGATGTCACCACCATATCTACTTTCATTCCATCTTTTTCCCCCTTATCAATAATAAAGGTTTCATACCAATTTCCCGGGTTTTTGCCAATCACTCTGGCACCGGTTTTGGGGTAATCGGCAAAACGTTTGTCGAAGCCATAAAGTGCTCGCAAACGGTCGAGCTCGTTTTTTTCTTGCTCTAAAAGCTTTTTTTCGTAGCGCAGGGTATCTATTTCTTTTTTTAACTGCTCATTTTCCGCTTCCAGTTCTTGTACATCACGCATCCCCGACCAGGAATTTCCAAGTCTGGTGGATATTTCATTGCTGATTTTCTGGATGGGAGTAAAAAGAAAGGAAATGGCTTTTCCGGCAAAGCCGGAGCTGCTGCTTCCCCAAGTCAGAAAACTCATTATCAATGCCAATACCCCTAGTATTATAATTATATTCTTAACCTTTTTCGGTTCTTTCATTTTCGTATCCTTTTTAAAATAATTGTCTTTGTTTTAGACTGACATACTGTTGCCTGCCGATAATTATGTGATCCAGTATTGCAATATCGACTAATTTTGCTATCTCAGCACAGCGTTTTGTCAAATGAATGTCCTCCTTGGAGGGTTCAGGATTTCCGCTGGGATGATTGTGCATAAAAATAATAGATACTGCCGAATTTTTCAAAGCATATTCAAAGACTTCTCTCGGACTGACTAAGGAACGATTGACTGTCCCGATAAATAAATCCTTATCTTCAATGATTTCATTTCTGGTATTGAGCAGAATGACTTTGAAATGCTCCTGCTTAAGTTCACACATTTCTTCCATATAGTAATCTGCAATACTTTTGGGAGAGTCAATTTGATATAAGACTTTTCCACCCTCCTTGTGAAACCGCTTAGCGATTTCAATCACTGCTTTCAATTGAATTGCCTTGACTTTTCCGATACCCTTTATTTTTTGTAATTCCGCCAAGCATAAGTGGCTGATACCTCGAAGGCCGGAGCTATTTTGAAGGATTTCTCTGGCCAAATCAAGAGGGGATTTTTCTCGGGTTCCCGTTCTCAATATAATAGCCAAAAGCTCAACATCCGTCAATCTTTGTGCTCCAAATCGAGATAATTTTTCATAAGGTTTTTCCGTTTCCAATAACTGCAACATTTTTTTCCTCCAATGACAAACAAAATCAGGCTTTTCAAGAGCCTAAGTTCTCAAGTTATTCTGCTTATTTTGGGGAAAAGAAATGAGATATGCTTTTCAATATTTTAACATACCTAATATTAAAAAACAATGATTTTTTCCTGTAAAAGCCGTTATAGTCGCATAGCAATCGGAGTCAAAATAAAAGCCGAAAAGTATTTCCGATAGGTTCGGAATAGGTTTGGAATGGTAAAATGGTATAATATGAGGATGAAATGTATCTTTTTCTTTGCAATAGGATTATCTTGTGATAAAATAAATTTCATATTCTGAGACAATCTGTTTTGCAAAAAATACTTGCAACACCACTACTTAAATCAATTTTCTATATTTCCGGGAAGCGTCTTTTCGATTCGGTAGGAACGAGATAACTCCATTGGAACCGAAAATATCGACTCATTCTTCTGAGGGACACTCTATGTGGGAAGCTAAACTGCAAAACAGTTGCATGGTTGTTTATTTAAGGAGAACATTATGAATCATAAGAAACTATTTCAATTTGCTTTGGATTTGGGTGAATTGATGCTTAGCAGCGGTGCAGAAACCTTTCGAGTGGAAGATACGATGCGTCGTATTCTGGCCAAATCAAACTATCAATATGTAGAGGCTTTTGTTACGCCTACCGGTATTTTCACTACCATGTCTTCCTCTACCGAAAACTCTGAATTACCATTAAGCTATATTCGACGTGTCAGTATGCGTACCAACAATATGAATAAAATCGTGGAAGCCAATCAAATCTCCCGTTTATTTTGTAGTGATGAGATTGATTTGGATGAAGCTGTCATGTGTTTGGAGCATTTAAAAAATTGTGTAGAATATGCCAATTGGCAAATGATTGTTGCAGTTACATTGACAGCTTCCGCTTTTTCGCTGGTATTCGGAGGCACTTTTTATGACGCTTTGGCCGCTTTGATAGCAGGATTGGGACTTGGAATTGCCAATTATTTTTTGGAAAAGACCAATACATCCAAATTTTTTCAACTTTTAATCGGCGGTTTCATTATCGGTTTCTTATCTATCTTTCTCAATCGTTTTGTCGGTATCGGTGACAATTTGGATCTTATCATTATTGGCGGCATTATGCCTCTGGTACCGGGAGTTGCTATTACCACAGGAATTCGAGATATTATTAACGGCGACTTGGTTTCGGGAGTTTCCCGTGCAGCCGATGCTTTTATTATTGCAGCTTTAATTGCTACAGGTGTCGGTTTTGCCCTGAAAATTTACTATTTAGCAGGAGGTCTGATATGAATTATATGGTTCAAATCTTGGCGGCTTTTGTGGCTACTTATTTTGCAGGTATTTTATTTCGTTCCAGCAAATCGGAACTTCTTTTACCGGCACTTCTGGGAGCAGGTGGATGGGCGGTTTTCCTGCTTACCGGTCACTTTGGCCTGAGTGTTTTTTCAGCTACTTTTATGGCCTCTCTTTTTGTCAGTGCCTCTTCGGTGCTGCTTAGCCGGGTTCGGAAAAAACCGGTGACGGCCTTTCAAATTATTGCTATTTTTCCGATTGTTCCGGGAGCCGGTATGTATAATATTCTTTATTCTGCGGTTATTTCCGATTACACCAATGCCATTACCTATTTTTTTTCTACCATGCAAACCGCAGCAGCCATTGCCCTTGGTATATTAATTGTCAATGCTTTGAATCCGACTTCCATTGCCCTTAGACTGGATCGTCTGCAACATAAGGATATCTATCCGAAACAGTAGAGTCAATCAAATGGTGCATTCCTAGGAAGTTAATAAACGAAATAAGTCTTTGAGTTTAGGAAAGTTAGAATATCCAGCCATAGTAGCCAGTAGAAATAAAATAATAGCATAATAGTTGAAATAAAATATGAAAAGCGATAAAAAGAACTGTGGCAAGGGGAAATTTACTTTCTCCTTGCCACAGTTCCTATTATTGCTTTTTTATAATGTAAAACGATTACTACTCAAAAAGAGATAATAAATAGCCATATCCTTCTTTTTCCATTTTATCTTTCGCTATAAAACGAAGGGATGCACCATTGATACAATAGCGTAAGCCGTTGTTCGGGCCGTCCGGAAAGACATGTCCTAAATGAGAGCCGGACAGCTCCGACAATACTTCTGTTCGAATCATTCCGTGAGAGGTGTCCATTTCCTCGTGAATCAAGGCATTCTCAATCGGTTTGGTAAAACTTGGCCAACCACAACCGGCATCAAACTTATCCTTGGATGAAAATAGCGGTTGTCCATTGGTGATGTCAACATAAATTCCTTCCGAGAATTCCTGATCGTATTTACTGCTATATGGTCTTTCGGTTGCCTTTTGCTGTGTCACTTGATAGGATAATTCAGATAAGCTTTTCAGATTCTCTTCCTTCGGCACACTATAATTCGCCCACAGAGGACTAACGACCGTATTTTTCTTATCATCTACCAATTTCACATCTGCATCCGGTAAAGAATCAAACCTTACATGGCAATATCCGTTTGGGTTCTTCTGTAAATACTTTTGATGATATTCCTCGGCAGGATACATATTGCGAAATGCCTGAACTTCTGTCTGAATTTTTCTGGTGTAGTTCTTTTGTTCTTCTTCAATAAAACCTTTTATTACCGGCACTTCCATCGGGTCAAAATAGTAAATTCCCGAACGGTACTGGTGACCAAAATCATTGCCTTGACGATTCCTCATGGTTGGGTTGATGGTTTTGAAAAAGTACTGCAACAAATATTTCAATTCTATTTGATTTGGATTATATTCCACATAAACCGCCTCTGCATAACCGGTTTCTTCGCTGCACACCATTTCATAAGTAGGATTGTCTGCATGACCGTTTGCATAGCCGACAAAAGTTCGAACTACTCCCGGCAACTGTTCCAGGTATCTTTCCGTTCCCCAAAAACAGCCTCCTGCCAAAACAATTCTATGATTTCCGGACAGGGTTTCTAATGTATAATTGTTCATTGATTTTTCGCTCCTATTTTTCGTCTAAATTCACTTCCGTTTCCTCTTCTTCGGACACTGATGGCAAGGAATGATTTTCGATTTCAAAATGAGCTCTAACCTTGTCACTGATTTCCTTTAATAATTCCGGATTATCCTTCAGGAAATCTTTCGCATTTTCCCGGCCTTGTCCCAGACGTTCTTCACCGTAGGAGAACCATGCTCCGGATTTTTTAACAATATTAACTTCCGTAGCCAAATCCAAAATATCTCCTTCCACGGAAATTCCCTTCCCGAACATAATGTCGAATTCAACCTGCTTAAACGGAGGTGCAATCTTGTTTTTCACGACTTTCACTCGAACTCTGTTTCCTACGAAATCCGTACTTTGTTTCAAAGAGTCTACTCTACGAACATCCAAACGAACGGATGAATAGAATTTCAGTGCTCTACCACCGGGAGTGGTTTCCGGACTCCCGAACATCACACCGACTTTTTCTCGTAATTGGTTGATAAAGATAACCGTACATTCCGATTTATTGACGATGGCTGTCAACTTACGAAGTGCCTGACTCATCAAACGAGCCTGCAAGCCCACGTGGGTATCTCCCATTTCACCTTCAATTTCTGCTTTCGGAACTAAGGCAGCAACAGAGTCGACAACAACAATATTGACCGCTCCGGAGCGAACCATGGTTTCAGTAATTTCAAGGGCCTGCTCGCCGTTATCCGGTTGAGAAATATATAGATTTTCAATGTCTACCCCAATTGCTTTGGCATATTTGGGATCAAGCGCATGCTCGGCATCAATAAAACCTGCAATTCCTCCGGCCTTTTGTACTTCTGCTACCATGTGCAAGGCAACGGTTGTTTTACCGGAAGATTCCGGTCCATATACTTCAATAATTCTGCCTACAGGAATTCCGCCTGCGCCCAATGCGATATCCAAGCTCAAAGAACCGGTCGGCATGGTCTTGACATTTTTCTTTGCGGCTTCATCTCCCAGACGCATAATAGCGCCTTTTCCATAAGTTTTTTCTATTTGAGCAATGGCTGCTTCCAAAGCCTTTTCTCTTTCATCTCCCAGTTTTCTTTCTACCTTGGGAGCTGTTTTCTTTTTCTCTGCCATTTTTTTTCCTTTCTTTTCTATTTTTTATTCTAAACGATATGCGAACATTTGTTCTTTTGATTGTAACACAAGTGTTTTGGAAATGCAATGGTTTTTCCGGGATTTTATAAAATTTCGGAATATTTTATTCACTTCTGTTTAAAATCTACATTTCCAATAATCGTTTATAATATTCTTCATTTGATTTTGTAGTTGCAAAAGTTCTTAAAATGCTTTCAATCACATCTTCCGAACGCATATTGTTTGTCATCCGGCGAAGTTTGGCGATGGCTTCTCTTTCACTTTCCGAATACAATAAATCATCCCGCCTTGTGCCGGACTTGGTGATATCAATTGCCGGAAAGATATTTTTTTCTTGCAATTTTCTATCGAGTACCACTTCCATATTGCCTGTACCTTTAAATTCTTCAAAAATAACATCATCCATCTTGGAGCCGGTGTCAACCAAGGCTGTGGCCAGAATTGTCAGACTTCCACCTTCTTCGATGTTTCTGGCAGCACCAAAAAATTTCTTTGGCATATAAAGTGCTGCCGGATCAAGTCCGCCCGATAAGGTGCGCCCACTGGATGGAATAATCAAATTGTAAGCTCTAGCCAGCCTGGTAATGCTGTCAAGTAAAATGACCACATCTTCTTTTTGCTCCACCATTCTTTGCGCTCTTGCCAAAACCATTTCGGCAACTCTTTTATGATGTTCGGGTAGTTCATCAAAGGTAGAATGAATGACTTCTACTTTTTTGCCATGAATCGAGCGCATGATATCCGTCACTTCTTCCGGTCTTTCATCAATTAATAGGACAATTAAATTGATTTCCGGATGATTTTGAGTAATGGCATTGGCTACTTTTTTCAGCAAGGTTGTCTTTCCGGCTTTCGGAGGAGAAACCAGCATTCCTCTTTGCCCTTTTCCGATTGGCGCAACAAAGTCAAGCAGTCGCAAAGAATAATTATTCGGCTCGGTTTTCAGTAAAATTCTCTCATTCGGGAAAATCGGTGTCAAGTCTTCAAATCTCGGTCTACCGATAACTGCACTGGCAGGCTGACCATTGACAGTATTGACATATAACAGTGCCTGAAATTTTTCTTTCTCTTTACTCTTTCGAATACTGCCGCTGATGATATCTCCGGTTTGCAGCTGAAAACGTCGGATTTGCGATGGTGCAACATACACATCGTTATCTCCCGGCATATAATTGTCACTGCGAATAAATCCAAAACCATCCGGTAATACTTCCAATAGTCCATGTGCAATATTTCCACTGTCCAGTTTGGAAATTTCTTCCGGTAGGGTGATTTCTTCAATTTCTTCTATTGGTTTGTTGATTTCCGTTTCTCGACGGTCTTCTGTTTTTTGGGTGTTCATCTGCTCTTCAACAACTTTTTTTTCCGAATACGTTTTTACAGAGCGTGATTTTTCGTCACTTCCTTTGCCCTTATTCACTTTTTCCTTACTTTTAGTCTCCTCAAATGTCCTAGACTGTGCTTGTTCTTTAGCAGCGTTTGCATCTTTTGCATTTACTTTTATTTCTTGATTTTTCATCAACAAATCGACCAATTGATTTTTCAAAAATCCTTTGGCATCTTGAATTCCCAATTCTTTTTTGGCAATTTCACGTAATTCATTTACTTTATACTTGGAATAATCAATAGACATAATGCCTCCTTTTAATATAAGGGGAAAAGAAATTTTAGAAATGAATCATAGACAACATAATGTTATAGAAATTATAACAGAAAAATAAAAAATTGTAAACCACTCTAGCGGACAAATTGAAGAGAAAATTTACCAGTTAATTCCCAAAGTAAGTTCTAGGTTTAAGGTCTGACTGGAACTTAGGTTG